>NZ_QUJD01000018.1:0-86769 GCF_003480555.1 Blautia sp. AM29-29
CCTTTGGAGGGCTAATAATAAACCACCAGTTGAACTGGTGGTTGCTAACTTAGAAGAGGAAATAGATTTACGGAGCAATCAATGCGCTTGATGCTGAAAAAATATACGAAACTGGTGGGAATTGAAAGGAATATAACGCCACATATGTTTAGACATACATACGCAACGCTTCTAATGAAGAATGATATAAACCAGAAAGCGGTAGCCGCTGCGCTGGGGCATTCAAAATCAATCATTACGGTGGACACTTATACGGATATACAGGCGATTATTGCAGATTGTGTTCAGGAGATTGTTATAGTAGAAGATGAAAGCGTAACAGCAGAAGATGATGCAGAGCAGGAAAGCAAAGAGGAAGCTGCGCCGGTAATCATTGTGTACGATTATTCGGATGTGACAGAGATGGATGATATTGCAGAATGGTATTTGGAGGAAGAGGTAGCTTAGGCTATCTCTTCTTTTTGGAGAAATAAGTTTATATATTTTTAGAAATGTTAAATGATTATAGTGGTCTGATAACAGGTCAAAAAATGAAAATACTGTGTGCATTGTTTTTTTGCAGCAAGTTGGTTATAATGTTATTAAGAATAATTAGGAAAGGTGGGGCAGACGGATGGAAAAATTGCAGGATATAGAATTGAAAAAGATATTGACGGAATTGGCAGATATGTTACAGAAAGTATATCAAGAAAAACTGAAAGCAGTAATTTTATATGGGTCTGTTGCACGTGGAACAGCTACCGATGAGTCGGATATAGATATTATGGTTCTTGTGGATGGAACTGATCAGGAATTAAGGATGTTTGAAGATAAACTGAGCGATGTTTCAACGGATATTTCGATAAAGTATTTTAAGGTTTTTTCAATTATTGATGTCAGTTACCAAGAATATATGACGTGGATGACAATTTCTCCATTTTATAGAAATGTGTCCGAGGAAGGAGTGGTTCTGTATGCAGCTTGATGTAAAAACTCTTTCAGAATATCGCTTCGCTCGTGCCAAAGAAGATATGGAAGCGGCTGTAAGCAATCACCGGTCAGGATTTTATAAGGTTGCGATAAACAGATCATATTATGCAATCTTTCACGCGATTAGGGCGGTAAATATTCTGGGAGGCTTTGATGCTTCGAAGCATAGTTCTGTAATTGCTCATTTTAATCAGGTTTATGTGCATGGAGGAAAGTTCGATAGGGGTACATATAAACTGATAGACAGTGCATACCGCATTAGAGAAAAATGTGACTACTCAGATTTCTTTATTGCATCAAAAGAGGACTCGGAAAATCAGATTTGCAATGCAAAAGAATTTCTTAATAGAGTAGAGAACTTTTTGCAGGCAGAAGGAAAAAATGAAATGTTATAGAGATAGAGAACCGTTTGCTTTTCACGCAGGCGGTTTTTTATTTTGTTAAAAACATAGTAGTAATTATAGATTGGTCTTGTGTTTATATTTCTTTTTTGCTACAATGAGAAAAGAACAGATGTTCGCAAGCAAGAATTGAATATTTATACAATCAGATGCATAAGCTGACAAAGAAAATTTAGGATTGTACCTTTATAATTATGTTGTTTTGTGCTATTCTGTTTTGAAGAATGACTGGGCGTTATGGTAAGTGACGCCCAGTCAAAAAAAATATTTTTAGTGACTTTATTCGTGTAATTGCCATTTTGACTAAAAAAAATAAAGGCCATTACACGAATTTTGACCTCAAATTACACGAATTTTCTGGTTGATACTAGTCGTATCGGGAGGTATTGAAGTGGAAAACGAACAGAAAAAGTTTAAATTAGTGTCAGATTATCAGCCGACCGGAGACCAGCCGCAGGCAATCGAAACCCTTGTCAAAGGGTTCCGGGAAGGCAACCAATGCCAGACTTTACTAGGGGTTACGGGCTCTGGCAAGACTTTTACGATGGCGAATGTGATCCAGCAGTTGAACAAGCCGACTTTGATTATTGCGCACAATAAGACGTTGGCGGCGCAGCTTTACGGAGAATTCAAAGAATATTTCCCGGAAAACAGCGTCGAATACTTTGTCTCCTACTACGACTACTACCAGCCGGAGGCTTACGTGCCGTCTTCGGATACGTATATTGCGAAGGACTCTGCGCGGAACGATGAGATTGATAAGCTGCGGCTTTCCGCGACTTCTGCACTGAGTGAGCGGAACGATGTCATTGTGGTTTCCAGTGTTTCGTGTATCTATGGAATCGGAAGCCCGAAGGACTACATGGAGATGATTATTTCGCTCCGCCCGGGAATGGAAAAGGACCGGGACGATGTGATCCGGCAGTTGATTGATATTCAGTATGACCGGAATGATATGGATTTCCACCGCGGTACGTTCCGCGTGCGCGGTGATGTATTGGAGATTTTTCCGGCGGAGGAGACGGACAAGGCGGTGCGCGTCGAGTTCTTCGGGGATGAGATTGACCGTCTGGTGCAGATCGATACGCTGACGGGTGAAATCTTATGTGAACTGAACCACATCGCAATCTTTCCTGCCTCCCACTACGTTGTGCCGATGGACACGATCCTGAAAGCAACAGGCGAGATTGAAAAGGATATGGAAGAGCAGGTGAAGTTCTTCAAGCACGAGGGAAAACTGATCGAGGCCCAGCGCATCGAGGAGCGGACCAATTTTGATATTGAGATGCTCAAAGAAACCGGCATCTGTTCCGGCATCGAAAACTATTCGCGTTACCTCTCCGGATTAAAGCCAGGCGAGCCGCCCTACACACTGATGGACTATTTCGGAGATGATTTCCTCATCATCGTGGATGAGTCGCATAAGACTGTTCCGCAGATCCGCAGCATGTATGCCGGCGACCAGTCGCGGAAATCGACGCTGGTGGACTATGGATTCCGTCTGCCGTCCGCAAAAGACAACCGCCCGTTGAACTTCGGCGAGTTCGAGGACCGGATCGATCAGATCCTCTTCGTATCTGCCACGCCGGGCGACTACGAGGCAGACCACGAGCTGCTGCGCGCCGAACAGATCATCCGCCCGACCGGCCTTCTCGACCCGGATGTCGAGGTGCGCCCGGTGGAGGGACAGATCGACGATCTGATTTCGGAAGTAAAGAAAGAAACTGAAAAACACAACAAAGTTCTCGTGACGACGCTGACGAAGCGTATGGCAGAGGATCTGACCGACTATATGAAAGAGGCCGGCATCCGCGTGCGCTACCTGCACTCCGATATCGACACCCTGGAACGGACCGAGATCATCCGTGATATGCGTCTCGATGTCTTCGATGTGCTCGTCGGCATCAACCTTCTGCGTGAGGGTCTCGACATCCCGGAAATCACACTCGTGGCGATCCTGGATGCCGATAAAGAAGGTTTCCTGCGTTCCGAAACCTCCCTGATCCAGACCATCGGCCGTGCCGCACGAAACAGCGAGGGCCATGTTATCATGTACGCCGATGTGATGACCGATTCCATGCGCCTCGCAATCGACGAGACGAAGCGCCGCCGTGCCCTGCAGGAAGCCTACAACAAAGAACACGGCATCACTCCGACCACCATCAAAAAAGCCGTCCGCGATCTCATCAGCATTTCGAAAGAAGTGGCAAAGACAGAAGAAAAGATGGAAAAAGACCAGGAGTCCATGAGCCGCGAAGAACTGGAAAAACTGATCGGCCAGGTACAGAAACAGATGAAAGCCGCTGCCGCCGAACTCAACTTCGAAATGGCCGCCGAGCTGCGTGACAAAATGATCACACTGAAGAAGAGCCTGGATGACATGGAAGAATAAAAAATCAGAAATAAAAAAGAAGAAAAGAGCATGAAAAAAAGCGTGCCGGAAAAGCGACAGAAAACTTTCCGGCACGCTTTTTTGCGTCCGATTTTGATTCCTTCTTGTTCAGAATTGACGCAAAATAAGAATACCATTATAATATAAAATACGACCAAACGGTCGTATCAAAACGAAAAACACAAAAATAAAAAAGACAACAATAAAAAAATTAATCGCCGAATTTTCTCTTTTTACTGGAGACACTCAGCAGATAGTCGACCGAGCAGTCATAGAACCGTGCAAGCCGGATCACATAGTCGATCGGGATGTCGCGGATTCCTTTTTCGTAGCGGGAATAGACGTCGCGGTTGCATTCGAGCAGGGCAGAAATCTCTTTGATGGTGAGATCCTGATCGATCCGCATATCTTCAATTCTCTGGTATTTCATACGTTGTACCATCCTTTCAGATTCAAACCCATACTACCAAACGGTTGGATGGACAAAGTTAAATCAGATCATATGGTCGCAAATTGGAGAATGGGGCGGGAGAGAGAAACGGCGGGTGAAGACAGCCTGTGCAGAAAACAGAAAAATATGTACGGCAGAAATGGGGGAACGAATGGGAAAAGCAGAAAGAATAGAAATAGAAGATTTTGTCCAGAATATAGTGGAACGGATGGAGACGCCGGAAGCGTTTGAAAAAATGATCAGCCGGGAGGAAGAATGCGAAGCGCAGGGGCGGGAGAGCCGTCTGAGGGATGTGCTGAAGAAAGAATGGCCGGTGGACGAAAAGGGAGAGCGCATCTATCAGATCACTAATATATATGAAGAAAAAGCAGAAGAACTCCTCATTGTAGAACTGTATACCGGCATCCACCTGGAAAACGGAGTCCAGTGCGGGCATTTTACGCTGTATCTCTGCGGGGAGCCGGACGGATGGAAACTCAGCGAAACGCGGATGATGGAATATCTGCAGAATCTGTAAACGAAAAAGCAAAACAGGGAGGACAGGGAGAAGAAAAACTGTCCTCCTGCTTTTGCTGCGGCGGAGACACCGGAAAGTCAGGATCCATACGGCCGCTTCTCATCGCTGATGCCGACCAGATAATCCAGACTGACCTGATACAGCTCCGCCAGACGGATGGCAATGGAGATCGGCAGCTGCCGGACGCCTTTTTCATATCGGGTATACACATCGCGGTTGCAGCCGAGATAGTCGGCAACCTGGCGGATCGTCAGATCGCGGTCCGTGCGCAGATCCTCCAGTCTCTGATATTTCATGATTCATCACCTCTGAGAAAATGCTACTAAATGGTCGTATCGAAATGGCAGAATCCTACCATACGGCTATAGCGCCTTTGAAACAGTAGAATGCAATAAAAAAGAAAAGTCAGATTCCTTTTCAGAAAGAAAACGGTTTATACTTTTTTCACAATTTCTTCATAGAAAAACCGGGAAAAGGTGTTGACAAACAAAAGGCAGAGTGCTATCTTAAGAGCATAGATGTTAGCACTCCACTGAAACGAGTGCTAACAGGACTATACAACAGGAAGGAGCTTATCTTAGTGGATACAGAATTGGATGAAAGAAAAAGAAAAATATTAAAAGCGATCATCCAGACGTATCTGGAAACGGGCGAGCCGGTCGGCTCAAGAACGATTTCCAAATACACGGATTTGAATTTAAGCTCCGCCACAATCCGGAATGAAATGTCCGATCTGGAAGAGATGGGTTACATCTTACAGCCCCACACTTCCGCAGGACGCATTCCTTCCGATAAAGGCTACCGCCTCTATGTAGATGAGCTGATGCGGGAAAAAGAACAGGAAGTTGCAGACATCAAAAACATGGTCATTGAAAAAACAGACCGAATGGAAAAAGTTCTGCAGCAGGTTGTCAAAGTCCTCGCTTCATCTACCAACTATGCAACGTTGATTACAGGACCGGAATATCACAGAAATAAAGTGAAATTCATCCAGCTCTCAAAAGTCAATGAAGAGCAGCTCCTGGCCGTCATCGTCGTAGAAGGCAACCTGGTGAAAAACCAGATGATCGACCTCGACGAGACCATCAACGATGAACAGATATTAAAGCTGAACCTGCTTCTGAACACACAGCTCAATGGCCTGACCATTGAAGAAATCAATCTTGGCATGATTAAGAAAATGAAAGAGCAGGCAGGCATCCACTCCGGCATCATCAGCAAAGTGGTCGATACCGTAGCGGAAGCCATCGCAGTCAGCGAAGAAGATGTGCCGGTGTACACCAGCGGCGCAACCAACATTTTCAAGTACCCTGAGCTTTCCGACAGCAGCAAAGCCAGCCAGCTGATCTCCACATTCGAGGAACGGCAGAAACTGGTCGATATGATCAAAGGAGCTGCCGAGGAGCAGGACGGAGAGGAAAATACCGGTATTCAGGTATACATCGGAAATGAATCTTCGATGGAACCCTTACGGGACTGCAGCGTGGTCACCACCACATACGATATGGGAAACGGTATGCGCGGAACAATCGGCATCGTGGGACCAAAGCGGATGGATTACGAAAATGTGGTAGATAACCTGAAAACATTAAAAGTTCAACTGGACGCCGTCTTCAAAAAGCCGGACACAGGTGAGTAGAAAGGTGGAATGATCAGTGAGCGAAGAAAATAGAAAGAAAGAGGAAACCATGGAAGAACCTACACGCGAGATGGAAAAAGAAACCGGAGCAGAGACCGATCTGCCGGAAACCGAACCGGCTGCGGAGCAGGAAGAAGCAAAGAAAGCAGCAGAGGCAAAAGAAGCGGAAGCTGCAGAAGAAACTGCTGAGGATGGCAAAGAACGAAAGTTCTTCAAAAAGAAAAAAGATAAAAAAGATGAGAAAATCGAAGAGCTGACTGACCGCCTGACCCGTCAGATGGCAGAGTTCGATAACTTCCGCAAACGCACCGAAAAAGAAAAAGCAAATATGTATGCCATTGGAGCAAAAGACATCATCGAGAAGATTCTTCCGGTTGTTGACAGCTTCGAGCGCGGACTTGCAACGGTGGAAAACCCGGAGGAAGATCCGTTCGCAGACGGCATGAATAAAGTATACAAACAGTTTACCACAGCACTCGATGAACTCGGTGTAACCGTGATCGAGGCCGTTGGAAAGGAATTCGATCCGAACCTGCACAACGCGGTGATGCATGTGGAGGATGAGGAAGCCGGCGAGAACATCGTCGTAGAAGAGTTCCTGAAGGGCTACATGTACAAAGGTTCCGTAGTCCGTCACAGTATGGTCAAGGTGGCTAATTAAGCCTTGAAGATAAATAAATAGAAATTAAACCATTTTTTAGCATAATTCATTGAGGAGGAAACAACAATGGGCAAAATTATTGGTATTGACTTAGGAACAACAAACAGCTGTGTAGCCGTTATGGAAGGTGGAAAACCAACCGTTATCGCAAACGCAGAGGGTGAAAGAACAACTCCATCTATCGTAGCATTCACAAAAACAGGTGACCGTCTGGTCGGCGAGCCGGCAAAACGTCAGGCTGTAACAAACGCAGACAGAACCATCCGTTCTATCAAACGTGAGATGGGTACTGACTATAAAGTAGACATCGAAGGAAAGAAATACTCTCCGCAGGAGATCTCCGCTATGATTCTTCAGAAACTGAAAGGTGATGCAGAGAACTACCTTGGTGAGAAAGTAACAGAAGCAGTTATCACAGTTCCGGCTTACTTCAATGACGCACAGCGTCAGGCAACCAAAGATGCCGGTAAAATCGCAGGTCTTGATGTAAAACGTATCATCAACGAGCCTACCGCAGCAGCTCTGGCATACGGACTGGACAACGAAAATGAGCAGAAGATCATGGTATACGACCTTGGCGGCGGTACTTTCGATGTTTCCATCATCGAGATCGGTGACGGCGTTATCGAAGTTCTTTCCACAGCAGGAAACAACCGTCTGGGCGGCGATGACTTCGACCAGAAAGTAACAGATTATATCCTTGCTGAGTTCAAGAAACAGGAAGGCGTAGATCTTTCCAATGATAAAATGGCTCTGCAGAGAATCAGAGAAGCAGCAGAGAAAGCAAAGAAAGAGCTTTCCAGCGCAACTACAACCAACATCAACCTGCCGTTCATCACTGCAACCGCAGATGGCCCGAAACATCTCGATATGAACCTGACAAAGGCTAAATTCGATGAGCTGACCCACGACCTGGTAGAGAAAACCGCAGAGCCGGTACAGAGAGCACTTTCTGATGCAGGCCTTCAGGCATCCGAGCTTTCCAAAGTCCTTCTGGTAGGCGGATCTACCCGTATCCCGGCTGTACAGGATAAAGTAAGACAGCTGACCGGACACGAGCCGAGCAAGAGCCTGAACCCGGATGAGTGCGTAGCACTTGGTGCTTCCGTACAGGGTGGTAAACTTGCAGGAGACGCCGGCGCAGGCGATATCCTTCTTCTGGATGTAACTCCGCTGTCTCTGTCCATCGAGACCATGGGAGGTATTGCAACTCGTCTGATCGAGCGTAACACCACAATCCCGACCAAGAAGAGCCAGATCTTCTCAACAGCAGCAGATAACCAGACAGCAGTAGATATCAACGTAGTACAGGGTGAGCGTCAGTTCGCGAAAGACAACAAATCCCTCGGCCAGTTCCGTCTGGATGGAATTCCGCCAGCAAGAAGAGGCGTTCCGCAGATCGAGGTTACCTTTGATATCGATGCCAACGGTATCGTAAATGTATCTGCAAAAGACCTGGGAACAGGAAAAGAGCAGCACATCACCATCACCGCAGGCTCTAACATGTCCGACAGCGAGATCGACAAAGCAGTCAAAGAAGCTGCTGAGTTCGAGGCTCAGGATAAGAAACGAAAAGAAGCAATCGACGCAAGAAACGATGCAGACTCCATGGTATTCCAGACCGAGAAAGCAATCGAGGAAGTCGGCGACAAGCTTGATGCAAACGACAAAACAGCAGTAGAAGCTGACCTGAACGCACTGAAAGATCTCATTGCAAAATGCAATCCGGAAGAGATGACCGATGCACAGGTAGCTGATCTGAAAGCAGCTCAGGAAAAACTGATGACAAGCGCTCAGAAACTGTTTGCAAAACTGTATGAGCAGCAGGGCGGAGCAGCAGGCGCTGGTGCTGGAGCAGCAGGTGCAGGCCCGGATATGGGAAATGCCGGAGCAGCAGGCGGCCATGACGACGATGTCGTAGACGCTGACTACAAAGAGGTTTAATTTTCGGCATGTCACACTCCGTGAAAATACCGACTGTGAGTTGAAACAATAAGTAAATAAACGCAAAAAGCCCTGTGAGGCGAATGTTTGCAGGGGACGGAAAATACATTCCGCCCCCTGTATTTATGCTGGTATTGCTTTCGGAAAAGTGCTATACTGGAGCGTGCGGAAAAACATTTCTGCAAAGATGAAATTTGTGGAACAGAAATGAAAAGGTGAACATAAATGGCAGAAAAAAGAGATTATTACGAGGTCCTCGGCGTAGACCGCGGAGCGGACGATGCAACATTAAAAAAAGCATACCGTAAACTGGCCAAGAAATACCATCCGGATATGAACCCGGGCGACAAAGAGGCCGAGGCAAAATTTAAAGAGGCGACAGAAGCCTATGGCGTGCTGAGTGATCCGGACAAACGGCGTCAGTACGATCAGTTTGGCCACGCTGCATTTGAAAACGGCGGTGGCGGCGCAGGAGCCGGCGGATTCGGCGGCTTCGACTTTGGCGGCGGAGATATGGGTGATATCTTCGGCGATATTTTCGGCGACCTGTTCGGTGGCGGCGGAAGCAGAAGAAGAGCAAACAATGGACCGATGAAGGGAGCAAACCTCCGCGCTGTTGTCCACATTACGTTTGAGGAAGCTGTTTTCGGATGCCAGAAAGAGCTCGAGATCAACCTGAAGGATACCTGTACAACGTGCCACGGAACCGGCGCAAAACCAGGAACTTCACCGGAGACATGCTCCAAATGTAACGGAACTGGTCAGATTACGTACACACAGCAGACCATGTTCGGTTCTGTGAGAAACGTGACGACCTGTCCGGATTGTAACGGAACCGGAAAGATCATTCGCGATAAATGTACCGCATGCCACGGCACGGGCTATACATCCAGCAGAAAACGCATTCAGGTCAACATTCCGGCTGGAATCGACGATGGACAGAGCATCCGGATCCGTGAAAAAGGTGAGCCGGGTGTAAACGGCGGACCGAGAGGAGATTTGCTTGTCGAGGTTCAGGTAACCCGTCATCCGATCTTCCAGAGACAGGATATGAACATCTTCTCTACCGCACCGATTACATTTGCGCAGGCAGCGCTCGGCGGTGATGTGAAGATCAGCACCGTTGACGGAGACGTTCTCTATACTGTAAAACCGGGAACTCAGACCGATACCAAGATCCGTCTGAAAGGAAAAGGCGTTCCATCTCTCCGGAACAGCAATGTACGCGGCGATCACTATGTAACACTTGTTGTTCAGACACCGACCAGGCTGAACGAAAAAGCAAAAGAAGCCCTTCGTGCCTTTGATGAAGCTTGCGGAAACCGTCAGGTGCCAGAAGCAAAAGTAGCCGATGGTGAGAATACCGCAGAACAGCCGAAGAAGAAAAAAGGGTTTATGGATAAGGTGAAGGAAGCGTTTGAGGATATTGATAAATAAAAAATCTATCTGTTTTTGTTCTCATTCGGACAAAATTTCTCACAGACTTGAGCATGTAGAATATGAAAAGTCTTTTCCAACACGCTCTAATATGAAAGAAATAGAAAATATGAGATAAATGAAAAGAAGAACCTGCAGGAGAAACAGGTTCTTCTTTTTTGACAAAATTTAAAAATACAGAATATTCAGAAAATTACAAATATTGATCTAAATCAAGAGAATGATGAGATGTGAAAAACTGTTCATGATATAATTAACAAAATTGCATAGGAATAAAAAAGATTGATGTTATGTAATGTAAAATAAAAAGGCAGAAAGGAAATAGAGCGGTTGGAAAATGAAAATATAGAAAAACAGGAGTTCTTCAAAACTTATTTAGGTATCAAAAATAAAAATGTGCTGAGCAGTCTGGAACAAATGGCGTATGTCTGGAAGGTGAAAGATAAGGAAGTTATCATTCGAGAAGGGGAACCGCTGCCATGCGTTCCTTTTCTGGTATCGGGCATTGTAAAAGGGTATTGTGAAAGCAAGGGAGATGGAAAAGAGCATGTTTCCTGCTTTGGTTATTTAAAAGGAGACATTGTTGTAGGAATTTCCAATTTATCCGTAAATGTGAAATCACTTTTGACGATAGAATCAATCAGTTCGTGTACCATGCTGTGCGTCCCGATACCAGAATTGTTGAAGTTGATTGAGCAATCGCCGGAAATGATGCGTTTATATAACCGTGCACTCAGCCTTGCATATAAAAAGCTAATTGAACATGAGGATATTGTTACAAACCACAGGGCAAAGGAACGATATCAATATTTTGTTGATACCTATCGGGATCTGGTAGACGTTGTGAGTAAGAAAGATATCGCTTCCTATCTGCATTTATCGCCGGAGAGTCTGAGCCGTGTCCTGAAAAGCTATAAGGAAGAAAAATAGAAAAACGAATCGAAAAGTGGTGCGCGCTGAGCGGAAAAATTTAATCAAATCAAGGAAATCCCTGTTTTCATTGAGGAAAGCAATAAGCAGTGAGGCGGGGAATTGCGTGAATCAGGAGGGGAAAGCCCCTTATAAGAGAGAAGACGGCAGATCTAAAAAAAGCAGATTATAAAGTACAAAAAAGAAATGGAAGGGGAAGAAAAATGGCATTTTTAGATGGAGTAAAAGGAAAAATTTCAAAAGCAGGATATTCAACTATGCAAAAAGCAAAGGATTTGTCGGAGATTACGAAACTGAATATGGCGGTTTCTGAATCGGAGACGAAAATCAATGAAATCTACAGTGAAATAGGATATAAAGTTTACTGTGCATATCGGGAAAATCCGCTGGAAGAAGTCAAAGAGGAAATTGGCCAGATCCGGGAGCTGGAAGAGGCTATGGAAGCATGCAAACTGCAGATCCAGGCAATCAATGCAATGAACAGCTGCCCGCGCTGCGGTGCAAAAATCAAACCGGAAATGATGTTCTGCAGCAGCTGTGGAATGAAACTGCAGAGTGAAGAACAGGAAACGGTGGAAGAAGAACAGGAACGGCCGGCTTTTTGCAGTGAATGCGGAGCACCGCTGGAACCGGATATGAAATTCTGTACGGTTTGTGGACATAAAGTTGACGAGTAAAATCGAGAGCGTGTTTGAAAAAGCAAAGCACAAAAGAGAAGATCAAATCAGACAGCAAAAAGATAAATGATCCAAAATAGGGAGGTGGATTTTGGATTATTTATTGCAAAGAAAAAAGATTTGTGGATAAAAAGGGACAGGAGAGGAAAACAAGTATGAAAAAATGCCCGGTATGTGGAAAAGAGTGGTCAGATGCGACAAGATTTTGCGGAAGCTGTGGAGCAAAACTGGAGGATGGAAATATTGTAGTGCCAGATATAGTGCCGGATGATGGGAAAGAGGAGCAGAGAAAAAAAACAGAGCCGGTCAAACCGAGTGTGAAAAAAACGATAGAACCTGTCAGACCGAAAACGAGGGAAACAGCAGAAAATAAAAAGATAGCAGAAGAAAAAGAAGAAGAAAAAAACACAGCTGAACGTAAAAGAGCAGAATACAATAAATCGGACGCCGTGCTGCCGGTAAAACGCAGAAAAAAAGGATGGAAAATTGCGACAGCACTTGGCCTGACTGCAATAGTGGCAGTCGGAGCAGTAGTTTTCTGTGTGAAGTCCGGGGAAAACATGGAACACCCATTTGTAGAATTATATGGGGACAGTTATGAAATTCTCACGAAAGAAAAACTGGGACATACCATAACCATTACAGACAATGGGCTGGACTGGTGAGAAGAGATCCCTATTACCTATTGTGGAAAGCAGAGTAGCAGTGTCCTTACAAAGTAAGAGAGTGCAAAAAATCTGGAAAATTATATTAGGACTCTATTCAGAAGTAAAGATACGATGAGAGAAAAAGGAGTAGAGAATATATGAAAAAAGCAGGAAGCCGAATTTTGATCATTACTTTTGGAATTATGGCGGCTATAGCAATTTTATATCCATGGAAGTTTGTTCCGGAATATGGAATACTCCAGATGACGGAATCAGGGGAAAAAGCTGGAAAAACAGCGGAAAGCCAGGAGTCCGATGAGGAATATATGCAGGTGGCAGATCGTGCAGTCGAAGCATTATTTACAGGAGATACCGATACGCTTCTGAGCCTGTTGCCGGAGCGGTATTTTGGCCAATATGGGGAAACGTTACAGTGGATCATAGAAAATGCAGTGGAAGAGGAACTTCAGAAACTGCAAGATGAAGTTGGGGATATACAAATTACCCATTGGCCAGTCAGATCAGAAAAACAGTCCGAAGGCAACATGGAAAAAATAAAAAGTCATTATGGAGAAGAAGGAGATACGGTCACCGATGCAAGAAATGTGTTTGTGGAAGTGAGTGCATCCGGCATAGAACCGGAAGAAATGGAGATAGCGGTTGTTGAAATTGACGGAAAATGGTATCTCGACTTTGAGGGTTGGGACGATGAATCGGAAGAAAACTATGACGACGAAGACGAAGAAGATGATGATGATACATGGTCGGATGATGAAGACGATATAAGTTCAAATGCGGAGACGTCTCATACATTGGAAAATATGAAATTTTCTGATGCAAGAGAATTTCAGGATGGACTTGCCTTTGTAAGAATTCACGGAAAGGGGGAATCTTACAAAGGCTTTCTGGATAAAAAGGGAAAGTTAAAGTTTTATATACCTTTTGATGAAGATGCAATTGATGCAGATATTTATCGGTACGATGTGAGTTTTAATAATGGTTATAACTGGTTCGTCTATGACAATATTTTTTATGTGATTGACACGGATGGAATGATAAAAAGCCAGTATGATGCAGACAAAGTGGCAGATTACGGCGGTGGTTATACCTGGCTGGAGGAGGAAGAAAATGTATCCTGGGATGATGCCGGGTTTTGGAAATATACACTGTATAGTCCGGAAGGGGGTGAAGTGTGTGATTATACAGTCAGCAATCAGGACCTGGAAAATCTGAGCTTTAAAAGATCCTACATGGGTGATGGAAAATTTCTGTATAAAAAAATGGACGGTACGAAAGAAGTCTGTGTTCTGGTTGAGCCGGAACTGGGAAAAGAAACAGAGTTAAACGTTTCGTTTGACAAAGCAGAAGAACATGGAATGCGGGACGGACTTATCATAGAAACGGGCGCAATGGACGATGGATATTGGGCAGGGGATGAAAATCCGTTTCATATTACAGTGATCGGGAATGGAGAAGAAAAAGAAATTGAAATCCCGAGTCAGTATCTTGGCCCGTTTGGCGGATATCCGACTCTGCTCGACTGGACAAAAAAATATGCACTTTTTACGGTAAGACAGGACGACCAGGACATTTATTTTTTGTGTGATCTGGAGACAGGCGATATCAAAAAATATACAGGAAAGTATGCGCCGTATTTTAAATATTATTCCACTACAACAAGCTGCATCGAGGATAATGTTCTTGCACTTTCCATGTATGGGGAAGATAATCAGTTTTATGTCTGCCTGATCAATGCGGATACCATGAAAGAAATTGCCGATCCGATTGCCGGAGAATCTTTTTCCATGGAAGATAAGACATTACTGATCGATCAGAAAGAATTGTATGATTTAAGCGGGAATCTGTTATATACCGTTGAGGATGGAAAAAAAGGAGAACGGGTCAGTGATGGAATCCTGCAGGTAACATACAGCGAGGAAGAAAAAGAGACTGTGGATGGTGAGTCGGAATATGTCGAGGTAGATAAGACAGATTATTACGATCTGAAAGGCAAAAAGTTATTTTCGGAAATGGATACAGCAGATAGCAAAATGGTGCTGGAACCATCCGAAGAAGTATAAAAATAGAGCAGAACAGGAGAATTTTCAGATGAAAACAAAAGCAAAATACGTCATTGTAATTCTGTTTTTATGTACGATACCACTATATTTCTGCAGAATGATCGGCTGGAAAGATGATGCCATCCGGCTTTACGATGTGATTCTCTATGGAATGGAAAGCCAGGAAGGAGACTCTTTTGTCGGAGGGATGATCTGGAAACTGATGCAGGAAAGTGTCTTTGAAAATATCAACGCATGGCTGATTGGAACAGCGGCAGTAACGCTTGTGGGATCAGTTCTGGTTACGCTGTTAAATGGAAAAAAGACCTATGTTCTGGCAATTGTATTATCCATCGTGACAAACGGAGGTCTTGCGTGGTCAATGCAACGACTCAGCTGGGGATGGAAAAACAAGGTTGATTATAACGGCCAGATGACAGGAATGCCGCTTCGCATGGAATTTGTGTGGGTGTGGATAGCACTTCATGTTCTGATTCTTATATTTGCACTGTGGGGAATGGTTTCTAAAGAGAAAAGTGCTTCAAAGAAAAGTATTTCAAGAAAAATTGAGCCGGAAAAAATCAAATCAAAAAAAACGGAATCGAAAAAAATCAAGCCGGAAGAAACCGTATCAAAGAACCCGGCAGCTTCGAAGATGCGGTCAGCGTGTCCCTCCTGCGGAAGAATTCCGAAAGAAGGAGAAAAGTTTTGTACGCGCTGCGGATCAAAACTGCAATAAGAGGAGCAGAAAATGAAAAAGGAAATCAAATGTCCCAGGTGCAGACGCAGGATTCAGAAAGAAGATGCCTATTGCCAGTACTGTGGCTGCCATGTGGCGGAAGAAAAAAAGAAGAAGAGAAAAAAGAAAATTCGAAGATTTCTGGTACTTGTCATTGTGATTGTGCTGTTTTTAGGTATCCTGCTTGCCATTGCAGTTGGATCACAGAAGAAGCAAATACAGGGATGGAAAGAAAGACAACTGGAAGAATGGAAACAAAAACAGGAAAAAGTGCAGGCAGATGAAGGTGACCAAAGCCAAAAACAGAACAAGAATCAGAATGGAGAACAGTCGCAGGATAGTCAGGATGTGAAAGAGCCAGGCACAATGAAAAAATGTGCCAATGGGGATACGGTTTATCAGCCGTCGGTAAGTACCGTTTCTTATGATGAAGATACCGGCCTGTTGTACTACGAAAATCTGCTGATTGTTTATCTGATAGAAAACAGCAGCCAGGAAGAGCGGGAAGCACTTGCAGCAAAGGTAGATGGAACGCTGGTTGGAAATATGAGCGGAAGCATGAACGTGATTGAAATCCTGGTGGAGGACACCGCGTATGCGGATCTGGAACAGAAGGCTGAAATTCTGATGGAAGAAGAAAATGTGCTCTACAGTTCGACGGAAATTCCGATGATGATGGAAAATACTGCAGATGAGAATCCATGGGAGGCAGGAGAACAGGATAAAAAGAATAATGACCATAATGAAAGCAAACCAGATGGAAATGACTGGTGGGCAGAGGCAATTGGAGCATTTTCTGCATGGGACTATGTTGATTCCCACGAGCAGGATCTTGCCAATGTGGCGGTCGGCATTATGGATGATGGAGTTGATGCGGAACACGAAGAATTTCAGAAAAACGGCGAAAGTAAAATTCACTGGCTGGAAGATTACAAAGAAAATCTGGCATTTGACCATGGCACACATGTGACGGGATTGATCGGTGCGGAAAATAATCAGGCCGGAATCCGTGGTGTGGCAGATCGGACGGATTTGTATTTTGTGAGCTGGTGGAAAGAAGATCTCTTCAGTACAGGAGAATATGTAAATGTAACAAAACAGATGATTGAAACGATGCTAAGTGAACATACGGCCTGCGTGGTGAATAATTCATGGGCAACTGTGATACAATCCAGAGAGCAGTATTTAAAAGATACGCTAATCGGGGAAAGACCGGTATGGGAAGAAAAAATAGCGGAGTTTCTCATAGAAAAAGGGAAGATTGATCAGAAATATGAGTTGTACGAAAGTTATCAAAAGGAATTAGAAACGAGCGCAAAATGCACTTCCAGTCAGATGATAGTGATGCTTTTTGAATTGCTTTTAAATCAACAGGAAAGATTTTTAATTGTCCAGAGTGCAGGCAATGGGTATGATAACGGTGGTGTGGGATTTGATGCTCAAAAGACAGGAGATTATTGCGGAATTAATGAGGAGGTTTATAACAGACTGGATGGAGAAACGCATAGATTAAGCAGAAGCGGATACTCCTATGAGAAAATTCGAAATCATATCCTGATTGTAGGTGCAGTGCAGGAAACAGAAAAGGGATATCAAATGACAGAATTTTCAAATTATGGTTCCAATATAGATATTGTTGCACCTGGATATGATGTTTACAGCACGATTACAGAAAAAGATGATTCCTATACCGAAGAAAATCCAGGCCATAAAAATCTTAGAACAGTGAAAAACGGGATTAAATATGGAAATCTGTCTGGAACATCCGTGGCGGCCCCACTGGTTTCCGGTTCTGCGGCTGTTCTGTGGTCTGTGGCTCCGGAACTTTCGGCGGAGGAGGTAAAAGAGACACTGATCTCCACAGCCGGAACCGCAAGATCAACCTGTCAGGAGGACAAGCGGGAAGAGTATCCGATGCTGAATCTGAAAGCTGCCCTGGAAAAGGTGGCAAAAAAAGATGCAACACATGTAATACTGGAAACCTTTTATAATAACGGAGAAAAAACGCATGACCTGTTTGCTTCAGAAGAAAATCGGGATCAGGAGTATGCTGTGATTACCGGATTGGATCAGGATGAAAATGTAGTATGGACCATTGAGACAGAAAAATCTCCGGCAGCGGAGATAACAGCCAATACAGAAATTGGAATTTATGAAGACAGGTATTATTATGCGCATTGTGGAGTTATTTATGCCGTACGCCTCCGGGACGGAAAAGAAATCTGGCACAGTGCATCATCACATGGTTCCATGACAGGAACGGATTTCGGACCGGACGGAACACTTTATTACTGCTCTTTCTATGGACCGGATTTTGGCGCAATTGATAAAGACGGAAATGAATTGTATGAAGTAGAAAGTTTCTATCCGGGATACTATTGGGCATATGAAGTACATTACGAAGGTGATCATGTTGATGTGAAAATGGACGGTACACCGTCCGGAGAAGAAACGGTGATCCGTGTCAATCTTTCTGACTATTCTTATTCTGTGGTACAGGAGTAGAAAACATGATTCCAGGCATAAACCCAAGGATAGACTGAAACATGAGTCTAGGCATAAGCACGGGATAGGACAAAACATAAGATAAAGTATAATGGGATGCCGCAGTTCGGGAAAAAATCCGGATTGCGGCATTTTTTTGCTGTCATGCACACGAACAAAAGATCCAAGGGGAGCTTTTTAGTGAAAAAAGAGTGAATTTGCACACAGGAAGTCCGAAATTTGATATAATATGAGAAATTTGAGGGAGATAAAAATTTTTTAACCGAATCATCGCTAACTACAGATATCCATTCGATGAACAGGAAAGGGACAGGGGACTTTATTTATGAAATTTCGACCATGTATTGATATCCACAATGGAAAAGTAAAACAGATTGTTGGGGGATCCTTAAAAGATCAGGGAAACCAGGCAAATGAAAATTTTGTTTCGGAGCAGGATGCGTCTTACTATGCGCAGTTATATAAAGAAAAAGGGATCACCGGAGGTCATGTGATTCTTCTGAACAAAAAAGATTCCGAATATTATCCGGAAACAAAGCGGCAGGCGCTGCTGGCACTTTCTACGTATCCGGGCGGACTGCAGGTTGGCGGCGGTATCGACGCGGAAAATGCCTGCGAATTTCTGACGGCCGGTGCAAGCCATGTGATCGTGACATCGTATGTGTTCCGGGATGGCCATGTATTCTATGAAAATCTCGAAAAACTGGTAACGACTGTTGGAAAACAGCGGCTGACCATGGACTTAAGCTGCCGGAAACGAAACGGGAAATATTATATTGTAACGGACCGCTGGCAAAAGTTTACAGAGGAAGAAGTAACGGAACCGCTCCTGCATCATCTGACGGAATACTGTGATGAATTTCTGATCCACGCGGTAGATGTCGAAGGAAAAGCATCCGGTATCGAGACAGAACTGGTGGAATTACTTGCGAAAATGAAAGATTTCCCTGTTACATATGCCGGCGGCGTCGGAAACTTTGCGGATCTGGAACTGCTGAAAAAGGTTGGGAACGATTATGTGGATGTGACGATCGGAAGCGCACTGGATCTGTTTGGCGGAAACATGAAATTTGAAGACGTACTGGAAATGTGCAGAAGGTAAGGAAAAAGATAACAAGCAAAGAAAATAACATGACAGGATAAAGTGTGTTTGATTTCCTCATATAGATGCGAGAAAAAATGGACGGAAAGAAAGAATCACAAAAATTGCAGGAAAAAACTCTAAAATATTCATGAATTTTCTAAATACTATTGCAAATAAAGACAACTATTGCTATAATTAGAGTTACTTACAGGGGAAGTGAAAAACCTGTAAAATTTGAGAGCAAAGGGGTTGGGCATAATGAAAATTACCATCAGCGGAAAAAATATTGACGTGACAGAGGGATTAAAAGCCGCGGTCAATGAAAAACTTGGCAAACTGGAGAAATATTTTACGCCTGACACAAATGTCATTGTAACCTTAAGCGTAGAGAAAGAAAGACAGAAAATTGAGGTTACCATTCCGGTAAAAGGAAATATCATCCGTTCCGAGCAGGTAAGCAACGATATGTACGTATCCATCGATCTGGTAGAGGAAGTCATCGAACGCCAGCTTCGCAAATACAAAAACAAAATTGCCGACAAACAGCAGGAAGCAGGAAACTTCCAGAAAGAATATCTGGAGCATGACTATCTGGAGGACGAAGACATCCAGATCATCCGTACGAAAAAATTCGGCATGAAACCAATGTATCCGGAAGATGCCTGCGTACAGATGGAACTTCTTGGACACACCTTCTTTGTATTCCGCAATGCAGAGACCGACGAAGTAAACGTCGTTTACAAGAGAAAGAACAACACCTACGGTCTGATCGAGCCGGAGTGCTGAAAAGTAAATAAAGAATGAACAGTCACCCTGTTTCCAGCTTAGAAAAGCTGTGAAACAGGGTGATTTTTTCGCGGAAAGGGCCGGAAAGTCCGGGAAAAGCCGTAAAAACAGCGGGAAACCGGGGAACGGCACCAAATGTTTACGAAAAATTCATTGTTATCTTGTGCCAGAAGTGGTAGAATAGTACCATATGTTAATATGGCAATTAATAGAGAAAGCAGGAGCAAACATTCTATGAAATTCACAGAAAAACTTTTTGGTACGCACAGTGAGCGTGAGCTGAAACGAATCTATCCAATTGTAGACAAAATCGAAGCTCTCCGCCCGACCATGCAGGCGCTGACCGATGAAGAGCTGCGTGCCAAGACAAAGGAATATAAAGACCGCTACAACGGAGGCGAATCCCTGGATTCCATTCTCCCGGAAGCATTCGCAACCGTCCGCGAGGCAGCAAAACGTTCCCTCGGTATGGAACACCACCGCGTACAGCTGATCGGTGGTATTATCCTCCATCAGGGCCGTATCGCTGAGATGAAAACCGGTGAAGGAAAAACCCTCGTTTCCACCCTTCCGGCTTACCTGAATGCACTGACCGGACGCGGTGTCCACATTGTTACCGTCAACGATTACCTGGCAAACCGAGATGCTGAGTGGATGGGCAAAGTCCACAGATTCCTCGGTTTGACCGTCGGTGTCGTTCTGAACGATATGAAGAACGATGAGCGCCGCCAGCAGTATGCATGCGACATCACCTACATCACCAACAACGAACTTGGTTTCGATTACCTGCGTGACAACATGGTGATCTACAAGGAGCAGCTCGTACAGAGAGAGCTTGCTTACTGTATCATCGACGAGGTCGACTCCGTCCTGATCGACGAGGCAAGAACACCTCTGATTATTTCCGGACAGAGCAGCAAATCCACCAAGCTGTACGAGACCGCAGATATTCTGGCACACCAGATGCAGCGCGGCGAGGCAAGCGGCGAGATGACCAAGATGACCGCGATCATGGGCGAGGAGATCGAGGAGACCGGAGACTTCATCGTCAACGAGAAGGACAAATTCGTTACCCTGACCGATGACGGTGTGAAGAAAGTCGAGAACTTCTTCCATATCGAGAACCTTTCCGATCCGGAGAACCTGGAGATCCAGCACAACGTGATCCTGGCGCTGCGTGCCAATTATCTGATGCACCGCGACAAGGACTACGTAGTCAAAGACGACGAGGTTCTGATCGTCGATGAGTTCACCGGCCGTATCATGCCGGGCCGCCGTTATTCCGATGGTCTGCATCAGGCAATCGAGGCAAAAGAGCACGTTAAAGTAAGAAGAGAGAGCAAGACTCTGGCAACCATCACGTTCCAGAACTTCTTTAACAAATACGAGAAAAAAGCCGGCATGACCGGTACTGCCCTCACCGAGGAGCAGGAGTTCCGTGACATCTACGGCATGGACGTTATCGAGATCCCGACCAACCGCCCGGTCATCCGTGTGGATATGGACGATGCCGTATACATGACGAAAAAAGAGAAATTCCACGCAGTCGTAGAGGAAGTCAAAGAGGCACATGCCGTGAACCAGCCGGTTCTGGTTGGTACCATCACCATTGAGACTTCCGAGCTGATCAGCAAAATGCTGCGCCGCGAGGGAATTCCGCATCAGGTCTTAAATGCGAAGTTCCATGAGCTCGAGGCAGAAATCGTAGCCCATGCCGGCGAGGCAGGAGCCGTTACCATCGCGACCAACATGGCCGGCCGTGGTACCGATATCAAGCTGGATGATGTGGCAAAAGCTGCCGGCGGCTTAAAGATCATCGGCACCGAGCGTCATGAGTCCCGCCGTATCGACAATCAGCTCCGCGGTCGTTCCGGCCGTCAGGGAGACCCGGGTGAGTCCCGTTTCTACATTTCCCTGGAAGACGATCTGATGAGACTCTTCGGTTCCGAAAAACTGATGGGCATTTTCAAATCCCTCGGCGTACCGGAAAATGAGCAGATCGAGCACAAGATGCTTTCTTCCGCCATCGAAAAAGCGCAGAAGAAGATCGAGGGCAACAACTACGGAATCCGTAAAAACCTGCTCGACTATGACCAGGTCAACAACGAGCAGCGTGAGATCATCTACAAAGAGAGACGCCGCGTTCTGGACGGCGAGAGCATGAGAGACACCATCTTCAAGATGATTGCCGACACCATCGACAATACCGTAGATCTCTGCATCGGCGAGAACACCGAGCAGTCCGAGTGGGATCTGACAGAATTAAATGAGATGCTGCTCTCCATCATGCCGGTGAAGGCAGTGACAAAAGAGCGCGTAGAGAAGATTTCCAAAAACGAGCTGAAACAGCAGTTAAAAGAGGAAGCTGTTAAACTCTACGAGGAGAAAGAAGCAGAATTCCCGGAGGAGGAGCAGATTCGTGAGCTTGAGCGTGTCGTTCTTCTGAAGGTTATCGACCAGAAGTGGATGGATCATATCGATGATATGGATCAGCTCCGCGAGGGTATCGGCCTGCAGGCATACGGCCAGAGAGACCCGAAGGTTGAGTACAAGATGGCAGCTTACGACATGTTTAACGAAATGCTCGAGTCCATCCAGCAGGATACCGTCCGTCTCCTGTTCCATGTACGTGTTGAGCAGAAAGTAGAACGTGAGCAGGTAGCCAAAGTGACCGGAACCAACAAAGACGAGTCCGGCCCGAGAAAACCGGTACAGCGCGCAGAGCGTAAGATCTATCCAAACGATCCATGCCCGTGCGGAAGCGGCAAGAAGTACAAACAGTGCTGCGGAAGAAAACCGGTTTGATAAAAGCAGAACAGCAGTGAGACGGATGAGCACGATCCGTTTGACAAAGCACGCAGCTTCCCTACCAGAAGCTGCGTGTCATACAAAATATAAAACAGAAAGCAGGTGAAGCTTGTGGTAGTTGAATTAGACCAGTTCAAAATGGAACTTGGCACATACGATAAACCATTAGTGGAAGTGAGGGATTCACTTTGACCTCGCTAACAAAGAGCAGAGGATCGAAGAATTAGAGCGTAAAATGGAGGAACCCAATTTCTGGGACAACCCCGAAGAAGCGCAGGAGCAGATGAAACAGCTGAGCAGCATGAAAGAGGACAGAGATACGTATCAGAAACTGGTATCCGCCAAAGAAGATATGGAAACTCTGATCGAGATGGGACAGGAGGAGGATGACGATTCCGTTGTTCCGGAAATCGCGGAAATGATGGAAGAGTTCAAGGCATCCTTCGATGCCATCCGCATCAAAACCCTGCTGTCCGGCGAATTTGACAAGGACAATGCGATCATCAAACTGAACGCAGGTGCAGGCGGAACCGAGGCGTGCGACTGGTGCGGCATGCTGTACCGTATGTACACCAGATGGGCAGAACGCAAAGGCTTTACGATCGAGGAACTCGACTTTCTGGACGGTGATGAGGCCGGTGTGAAGTCCGTGACATTCCAGGTCAACGGCGAAAACGCTTACGGTTATCTGAAATCCGAAAAAGGCGTTCACCGTCTCGTCCGTATTTCTCCGTTCAACGCGGCAGGAAAACGCCAGACATCGTTCGTATCGTGCGATGTTATGCCGGATATCGACAAAGAGATCGATGTTGAGGTTCGTGATGAGGATATCCGTATCGATACGTACCGTTCCAGCGGTGCCGGCGGACAGCACATCAACAAGACGTCATCGGCGATCCGAATCACGCATATGCCGACCGGCATCGTGGTTACGTGCCAGAATGAGCGTTCCCAGTTCCAGAACAAGGACAAGGCAATGCAGATGCTGAAAGCAAAATTGTATATGCTGAAACTCCAGGAGCAGGCAGATAAGCTGAGCGACATCCGCGGCGAAGTAACCGAGATCGGCTGGGGCAACCAGATCCGTTCTTACGTTATGCAGCCATACACCATGGTCAAAGACCACCGTACCAACGCAGAGACCGGAAACGTCGATGCAGTCATGGACGGCGGAATTGATCTGTTTATCAACGCATATCTGAAGTGGATTGCCCTCGGAACCGGAGCGAAAGAGGAAGAAGCATAATTCGGCTGTGGGCAGAGCACAGTGACAAGTAAAATAAGGAGCATTTTCACCAACAGAGGACGGAAATGCTCCTTTCTGTTTTGAAGCCAAAGGCAAACAGGAGGTAAAAGTATGGGTATTATCAGAGCAGCAGTCAATGCAGTACACGGCAGTTTCGCCGATCAGTGGCTGGAGACCGTGGAACCGTATGAGATGGGGGAACATACGGTATTTACAGAGGGAATTCTGGTAAGAAAAGGCCAGAATAAAAAGGGAAGCCAGACGATTTCAAACGGTTCTGTGATCCATGTCTATGACAATCAGTTTATGATGCTGGTGGACGGCGGAAAGATCATTGATTACACCGCAGAGCCGGGCTACTTTACCGTAGACCAGTCATCGTCTCCGTCGATGTTCAGCGGATCGCTTGACGCAGCCGTAAAAGATACGTTTGAGCGCCTGAAATTCGGCGGCCAGACCCCGCATGAGCAGAGAGTTTTCTATATTAATCTGCAGGAAATCAAGGGAATCAAATTCGGAACGAGAAATCCGGTCAACTATTTCGACCAGTTCTACAATGCCGAGCTGTTCCTTCGGGCACACGGTTCCTATTCCATCCGCATCATCGATCCGCTCCGCTTCTACGCAGAGGCTGTGCCGAGAAACGCATCCCGCGTAGAGATCGAGGATATCAACGAGCAGTATATGAACGAATTTTTAGAGGGCCTGCAGTCCTCGATCAATCAGATGGCAGCCGACGGCATCCGCATTTCGTTCGCAGCATCCAAGAGCGCCGAGCTGTCCCGCTACATGGCAGATGCGATGGATGAGAGCTGGCGGGCAATGCGCGGCATGGAGATCCAGTCCGTGGCAATCGCAAGCCTTTCCTACGATGAAGCTTCCCAGAAACTGATCCAGATGCGCAACGAAGGTGCGATGATGTCTGATCCATCGATCCGTGAGGGCTATGTACAGGGAGCGATGGCACGCAGTATGGAGAAAGCAGCAGCCAACCCAAACGGAGCCATGAACGGCTTTATGGGTGTTCAGATGGGCATGAATGCCTTCGGTTCCTCGTTTGCATCGGCGTCCGCTTCGAATCAGCAGCAGATGCAGCAGCAGGCGGCAGCCAAGGCACAGCAGGAAGCTGCAAAAGGCGTATGGAAATGCTCCTGCGGAACGGAGAACACCGGCAATTTCTGCTCAAACTGCGGAAGTGCAAAGCCGATGGTGTGGATCTGCGGCAAGTGTGGAACCGAGAACAGCGGTAAATTCTGTTCGAACTGTGGCAGCCCGAAACCGGAAGCGGCAGGAAAATGGGTCTGCGCATGCGGAACGGAGAATACCGGCAAGTTCTGCTCGAACTGCGGAAAACCAAGACAGTAAAAGAAAACAGATAACCATCCAATACAACAGCGGCTCCGGGGAAGGAGGGATAGAATATGGAGGTTATTACATACAAATGCCCGAACTGCGGAGGCGATCTGACCTTCGATCCGGCAAGCGGAAAGTATAAATGCGAGTACTGCCTGTCCTCGTTTACACAGGAAGAAGCCGAAAAGGCGAACCCGAAAGCAGCGGAAGCGCTGAACGGGGAGGACGATGCTGCCGGTGCACAGGAAGCATCCGATGCACAGAAGGAAAGCAGTACGGAGGAAACAAAAGGGGAAACAGAGCAGGGCGAAGCAGTTGTCTACACCTGCCCGAACTGCGGCGCCGAGATTGTGACCGATGCGACGACGGCAGCGACATACTGTTTCTACTGCCACAACCCGGTGGTGCTTTCCGGCCGGCTTTCGGGAGAATATATGCCGGATTTTGTGCTGCCGTTCAAAATCAGCAAGGAGCAGGCAATCGAGAAATTTTTGTCATTTACCCGGAAGAAACACTTTATTCCGAAGGATTTTTTCGAAAAGAGTCAGGTACAGAAGATGACAGGTGTCTATTTCCCGTACTGGATTTACGGCGGAGACTTTGAGACGGATTACATAGCGCGCGGCCGGAAGGTGAGAGTCTGGCAGACCGGTGATGTGGAGTACACAGAGACCAGCATCTACGATGTCCGCCGGGAGGGAGAGGTCCGTGTGGACGGTCTGTCGCGTAACGCTCTGAACAAGGCCGACCGCGATCTGATCGAATGCGTGCAGCCCTATCGTCTGGAGGAGATGCAGCCGTTTTCTATGGGCTATCTTTCCGGATTTCAGGCGGAAAAACGTGATATCGAACAGGCGCAGATCGCACCGGAACTGAAAAAAGAACTGGAGACGATGGCGCGCGGCGCAATGCGGAACGAGGCGAACGAGTATCTCTCCCTCGAGCAGGAGAAAATGAAGCTTTCTCCAAAGCGGGAGGACTGGCGTTACGTACTGTTTCCGGTCTGGACACTGACGTATCCGGGAAAAGACGGAAAGGTTTATTACTACGCGATGAACGGCCAGACTGGAACGATCAACGGCGATTTTCCCTATGAGCGGAAGAGAGCCCTTCTGACGTCGGCTGTGAGTGCTCTTCTGGTTCTGATTGTGATGCTGATAGGAGGGTATTTCGCATGAGAAGAATGAAAAAAGCAGGACAATATCTGCTCGGGATTTTTGCGGCCCTTCTGCTGTGCGGGATTTTTTCTGTGAATACCGTAAAAGCCGAATCCCAGCATATCTACGACAATGCATCGCTTCTTTCCGATGCGGAGGAGCAGGACCTCGAGAGATCCTGCGCGGAGTTCGAGAACAATACGGAAATTCATATGGTCATCCTGACCGAGCGCAGCAGCGGTTCCGAGGACTGTCAGGCGATTGCAGATGATTTTTATGACAAAAAGTATCCGAAAGAGCCAAACGGTGTCTGCTTCCTTATCGACATGGGACAGCGCCAGATCGTGATTTCGACGTCCGGTATTATGCAGTATTATATGTCCGATGCGGAAATTGATGATATCCTGCAGGCGGCGCAGGGCTACGCGAAAGACGGCGACTATGCGGGAACCTTTGCAAAAATGATTACGATGACGCAGGAATGCTTCGACCGAGGCGTTTCCGATGCGGACTATCTGATTACAGAAGACGGTTCCATTATTCATTACCGCAAAATCAACAGCACGGAAGCTCTTATTTCTGTTATCGCAGCGGCTGCGACAGGAATTCTTGTTTATTTTGGAATCTGGAAGAGCTACAGACGAAAGAAAAACCGTGGTGCAAAGAGCTATGCGGATCTGAAACGCGTAAACATCAGAGACCGCAGGGATGTGCTGATCGACCGTCATGTATCGATGCACAAAATCCAGAAGGATGATGGAAACCACGGCGGAGGCGTTTCTGGCGGCGGAGGTGGCGGCGGAAGCACCGTTCACACTTCGTCGAGCGGAAACAGTCACGGCGGCGGAAGCATTGGCTTCTGAAAACCGATTCGAAAAAATTCCTTGCGTATTGTGTCGGAATATGGTACGATCTTTCCTGTGAAAACAAATGTATTTCCTGGAAAGAGTATAAAGGTAGAGGATTGCCATGAGAGAAGAGAAAACAAAGTACTATGTAATCAAAGAAAAAGCGGTTCCCGAGGTTCTTTTGAAGGTCATCGAGGCCAAACGGCTGATGGATATGCAGGAGCTTACCGTGCAGCAGGCAACGGAAAAAGCGGGAATCAGCAGAAGCTCTTTCTATAAATACAAAGATGATATTCTTCCTTTTCATGACAACGCAAAAGGAAAAACGATTACATTTATTCTGCAGATGGACGATGAGCCGGGACTGCTTTCCGATGTGCTGAAGATTATTGCCGGGTTTCACGGAAACATTCTGACCATTCATCAGACCATCCCGTTAAACGGCGTGGCATCGCTGACGATCAGCGTGGATATCGCGGAAGACCGGGGAGACGCCTCGGAGATGATTAACGAGATTGAGTCCAGACAGGGAGTTCATTATTTTAAAATATTAGGACAGGAGTCCTGAAAAAGAAAAAGCAAGAGAGGGACAAAAGAGATGATTCAGATTGCAGTATTAGGATATGGCACGGTTGGTTCCGGTGTGGTAGAAGTGATCAACACGAACCATGACAGCATCAACAAGAGAGCAGAGAACGAAATTAATATCAAATACGTTCTGGATTTAAGAGATTTCCCGGGAGATCCAGTGGAAAAAGTGCTGGTACATGATTACGAAGTGATCGCAAACGATCCGGAGGTTGATATTGTTGTCGAGGTTATGGGCGGCGTTGAGCCGGCTTACACCTTCACAAAACGTGCGCTGGAGGCTGGAAAGAGCGTCTGCACATCCAACAAAGAGCTGGTGGCAAGACACGGTACCGAGCTTCTTGCAATTGCAAAAGAGCACGGCGCAAATTATCTGTTTGAGGCAAGCTGCGGCGGCGGTATCCCGATCATCCGTCCGTTAAACTCCTCCCTGACTGCAGATGAGATCGATGAAGTAACGGGTATCTTAAACGGTACGACAAACTACATCTTAAGCAAAATGGCAAGCGACGGTTCCGATTTTGCCGATGTGTTAAAAGAGGCACAGCGCCTTGGCTACGCAGAGCGCAACCCGGAAGCAGACGTAGAAGGCTACGATGCCTGCCGTAAAATTGCGATTCTTTCTTCTCTTGCCTATGGAAAAGAAGTCAATTACGAAGAGGTTTACACCGAGGGAATCACAAAGATCACCGCAGAGGACATCAAATATGCGACTTCGATGGGAACCGCGATCAAGCTGCTTGCAACAAGCCGCAAGGTGGGTGATCAGTATTACGCCATGGTAAGTCCGGTGATGATCGACGCGAAAAACCCGCTGTACAGCGTAAACGGTGTCTTCAATGCCATCTTCATCCACGGAAATGTACTGGGTGATGCGATGTTCTACGGAAGTGGAGCAGGAAAGCTCCCGACCGCAAGTGCCGTTGTAGCCGATGTCGTAGACTGTGCAAAGAACAAAGGCAGAAACGTCATGATGAGCTGGAGTGAGGAAAAACTGGACCTGCTGCAGATCGATGATGTACAGAGCCGCTTCTTCGTCCGCGTATCCGGCCACGCCGCAGAGCGCCAGGCAGAGATCGAGGAGCTGTTCGGAAAAGTGGAAATCGTAGCAGTTCCAAGCCTATCCGAGGAGTTCGCATTTATTACCGGCGAAATCACAGAGCAGGAGTACAGAGAAAAAGCAGAGAAACTCGACGGAATCCAGAGCAGAATCCGCGCGAGAATTTAAGATCTCGAAATAGACATAACTAAAAAGACGTTTCACAGCCGTAAAGCAAGGGGTGTGAAACGTCTTTTTAGTTATCTTAAAATTTATTTTTAAAGATCTGTGCCGGATCCAAAGGAATCCGTATCATATCCCACCGGTTCCGATGCCGGATACAGGACATCTTTCCGTTCCTGATAGAACGCAGCCATCGTGATCTGCATATAGGGCATTACCCACAAAAAGCCGATGGCACAGGAACAGGATGCGAGAATCTCAAGCCCTAAGAAACTTAAGAGAAGCAGAATGTAGCGGAAAAAGTTCTTCTTCATCATCGCAAAGCTCTGGCGAATTGCCTGGATCGGGCCGATGCCGGGAGCGTCGTTCATCACGAAGGTGGAAAGGGAAAACGGAACCAGCACCAGCGTGGAAACGAGAGAGCCGATCAGCTTATAAACGTAAACATTCATGAGCGAAGAAAGCTCGGCCTCGATGGAAAGTGCTGTTCCAAGCGTCAGTTCCGCACTCGGGGAGGAAAGATACTGGAAGCCTGGAATGCTGGAAATCAGGGCGATCACGGAGCTGATGCCGTTGATGATAAGGAACATCAGCACGTACTGGTCCGGGTGGTGATAGAAAGCGTAGAGCATATCACCGACGGAAATCGGTTCCCCGCGCAGCGTTGAGAGGCAGATCTTTAAGTAGCCTGCCTGGAAGAGGCTGAGGAGCAGGGAAAACAGGAACAGCGTCAGATTCAGGAAAATGATATCGTACAGCGTTGTGCCTGAAAAAATCAGCGTCGGGATGAGGGAGCAGGAGAAGGTGAGAAACAGGTTGATCGCGGTTGCGCCCACCAGCGTGCCGCATCGGCCTGCCATGGCCTCACGGGCCTGCTTTTTCAGTTCTGAAAATTTCTGTTTTTGTCCGTTCATGAAAAATCCTTTCTGGTACCTAGATGGTATTTCCGTCGGTGGTTGTTCCGTTATCCGGTGTCATCTGGTATTCCTGCATGTACTGATTGTAATACCGCTCGAGCAGGTTGGTGCTGCCGCCGCTGACCATGTTGAAAAGCAGGAAAGCATACATGATGCAGATACCGACAATTATGCCGATGGTACAGCCCGCAAGACCGGCTTTTGCCGTGCCGCTCATGCGTCCTGCGCCGCGGCTTAAAAGGGCGAAGATCACGCCGAGCGAGCCGAAAAACAGGGAACCCATGTTGAGCATGAACAAAAAGGAGCAGATCGCCATGACCATCGAAGCGGCCGCAAGGGCCTGCGAACCCGTCCTGCGCGGCGGCTGTACGGGAGGCTGCTGCTGGTAATGCTGATACGGTCCGGGACGCTGGCCCTCAGGCACGCCGTACGGATGGGAGGACTGATAGGAATCTCCGGACTCATTGGTGTTTGGATCGTAATTTTCTGGTGTCATAAAATGTCCTTTCTTCTGCAAAAAAGCGCGGTTTCACACGCAGTCTGTCAAAAAAGCTATAGTAAAGATTTTATCATGTAAGGTTGACAAAAACAAGACCTATTGATAAGGTAATAGAGTGGCTGTTCCGCCAAGGGTCCCGCTTTTTATGCGGGAAAAACAGAGAAGGAACAGCGTGTTTTGGAAGAGACAACAGGAGGAATTTACCTATGGATATGAATCAGGTATTGGCAGCTGAGCTGAACGTCAAACCGTGGCAGGTAGAAGCTGCAGTGAAACTGATTGACGAGGGAAACACGATCCCTTTTATTTCACGATATCGAAAAGAAGCAACAGGTTCCTTAAACGATGAGATACTGCGAAATCTGTACGATCGTCTGATGTACCTGCGCAGTTTAAATGACCGCAAGGCCGTTGTCCTTGCGAGCATCGAGGAGCAGGGCAAGCTGACCGCAGAACTGAAAAAATCCATCGAAGAGGCCGCAACTCTCGTGGTCGTAGAGGATTTATACCGCCCGTACCGTCCGAAACGCCGGACGCGTGCGACGATCGCAAAAGAAAAAGGACTGGAGCCGCTGGCGAATATCATTCTTCTGCAGATGACAAAAGAGCCGCTCGAAAAAGAGGCAGAGGCTTTTGTTTCAGAAGAAAAGGAAGTCAAAACGGCAAAAGACGCCATTGCTGGTGCCTGCGACATCATCGCCGAGAGCATTTCCGATGAGGCCGATTACCGTATGGAGATCCGCCGCAGAACCGAGGCGAAGGGCCTGATCGTCTCGACAGCAAAGGATGAGAAAGCAGAGTCCGTTTACGAGAATTACTATGAGTTTTCCGAGCCGGTATCGAAAATTGCCGGACACCGTGTGCTGGCACTGAACCGCGGTGAGAAAGAAAAATTCCTGAACGTCAAAATTGAAGCGCCGACGGAAGAAATCCTGCGTTATCTCGAGAAAAAAATCATCACCAAAGAGAATCCGCAGACAAAGCCGGTTCTGCAGGCGACCATCGAGGATGCCTACAACCGTCTGATCGCTCCGGCCATCGAGCGTGAGGTCAGAAATCAGCTCACCGAAAAGGCAGAGGATGGTGCGATCAAGGTCTTTGGAAAGAACCTTGAGCAGCTTCTGATGCAGCCGCCGATCGCAGGCCAGGTTGTCCTTGGATGGGACCCGGCGTTCCGTACGGGATGCAAGCTGGCCGTTGTCGATGCGACCGGAAAAGTGCTCGATACCACCGTGGTTTACCCGACCGCGCCGACGAACGAGAAGAAGATTGCAGCAGCAAAAGCGACCGTAAAAGATCTGATCCACAAATACGGCGTCACCCTGATTTCTGTCGGAAACGGAACTGCAAGCCGTGAGTCCGAGCAGATCATCGTCGAGATCTTAAAAGAGATCCCGGAGAAGGTTGCGTATGTGATCACAAACGAGGCAGGAGCGTCCGTTTACTCCGCAAGCAAGCTGGCAACCGAGGAATTTCCAAACTTTGATGTCGGACAGCGAAGCGCCGCTTCCATCGCACGCCGTGTGCAGGATCCGCTGGCAGAGCTTGTCAAAATCGATCCGAAATCCATCGGTGTCGGCCAGTATCAGCACGATATGAACCAGAAGAAGCTCGGCGAGGCGCTCGGCGGTGTCGTTGAGGACTGCGTGAATAAAGTCGGTGTCGATCTGAACACGGCATCCGCGTCGCTGCTGGAATACATTTCCGGTGTCAGCAAGGTGATAGCAAAAAACATCGTGGCATACCGCGAGGAGAACGGCCGTTTCGAGAGCAGAAAAGAGCTCCTGAAAGTGGCAAAACTCGGACCGAAGGCGTTTGAGCAGTGCGCGGGCTTTATGCGCATCACCGGCGGCAAAAATCCGCTGGACGGCACAAGCGTTCATCCGGAGAGCTACGAGGCAGTCGAGAAGCTGTTTGCAAAGTTAAATATGAAGACAGAGCAGATCAGCGATGGACCGACGGCGTTCTTCATCAAAGATTACAAAAAGATGGCAGAGGAGATCGGTGTCGGCGAGATTACGCTGCGCGATATCATCAAAGAGCTGCAGAAGCCTGGCCGTGACCCGCGTGACGAGATGCCGCGCCCGATCCTGCGCACCGACGTGCTCGATATGAAGGACCTGAAGGTCGGCATGATCTTAAAGGGAACCGTGCGCAACGTCATTGACTTCGGTGCATTCGTCGATATCGGCGTGCATCAGGACGGACTCGTCCACATTTCCCAGATGACGAAACGCTTCATCAAGCATCCGCTGGAGGCTGTGAGCGTCGGCGATATCGTGGAAGTGAAGGTCATCAGCCTTGATCTGGCGAAGAAGCGGATCGGGCTGTCGATGCTGCTGGATAAATAAAGTGTGATACGTGGGCTGCCCGAAAGAAAACAGGGGCAGCCCGCGGTGTATCAAAGGGGGATTACCATGAATGAGGAAGAAGTGCTGGTCGGACGGATTCAGGATCTGGCAGAGCAGTGTTATCACAGGGATGTTCCGTCACACACGGAGTTTCTGACGCTGGCGGAGCAGGATCTGTTCTACCGTACGGTAAATAAAATCCCGGGCGTGCGTTACGTGCTGTCCGGCGGATACGAGGCGGCAGAGCGGAAAGCGGCGCTGTTTCTGCCATCCTATGCAGAGGACGGTGATGCGTCGATGCTTCCGATAGCAGTCGTGCGCATCAGCCCGCTGAATGAAAAATTTGCGGATGCGCTGTCACACCGTGATTTCTTAGGATCACTGATGAATCTCGGCGTGGAGCGGTATAAGCTGGGAGACATTCTGATCGATGGAAACCAGGCGTATCTGATCTGTATGGCGGATATGGCGGACTACATCTGTGCGGAGCTGAAAAAAGTGCGCCATACGAGCGTGTACTGTGAAGTCGAGGCGGGACTGCCGGAGGAGCTGACGGAGCCGAAAACCGAGCGGAAAGAAGGCTCCGTCGCTTCCGTGCGGCTCGATGCGGTGCTGTCGCTGGCGTTCAGCAGTTCGCGGAGCAAAATGGTGCCGCTGATCGAGGGCGGCCAGGTGTTTATTAATGGAAAACTGGTGACGTCGCCGAGCGCGTCATTAAAAGAGGACGATCTCGTGACCGTGCGCCATATGGGAAAATTCCGCTATGTTGGCGTGCAGAATCAGACGAAAAAGGGAAGGCTGTACGTGGCTGTTGAACGATTTGTCTCATAATAGATATTTTGAGGAATTTTACCGGAAAAGACCATTGACAGTGTTTGTAAAAAGACGGTATTATAGAGGGTATGTAGAAGGTCCGCAGTTATGAGAATTTTCATGAAATTTTTCATACAGAAGCGGACTGCGAAGATTACGTATCAGGAAGGCAGGAAGAAAAATGGGAAAAATTATACTGACCGGTGACCGACCGACCGGCAAGCTGCATGTAGGACATTACGTTGGTTCACTGCGCCGCCGCGTAGAGCTGCAGAACTCCGGTGAATTCGATAAAATTTACATCATGATTGCAGACGCACAGGCGCTGACCGACAATGCGGACAACCCGGAGAAGGTGCGCCAGAACATTCTGGAGGTAGCACTGGATTACCTTTCCTGCGGACTTGATCCGGAAAAGAGCACCATCTTTATTCAGTCTCAGATTCCGGAACTGTGCGAGCTTTCTTTCTATTATATGAATCTCGTTACGGTTTCCAGACTGCAGAGAAACCCAACCGTAAAATCGGAGATCCAGATGAGAAACTTTGAGGCGAGCATCCCGGTTGGATTCTTCACCTACCCGATCAGCCAGGCAGCCGATATCACTGCATTCAAGGCAACGACCGTTCCGGTTGGAGAAGATCAGATGCCGATGATCGAGCAGACACAGGAGATCGTCCACAAATTCAATACAGTTTATGGCGAAGCACTTGTGCAGCCGAAGATTATGCTGCCGGAGAATGATTCCTGCAGACGTCTGCCGGGTATCGATGGAAAAGCGAAGATGAGTAAATCGCTCGGAAACTGCATTTACCTGTCCGAGGAGCCGGATGAGATCAAGAAAAAAGTCATGAGCATGTACACCGACCCGGATCACATCAAGATCACCGATCCGGGCAAGATCGAGGGAAATACCGTATTTACCTATCTCGATGCATTCTGCCAGCCGGAGCACTTCGAGCGCTATCTGCCGGATTACGCAAATCTCGACGAGCTGAAAGCACATTACCAGAGAGGCGGCCTTGGCGATGTCAAAGTGAAGAAGTTCCTGAACAATGTACTGCAGGAGACCTTAGAGCCGATCCGCAATCGCAGAAAAGAGCTGGAAAAAGACATTCCGGCGATCTATGAGATGCTGAAAAAAGGCAGCGAAGAGGCAGAAAAAGTTGCCGCTCAGACACTGGCGGATGTCAAAGCAGCCATGAAAATCAACTATTTTGATGATCTGGACCTGATCCGTTCCCAGGCAGAGCGTTACGGCAAATAATTACCAATAGAAGATGAATGGAAAAAGCGGACATTATGGTTCCGCTTTTTCTGTTGCAGGGCGGACGAAAGTTCGAAGTCCTGCGGTCGGAGAGGATAGCATATGGTCATACATGGATTTCAAAAGCTGACGCTGCTGGATTACCCGGGCAAGGTGGCGTGCACACTGTTTTCGGGCGGATGTAATTTCCGCTGCCCGTTCTGCCAGAACGGAAATCTCGTGCAGCATCCCGAATGGGAGCCGGTGATTCCGGAGGAGGAGATTTTTGCAGTGCTTGAAAAGCGGCGCGGCGTGCTGGACGGCGTCTGCGTGACGGGCGGTGAGCCGACGCTGGATCCGGATCTGGAGCGGTTCGTGACGAAAATTAAGGAACTGGGATATCTTGTGAAGCTCGATACGAATGGATACCGGCCGGAGATTTTGAAAAAGCTGGTGGAAGAGAAGAAAATCGACTACGTCGCCATGGACATCAAAAACGCGCCGTCCCGGTACGGCGAGACGGCGGGCGTGAAAAAGATCGATGTGATGCGGATCAATGAGTCGGTCGAGTTTTTAAAGAGCGGCATGGTGGACTATGAGTTCCGGACAACGCTCTGCAAAGAGCTGCATGGAAGGGAAGAGATCGAAGCGATCGGAAAGTGGCTTTCCGGGGCAAAACGGTACTTCCTGCAGAATTATCGGGAATCGGATTATGTGATTGATCCGAGGTTCTCGGGGTATGCGAGGGAACAGCTCGAACAGTTCTGCGAGATCCTGCGCGGAAAGATTGAGACGGTGGAGATCCGCGGCGTGGATTAAAAAACGCTTTAAAGCGTGCGGTACCAGTAGCCGAAGCGGGCATCGGGCGCGAGCTCGGAGGGGCGCATCGCCTGCTTGAAGTGGAAAAAGCCGAAGAGGCTTGCCATGAACTGCTCATTCGGCGTGTAGACGCCGGGGACGCCGAAATACCAGAGTTCCTGCTGGTCGCGGTTCCGGGCGAGGAGCAGATGGCGATAGGACGAGGAGCCATGGAGGACGAAGCGGTTCGCATCCACCGAAAGACCGGCGGCGCGGAGCTGTGGAAGATCGTCGAGTGAGAGGCGCAGGCAGTCGGTCAGATCATCATCTGGGAACGGATGGAACTCCGGGAACTGGTCCTGAAGCTGGAGATAGAGAGCAGCCCGGGACGGCGGCACGGCTGCTGCGGCGGGAAAATCGGCGGAAGTCATATGTAGCGGCTGGGCGGCAGAATCCGGGATGGGCTGCGGCGGTTCCGGGTTGGCAGAGGGATAGCTTTCTGCGGTTTTCACAGATTCCGCGGATGCGGGATGGAGTGTGTTGGCGGATGATTGCGTGATCCTGTCTGCAGGAACGGTGTTTACCGTGTCAGTTGATGTGGATTCTGTGGAGACGGTGGATTCCGGGCTGGAATTTTGTGGATAAGGTTCGGAATTGCTGCTGAATTCTGTGGAAAGTTCATCGAACTGTGCTTTGGAAGCGTCTGATGATGGCAGGGACTGCGCAGGTACGGCGGGATCCAGAGGTTCGGGTGTTTCGGCAGTTTTCTCTTCGGTCGGTCTGGTACCATTGTCTTCGGAGGTTTTGGGCTCCTGCGGGAGCGTGGGAGCGAAAAACTCCGGCTGAATCGGAAGATCGTCCCACTGGGTGGCGATGACGCCGGTCTGGCGGCAGAGCAGGATCAGACCGCCAAGCTCGTCGAGCGTGACATCCGTCTGCCCAATGGCATCGGAGTGCGTGAAGAGTTTTCCGCTCGTAGAAGAGCGCCCCGCAAGGAGATTTCCGAGCGGAATGCCGTACATCCGCCCTGACCGGCGGATAAATCCGTAGACCGTGACCGAGGTCTCCGGCGGAAGAGACGGCGGTTTGATCTGGAAGTCCATGCGGCAGAAGCCGTTCTGCGACTCCACGCGGACAAAGCCGCAGCATCCGCCCTTGCGGTTGTTCGGGTATTCGTATAGATAGGCAATGAAACGCCGGTAATCAGACATAAAAACCTCCTGCATAGAAGTAAAAAGAGTAGAAAAAGATACTGCGCTACAGTTCACGATATGCGGGAAGGACAGAAAATATACGCAGAGAAGAAAGGAAGTGCACAATGGAAGAAGAAACAAAGCTGGAAACGCCGGAGGAAAAAACGCACCGGAAAGAACGGGAACGCTTCATGCGCCAGGCGATTACGCAGGCGAAGAAAGCGGAAAAGCTGATGGAAGTGCCGATCGGCTGTGTGATTGTGTACGAGGGAAAGGTGATTGCGCGGGGGTATAACCGCAGAAATACGGATAAAAACACGCTGTCCCACGCGGAACTGAATGCGATCCGGAAAGCCAGCAAAAAGCTCGGCGACTGGCGGCTGGAGGGCTGTACGTTGTATGTCACCCTGGAACCGTGCCAGATGTGCGCCGGTGCGATCGTACAGGCGAGAGTCAGCGAAGTCGTCATCGGCAGCATGAACCCGAAGGCGGGCTGCGCGGGATCGATCTTAAATATGCTGGAAATGCACGAGTTTAACCATCAGGTGAAGGTCGAGCGCGGCGTGCTGAAAGAAGAGTGCTCGGAGATGCTGAGTGCGTTTTTCAGGAGACTGCGGGTGGTGAAAAAGAAGAAAAAAGAAGAGAGGAAGAGGGCGGAAGAAGGGAAAGAATAAAAGGAGAGGCAGCATCGGGATGGGATGCTGCCTGAGGAAGATTATTTGTTTGAGTAAGTTGCACTTTCGAATATTTCCGTAAAAAATACAATCCCCGTATTTCTATCGGAAACCATCGAAAAAATCATTGACGAATCCCGAAAAAAGCACTATAATATATGATGTATTTGACAAAATACGGAGAAGTACCCAAGAGGCTGAAGGGTCTGGCTTCGAACACCAGTAGGTCGGAAACGGCGCAAGGGTTCAAATCCCTTCTTCTCCGCTATGCAAAAAAGAGACAGCAAAAAGATTGAAAAATCGAAAAAGCTGTCTCTTTTTCTGTGAGAAATTATGAAATAGATGCAAAACAAAAGAAACAAAGACAGAAAAAACATCGCCAGTTCACGAAAAGGGACCGATGCACAACAAAGCAAAATAAAAAGGAGAGACAATACATGGCGCAGTTACCACAGGAATTTCTGACCCGCATGCAGGACATGCTGGGCGATGAATTTGATGCATTTTTAACTTCCTACGACGCACCCCGCACAGCCGGGCTGCGTGTGAATACAAAAAAATGCCGGACCGAAGATTTCCCGCCGCTTGTTCCGGGAACGTGGAAGAAAATTCCGTGGATTCCAAACGGCTATTTCGTGCCGGACGGCATGCGCATGGGCCAGTCTCCGCTGTATGCGGCAGGCGTCTTCTATCTGCAGGAGCCAAGCGCCATGACCCCGGCGTCCCGCCTCCCGATCGAACCGGGTGAGCGTGTGCTCGATCTCTGCGCCGCACCGGGCGGCAAGGCAACCGAGCTGAATGCGCGCCTGAAAGGAACCGGCCTTCTCGTCGCCAATGACATCAGCAACGCCCGCGCCAAAGCACTGCTGCGCAATCTGGAGCTGTTCGGAAGCGAAAACGTGCTTGTCACCAATGAGACACCGGCAGGCCTTGCAGACGTATTCCCGGGCTTCTTCGATAAAATCCTCGTGGATACACCGTGCTCCGGCGAGGGCATGTTCCGGAAAGACGAGGCAGTCATCGGCACCTGGACCCCGGAGCGGCCGGATTTCTTTGCGGATCTGCAGCGCGAGATCACCTCGAATGCTGTCAAAATGCTGCGTCCGGGCGGCCTCATGATGTATTCGACGTGTACCTTCGCCCCGCAGGAGGACGAGGGAACCGTTTCTTTCCTTCTGGAAAACTTCCCGGAAATGGAACTGATCGAGATGGAAGGCTACGAAGGTTTTTCAAAAGGCAATCCAGTCTGGGGAAACGGCGATCCGGAGATCGAAAAGACCGTGCGCATCTGGCCGCATAAAATGAACGGCGAGGGCCATTACCTTGCCCTGTTCCGCAAAAAAGGCGAAGCCATTCCTTATGAGACAGAAGAAAAACCGATCGAAAAGAAAAACAAAAAACAGAAAAACCGGAAAAAAGACCGCGGAACGGAAGCACCGGGTCCGTCGAAAGCAGAAAAACAGATCCTTTCCGATTTCCTGTCCCGGATGACAGCACCGATCCCGGTTGAGGAACTGGAAGTCCGCGCCGGAAAAGTATACCATTCCCCGTCCCTGCCGGATGGCGTGCGGAATCTTCATTTCCTGCGGAACGGTCTGTATCTCGGTGAACTGAAAAAAGACCGTTTCGAGCCGTCACAGCCGTTTGCCGTGACACTCTCCGCGGACAAGTTCAAAGATTACATGAATTTAAAGGCAGATGACGAGCGTACCGAAAAATATCTCCACGGTGAGACAATTTCCGTAGAGCCGGGAGAGACCGTATCGCCGTCGGGCTGGAAGCTGGTCTGCGTCGATGGATTCGGCCTTGGATGGGGCAAATTGGTCAATGGAACCTTGAAAAATAAGTACCCTGTTGGATGGAGAAAGTAGAAAAATCATGCCAGTTTTTGCAGGAAAAACGTCGAAATATTACAAAGTTATTAACAGAAATTAAAAAAGACTTTCATTTCAGACATACTTGTGTTATAATGGCAAAGTACGGCGGGAAAAAAGACCCATTTTCCGCAGTAACTTGGAGTGACAATCAGCAACAGAACGTAATAAGTATGAGGTGTACGACATGAAAAAAAAGAAATTATTCAGCCTGGTTTTGGCCACAGTGCTTACGGCAGCAACTGTTCTGCCATGCTATGGTGCCAGTACAAAGGAGAAAATTTCAAATGCTCAGGCAGAACAGGCTGCCGCACAGTCTCAGCTTGACAGCATACAGAGCAGGATTGACGAACTCAATTCCAAAAAGGGACAATCAGAAGAATATCTTTCCGAACTGAACCAGCAGCTGGACGATCTGCAGAACCGTCTGCAGGAGCTTCAGGATCAGTATGATGCGAAGCAGAACGAACTGGTACAGATTCAGGCAGATCTGGAAGATGCAAAAGCAAAAGAAGAAGAGCAGTACGAGGCGATGAAGCTCCGTATCCAGTATATGTATGAAAATTCTTCCGGAAACGGATACATGGCAATGCTCTTTTCTTCCAAAAGCATTTCAGAGCTGATCAGCCGGGCAGAATACATACAGAAAATTTCCGATTTCGACCGCGATCTTATGCAGGAGTATGAAGACACGGTAGACCAGGTAAAAGAAAAAGAAACACAGGTGCAGGAAGAGCAGGCAGCGATCGTAGAACTGCAGCAGCAGAGCAGCGATCAGCAGGAAGCCATCCAGGAGCTGTACGCAGCAGCTTATCAGGAACTCCGTACCTACTCCGCAGAGCTGGACGATGCAAAATCCAGCGAGAGTGCACTGGTAGATGAAATCAACAGCAAAGCAGATGCAATCAACGACCTGATCCGTCAGGCGAAAGAAGAGGAGATTGCAGCGCAGAAGAAAGCAGAAGAGGAAGCAGCCGCAGCAGCCGCCGCACAGCAGGCTGCCGCAGAAGCTGAGGCCGCCAGAAAACAGGCAGCCGAGGCAGAGGCCGCAAGAGTCGCAGCCGCAGAAGCAGCAAATGCCGCAGCGAAAGCAGATACCGATACAAGCAGCAGCTCCGGAAGCAGTTCTTCGGACAGCAGCGCATCCTCCACGACAACGGAGAGTCCATCCGCGTCAGATACTTCCAGCAGCTCCTCCAGCGGAACATACCTTGGAAGATTTAAACTGACAGGCTATTGCTCCTGTTCCATCTGTACCGGACAGTGGTCCGGCGGATCCACCGCGAGCGGAACCACACCGACCGCAGGAAGAACGATCGCCATGGGCGGTGTACCATTCGGAACGAAACTGATGATCAACGGCCAGGTTTACACGGTAGAAGACCGCGGAACCGCTTACGGCCACGTAGACATCTTCTGCAGCAGCCATTCCGAGGCGCTGAGCTTCGGCGTGCAGTATGCAGATGTATATCAGCTGAGCTGAGAAACAAAGATAAGAGATATGCCGGAACAGAACTTCCGGCATATCTCTTTTTTTGACTTTCTCAGAAACTGTCATTCTAAAAGAACACCAAAAAGGCTGCAAACCCGTGTGAAATGTACCTTTTGAAGCAATAATAAAAAAAATTAAAAAAATTTCAAAAAAGGTGTTGACATTCCTATAGACATCATATATAATAGCTATTGTTGACGGACGAGAGTTCAGAAAACAAATAAAATCGAAGCGTGGCTCAGTTTGGTAGAGCGCTGCGTTCGGGACGCAGAGGTCGTGGGTTCGAATCCCGTCGCTTCGACTGGAATGAAAATGCCGAAAGCCTTGACAATCAAGAGCTTCGGCATTTTTTCGTATGTCAGAAAGAGAACAGGAAACAGTACACGAGGAGGAAATTTTTGTGAAAGCATTATTTTTTGATATTGATGGAACGTTACTGAGTGAGATTACAAAAGAAATTCCGCAGAGCGCGCTCGATGCATTGAAAAAGACAGCGGAAAAAGGAAATCTTACGTTTATTAATACCGGCCGCACCTGGTCGGAGCTGCCCGAGGAGCTGAAAAAGCTTCCGTTTTCCGGATTTCTGTGCGGCTGCGGGACCTATCTGCGCCGGGACGGCGAAATCCTGATGCATCAGACGATTCCGAAAAAGCGCTGTGAGGAAATCCCGGTTATTTTAAAGGAGTGCAGGATCGGCATGATTCTGGAGGGAACGGATAATGTTTATTTTTCGTCGGAGGTATCCCGTTTTCGGGAGGTCGAGCAGACCCGTGCCTATTTCGCTGCTGTCGGAATCGGACTCGCGGAGACAGCGGAGACAAAAGGAATCATTTACGATAAATTTTGTATCGTAACTGATGCACAGTCTGATATAGAACGTATGTACCGTGAATTTGAGCAGGAGTTTGATATCATGGATCGCCGCGGCGGTGTATACGAAATCGTTCCGCACGGCTGCAGCAAAGGAACAGCTGTGGACTATGCGCTGAAACAGTTTCAGCTGGAGAAAGAAGATGCATACGTATTTGGCGACAGCAGCAACGACCTTACCATGTTCCGGTGCGGCGCACACACCATTGCGCTTGGAAAACATGATGAGATTCTGGATCCGTACACAGAGTACGTAACCGATACCGTCGAGCGGGACGGCGTGGCAAAGGCGATGGAGCATTACGGATTGATCTGACAGAAAAAAAGAAAGCGAAGGGGCGCATTTGAAAAGAAATTTTCAGGTGCGCCCCTTTGGTTGCAATTTTCTGAAAAAGGAAACAAGAAAAGCAGCGTCTGAAAAGGTATGTGCATTGCAAAGTAAAAAATTTCATGGTAATATAAAAATGAGTTTTTATGTATATTTGTAATGATACCAGGAGGTGAGCGTTCAGAAGTTCCATGGAAACAGAAAAAAATCAGATAAATAAAAAAAGCCTCAGATACCGTTTTACAGCAGGAACGATCGGAGTAAGTGTCTGGCAGCAGGAATGAATGCTCACTTGGCAAAGCCTATAAAAATTGAAAACATAAAGAGAATTTTGTGTGAATATTGTGTGTAGTGGCTGCAACTTCTCAAATCCGTATACCTGTTTTTCACGTTTTGTAGGATATTATAACGTAAATGTAAAACTGGCAGGGACAGGTTCTCTGTATACAGATAAAAGCAGGATAATGAAGTATAAAACAGAGAGAGGATTTTTATAAAATGGAAAAGTATGAAGACAAAATATATTCTTTAGGTGAGGCTGTAACGGGACAGACACAGGCTATGTCACAGGCCGTACAGAAAACACTGGAAAATAATGGCGGGGTAGGTATAATGACAGGATCTTATGACCAAAACCTGTCTATTTTGTCTGTGAATAATCTGCTGTTGCATAGTACAGGATATACATTCGATACTTTCATGGAACAGACAAAAGGCTCATTGAGAAACTTCTTTTATGACGAGGAAGATAGACTGGAGCGAGACCGTTTTTTGCAGCTTCACGGAACAGGGGAAGCACAGATCCTTACAGCAGACGGTACAGTGAAAAATGTACGGCTTTGTAAAGAGGATGCGACAGATGAGGCGGGCAGACAGATCTGGGTTATGTCCGTACAAGTCAACTGGGATCATGTAAATTTGACACTGCTCAATGAGGCTATCTGTTCCGGCTTCTGGTATTTTGACTGTGACGAAAACAGTGAGATTGTGAATGCAAACTGGAGTCATGAATTCCGAAAAATGCTTGGCTATCATGACACTCTGGACTTTCCGAATAAACTGGAATCCTGGTCAGATCTTCTGCATCCACAGGATAAAGAAAGAGTAATGGTGCAGCTTCAGGCGGCAATTAAGGATAAGACGAACCAGATAAAATACCAGGTAGAGTATCGTATGAGAATGAAGGATAATCAATACCAGTGGTTTCGGGCATCGGCAGAAGTAATACGCCGTCTGGATGGTTCTGCCAGCAGGATTGCCGGGATTTTTATTAATATTGATGCGGAAAAAAAGAGGCCATGCAGGCACAAAAATCTGCTGCTTTCCACCGGGCTTTTACGAAAGCAGACCTGTGTGAGTATTATGTAAATCTGGAAGCGAATACTTTTGATACCTTTAAGGTTGAACCGTCCCTGATGACAGTCTTTGAACAGAGTCATACATGGGATGAACTGATCCGTCATTTTGTGGATTCCTATGTTGTGGAGACAGATAAGAAGGCGGTATCCTCTTTTTACGACCGTGGTTATATTGCAGAAAGGCTGAAGGGTCTGGAAACCGAATTGGCTTTAGAGTGCCGTATCACTCTGAATGGAGAAGAACGATGGGTCCGCAATGTGGTCATACGTGGCGAAATAGAGGATTCAGAATATGCCATGATCTTTCTGCGTGATATCACAGAGACAAAGGTAGAGAGCGCACGGCATCTGCAGATGGCGGCGGATAATGCTTCCATGGAGCAGATAATTCAGAGTATTGTGCGTCTGGTTGACCGCTTTGTTGTCTGTGATCTGGAAAATGACAGATATGAATTCTATAACCTGAATGGACAGATGATATATAAACCTCTGGGATTCTATCATGATTTTCAGATGCAGGTTCTTGAAAAATATAAGACACTGGAACCATTGGAAACTATGGACATCCTGATCGCACCGGAAAATATCCGGAAGAATCTGAAAAGTGAAAATGATATTTATAAGTTTGAGTATTGCAGCCTGGATGAAAAGACTTATAAAATCGCTTCTTATATTCCTTTGGAATGGAAGAATGGAAAGCTGGAAAAGGTATTGCTGGCATCCATGGATGTGACACAGGAGAAGAAAGCAGAGATTGAATCCCGTCAGGCACTGAAAGAGGCTTACCGGTCTGCAGAAAATGCAAACCGTGCGAAAACAGAATTCCTTTCCAATATGTCCCACGATATCCGGACACCGATGAATGCCATTGTCGGCCTGACAGCAATTGCAGGAGCAAATATTGAGAGCCAGGACAGAGTCATTGAATGTCTCAGCAAAATTACAAAATCAAGCCGTCATCTGCTGGGGCTGATTAATGAAGTGCTGGATATGGCACGTATTGAAAGTGGAAAAATGACGCTGGCACAGGAGGATTTCAATCTGCCAGATCTGGTGGATAATCTTATAACACTCACAAAACCGGTGATTGATGAACATAAACACAATTTAGATATACACATTAATCACATTGAACATGAGAGTGTCTGTGGTGACAGCCTGAGAATCCAGCAGGTATTTGTGAATCTGATGAGTAATGCGGTCAAGTATACACCGGATGGTGGGAATATTACTTTTTCCATAGAGGAAAAGCCAAATGGATTTTCGGAACTTGGATGCTATGAATTTACGATTGAGGATAATGGGATCGGTATGTCACCGGAATTCCAGAAAATCATGTTTGATCCTTTCAGCCGCGCAGATGACCATCGGACAACCAGAGTCCAGGGAACAGGTCTGGGAATGGCAATCAGCAGAAATATTGTGAACCTGATGAATGGTAATATTAAAGTGGAAAGCACCTTACATAAGGGAACTAAAATTACAGTAACAATTTATCTGGAACTTCAGGAAAAAGAAAAAGAACAGGACAGAAATCTGATGAATCTACCTGTTCTGGTTGTGGATGATGATAAGACATGTTGTGAAAGTACAGTTGCCACATTGAAGGAGATTGGGATTACAGGCGAATGGGTTCTCTCCGGCAGAGAAGCCGTTGAGCGCTGTTATGCACATCATGAGCTAAAAAATGATTACTTTGCTGTTATTTTAGATTGGAAAATGCCGGATATGGACGGAATTGAAACAGCCAGACAGATCCGGAAACGGATAGGGAAAGAGATTACCATTATTGTACTGACATCTTATGAATTCAGCGAGATCGAAGAAGAAGCAAAGGCTGCAGGCGTAGATGCTTTTATTGCAAAACCGCTGTTCCGTTCCCGTTTGGCGGCTACATTGCGGCAGTTTACTTCTGGCAGAAAAGAAAAAACAGCAAGAAATTATCTGGATGAGCTGTCTGAAGCAGATTACACAGGAAAAAGAATTCTGCTGGTCGAGGATAATGAGTTAAACAGAGAAATTGCTGTTGAAATTCTGCAGATGACAGGGGCGGAAGTGGAAACGGCAGAAAATGGAAAAATTGCAGTTGAAAAAGTAGAAGCTTCACCGAAAGGCTTGTATGACCTTATTTTTATGGATATCCAAATGCCTGTCATGAATGGTTATGAGGCAACCGCAGCAATCAGGAGCCTTCCGGGTGAACAGGGAAAACTACCGATTGTTGCCATGACAGCAAATGCTTTTGCAGAAGATGTACAGCTGGCAAAAAATACAGGCATGAATGGACATATCGCGAAACCGCTGGATATGAATAAGCTGAATGATGTTCTGGAAAACTGGCTGTAATTGTTTCCCAATTATTGAATTAATGATTTTATCAGGAAAGAATGAGGAAAATACGAGGATGAAAAAGGCAAAACAATGTCTGATAGCATTACTGTCAGGTGTGCTTTTAGCAATTACTGTTTTGTCTGGCTGTGGACAATCTCAAAAAGCAGTATCTAAAAATGACGATCACCTTACCGTGTATCTGTGGGAAAATCGTTTAATGAAAAATATTGTACCCTATATCCATGAGCAGTTTCCAGATCAGGATATTGAGTTTATTACCGGTAACAATGATACCGATTTATATAGCTATTTTGAGGAACATGGTGAACTGCCGGATATCATAACCGTACGTCGATTTTCTGGAAAAGATGCACAGGATCTGGAGCCATATCTAATGGATTTTGCTTCTTATGATGTGGTTTCCAGGTATTACTCCTATGCATTGCAATATTATAAAAATTCAAAAAATGAGATTCAGTGGCTTCCTATCTGCGGTATACCGCAGACGATTATTGCCAACAAGACATTGTTTGAACAGTATGGAATCAAGATACCGAAAAACTATAAGGAATATGCACAGGCATGCCAGCAATTTTATGATAATGGTATAAAACCGTATTCCCTGGATCTTGCAGAAGACTGGTCCGCTCATGAGGTGATTCAGACAGGTGCAATTGGTGAATTCATGAGTCTGGATGGAATCGAATGGAGAAGCTCAGCTGAAAGTGCATCAGGGGATATCGCATTTGATGATGCGTTATGGAAACGTATTTTTTCAGAAACCAATACATTCTTGAAGGACTCACATTTTACAAGTGATGATATCAGTGTCGATATTAATACTGCAACGCAGATGTTCCTTGAGGGAAAAGCAGCAATGTTTCATGGTTATCCGGCACTTATGCAGGAATTTCAGGAACAGATGGATGCAGAATTAACTCGTATACCGTTTTTTTCACAGATTTCGGATGAAGCTTTTATAAATATGACCCCTTCTCTGAATATTGCATTTAACAAAGAACTGGAAAAAGATCAGGAAAAACTGGACCTGGCATTCGATGTCCTGGAGTGTATGATTTCAAAAGAAGGACAAACATTGATCGCAGATGGAAAGGGTGTAATTTCATTAAATGTAGATGTTCCAAACATGATGGAAGATGTACCTGGACTGGAAGATGAAATTAATAATAATTCTGTTTATATCCGATATTCTGCTCAAAAATCATTTGATGCCAGTCTTGAGGCTGTTCACGGATTATTGTCAGGGGAAATGGATGAAACACAGCTGATGAAAGAATCTGGCATTGCCAGAACTTTCAATCAGCTCTTTTTTAGCATCAGTTCCCTCTTGACATTTTTTCATTTCCTGCTATACTTATCAAAAGTAATTACTAAAGATAACTAATTTTTAAACAGAAAGGAACCTTTTCCATGACACAGGAAAAATTAAAGCAGTTCCTGGATGCGTGTTTTGATGCAAAGCGTCTGATCGAGAAGCTCCCGGACCTGCCGGACGGTATGAAGCCGCGGCAGGTGCATGTGCTGGATGCGGTGAGTGAGATTCAGAAAAAGCAGGGCTTCTGCCGCGTCAGCGACATCAGCAGCTATATGAACACAACGCTGCCGAGCATCACCAAGCTGGTGCAGGAACTGGAGGAGAGAAATCTTCTCGTGAAACAGGCGGATGAAAAAGATAAGCGCGTGATCAACCTGACACTGACCGAAGAGGGAAAAGAGTTTGTGGAACTCCGCGTGACGCACTTTCACGGGGAATGGGCATCCCGCCTGCCAGATCTGGACGACGCGGTGGTGGACGAATTTGTGCATGCAATCACACGGATGCAGGAAACGATGCCGGGAATAAAAGGAGTGAAAAACAATGGCAAAAGAAAATAAGAAAGAAATATCGTTTGTAGAGGGACCGATTTTCCAGTCCCTGATCCGCTTTGCGCTGCCGGTGCTCGGCGCGCTGATTCTGCAGGCGGCTTACGGTGCGGTCGACCTTCTCGTGGTCGGCTGGTTCGGCGATGCGTCGAGTATTTCCGCTGTCGGAACCGGAAGCAACTTCATGCAGATGGTAACACTTATCATCACCAGCCTTGCGATGGGTTCGACCGTTATGATCGGCCAGCACATCGGCGAGGGCAAGCCGGATAAGGCCGGCAAAACCGTGGGAACCTCGATTGTTCTGTTCGCCATCATCGGTATCGCCATGACGGTGATTCTGGAGCTGTTCGCAGGTCCGATCGCCAATATTTTACAGGTCCCGGCGGAGTCTTTTGACAAAACCGTCCTCTACCTGCGGATCTGTTCCGGCGGTATTCTGATCATCATCGCGTACAACGTCATCAGCAGCGTGCTTCGCGGAATCGGTAATGCAAATCTGCCGCTTTTATTCGTCGGCATCGCCTGCGCAGCCAATATTGCCGGAGATCTGTTCTTCGTCGGTGTGCTGAAACTGGACGTTGCGGGAGCAGCGCTTGCGACGGTTCTGGCGCAGCTGATTTCTGTCATCGCCTCCATGGGTGTGTTGAAAAAAGGCAATCTGCCGATTGAATTCAAAAAAGAAGACTGCCGCATCGACCATGACGAGCTGAAGAAAGTCCTGAACGTCGGTGTGCCGATCGCGCTGCAGGAGACGACCGTACAGATTTCCTTCCTTGTGATCAACTCGATCATCAACGGCATGGGCCTTATGCCGTCCGCCGGATACGGTGTGGCGCAGAAGCTGACCTCATTCATCATGCTGATCCCGTCCTCTGTGATGCAGTCTGTGTCAGCATTCGTGGCACAGAACACCGGAGCCGGAAAGAAAGACCGCGCGTGGAAGGGCTTCCTCACCGCAATCGCAACGGGCTGCTCTCTTGGAGTTGTGATTTTCTGCATCGGTTTCTTCGGTGGAAGTGTCATCTCCAGAATCTTCACGAGCGATCCGGCCGTTATCGAGCAGAGCGCCGCTTACCTGCGCGGTTTCGCACCGGAATGTATTCTGACCTGTGTGCTGTTCAGCAGCATCGGATACTTCAACGGCCGCGGCATCAGCATCCCGGTTATGATCCAGGGAATCACCTCCGCCTGCCTGATCCGTATTCCGCTGGCGCTGTTCTTCTCACACCTGCCGAATACGAACCTGACCTTCGTCGGCATGTCCACCCCGATCACAACCGTATACGGCATCTGCTTTTTCATGATCTGCTTTGCACGGTTAAAGAAAAAAGGGCAGATGTAATTGAATCAAACATAACAGAACTGCCTGGGAAACGGCACGGAGCGATCCGCCGTTTCCCAGGCAGTTTTTGGTATTGTTTGTCCGGAACTTTTTTGATACAATACAGACAGAAAGAGCGGAACCCTGTTCAGAAGGGACAGAACAGACGGAAAGGGGAAGAGGAGTGGATAACAGAGAAATCATCAATGAGACACTGGTCCATCTGTTTCACGAGATACAAAAACTGGAAGAAGAGGCGATCATCACCGAGGATTTCAAGGATCTGACGAACAACGATATGCACATCATAGAAGCCGTCGGCCTGGAGGGCGGCAATATGTCATCGATCGCGGCAAAGCTCGACATCACGGTCGGATCGCTGACAACGTCGATGAACAGTCTGGTGAAAAAAGGCTACACCGAGCGGGAGCGCAGCGAGAAGGACCGCCGGATCGTCTACATCCACCTGACCGGAAAGGGACGGCAGGCATTCCATCATCACGCAAAATTCCACGAGCAGATGACGGATGCCGTGATGGCGGAACTCGGAGAAGAGGAAGTGCAGGTGCTCGGGAAAACGCTGAAAGCGCTGACGGACTTCTTTCGGTCATATAAAAAATAGAAACAAAAAGGCTTTTGCAGCCGGGACAGAATCAGAAAAATCTGTCCGGTATGCAAAAGCCTTTTTCGCATGGAAACGCATAAAAAAATGCTATTTTTCTACGCCGTTCTTCTCACAGATATCCGCGAGCACACACCGTTCACAGTGCGGTGTCGTCCGCGCAGTACAGACCTCGCGTCCGTGCTCCACAAACCGGTGGCAGAGCGAGCTTCCTTCTTCCGGCGGCACAATTTTCCAGAGTGCCATCTCCACCTTCTTCGGATCCTTGCAGTCATGCACGAGCCCGATGCGGTTGCACAGCCGGATGCAGTGCGTATCCGTCACAATCGCAGGCTTTTTGAATACATCGCCCATAATCAGGTTCGCACTTTTCCGTCCCACGCCCGGGAGCTTCAAAAGTGCGTTAAAGTCATCCGGCACCTGGCTGTGGTACTCGTCGCGCAGCATGCGCATGCAGGCGTTGATGTCGCGTGCCTTGCTCTTTCCAAGACCGCACGGCCGCACAATTTCCTCGATTTCCTCCGGTGTCGCGTTTGCCAGCGCATCGATATCAGGATACTTTGCGTAGAGATCCTCCACCACAACATTGACCCGCGCATCGGTGCACTGTGCGGCCAGGCGGACACTGACGAGCAGCTTCCACGCCTGGTCATAGTCAAGCGTACAGTCGGCGTCAGGATATTCTTGTTTCAAACGTTCAATGACGGCAAGCGCCAGTTCTTCTTTTGTCATCGTGTTAAACTCCCATTCTCAAAGATATTAAAACAGCGAAAGCTATCAGGATCCTTTCTCGCGTGCTGCCTTCCGAAGCTGCAGCGGCGTCGTGTGAAACCGCTCGCGGAAGAGGCGGTGAAACAGCTTATCGTTTGTAAAACCATGCTTTTCCGCGAGCGTGCCGACCGGCAGATCCGTGGCGATCAGGTCGCGGTAGATGCGGGAAAGACGGTAGGAATTCAAGTATTCCAGATACGTCGTTTCCATGTTCTGGCGGAAGAACCGGCAGAAATATTCCGGCTGCAGCGAGACAACATCGGCAGCCTCCTTCAGCGTAATCGGCCGCTGGTAATTTTCCTGCGTGTACGTCAGAATCGTATCGAGCCGTGTCTGCGTCCGGGAGCTCATCGGGTGGTGCGCAAGCGGGCTCTTCTCGGAAAATTTCGTGTAGAGCAGATCGAGAAACGTAAAAAGCTCCCGCTGGAACGTCAGAAGATAGCCGTCGGGCATTTCCTCATGAAGCTGCATCATCGAAAGCAGAAGACGCCGGAACTGGCTGATATTTTTCTGCACTTCCGGATTCGTACTGTCGTAGTCAATCGAGAACCAGAGCTGTGACGGATCAGGCAGATAGTTCGCAAGAAACGCATCCGGAATCTGCATCAGAATCGAGCGGTTTCCCGTGGACGGACAGCGCGCCGTGTGGATACGCCCGGAATTGATCAGCAGAAATTGACCCGGAAGGACGGTCTTGGTGCGGTCCGAGAGCGTGACAATGGAGGAACCCTCCAGAATATAAATAATTTCCAGCGCGTCGTGCCAGTGCGGCGGCGAAAAACTGCCGAAATCGTCGGTTACGCGAAATTCGATGCTGCGGTTCGGCTGCAGCGTGATGTGTTCCTGGCGTGTCTGGCGCGGCAGATGATCTTTGCGTGGCATAAAAAACTCCTTTTTTGTTCAACTTAGTGTATCACTATCTTATCACGAAACCCCCGAATTGGGTATAGCAATTTTTGTATGAAGTTGTTATAATAAATGAACACAAAGCCACGTCACATACGGCTTCGTGCAAACTCAATCTAAAGAAAAGTGAAGGAAGAAAACGTATGTATCAAGTATGGAGTAACTTTTTAAATCCCGGCCAGATCGCCATGCTGGGAATCGTGGTCACCTTTCTGCTGACCTTTCTGGCGTTAAAGCATCCATTTTCCTTTCTGCCGAGCGATCACGGCAGAGAATTTGCCGTAAACGGCGGCCTCTCCCGCGGAAAACTGCGCGGCGTCGGCCTCGTGATCGTCATCTGTTTCCTGATCGGAAGCGTTCTGTTCCTGCCTCTTGGTGCCGAGTATGTGATCTACGCGATCCTGCTCGTCTGCATCATGCTGAGCGGCTACCTCGATGATGCATCCGAAACCCCGTGGAGCGATTACAAAAAAGGCGCGATTGACCTCGTCATCTCCATTGTGACCGTCATCACCTTTGTGAATTACAATTCCACCACGATCTACTTCGGAAGCATGTCCCTTACCATTCCGAAAGTGGTCTACATAATCCTCGGCATCATCCTGATCTGGATTTCGATCAACGTTACAAACTGTTCCGACGGTGTCGACGGACTCTGCGCGAGCCTTTCCTGCGTGGTCATCTTCGCGTTCAGTATGATTTTCCACGATGTCCTTGGAAGCTTCACCGTAGCCAATTACCTGTTCGTGGCAGCGCTTCTCGCGTACCTGTATTTCAATACCTCGCCGAGCAGCATGCTGATGGGCGACGCCGGTTCGAGAGCACTTGGCTTCTACATCGCCATCCTTGCCATGCAGTCCCGCCATCCGTTCTTATATCTGCTGATGGCAGGCGTGATGATCGTCGACGGAGGAATCGGCCTTGTCAAAGTATTTTTACTCCGTTTCCTGAAAATCGCAATCCTCAAAAATACAAGAACACCGCTGCATGACCATGTCCGCCTGAAATACAAGTGGTCCGACAGTCAGGTTGTGATCCGCTTTGTGATCCTGCAGATCCTGCTGGCAGTTGTTGCATATCTGATTGTGGCATAAAGAAAAAACAAAAGAAGAAAGATGGGAGTGTGTCCAGGCAAAAGTAATTGGAAATGCAACAGGATACTTTTGCGGGACACACTCCCGTTTTGCATATTGGAACCAGAAAAAGGTTCAAACCGGAAAAAAGATAATATCGCCGTATTTTTTCACAGAATCCTCCCTGTTTTCGACAGGAAAAGTGTGGTAGGATAAAATTACCAAAAAACGTCAGCCTGAAACAGGAATTCTGTAAAAAATGATGAAAAGAGAGTGCTTTTCATCCTCTGTTTCGGGCGCATCAAATCAGGAGGTAATGAAAAGATGAAATTCACAGAAGGTTACTGGCTTCCGAGTGAAAAAGCAAATGCATCCCATGCAATGCAGGCTTATGAAGTAGAGCAGATTCCAGGCGGTATGCGTATCCTGGCTACCACACGTCCGATCGAGCACAGAGGCATGACCCTGAACCTGCCGACCATCACCGTTGAGTTCGTAGCACATACACCGGACACCATCTCCATGGAGGCATGGCACTACGAAGCCTACGACAACAAAGTTCCGTCCTTCGACAAAACAGAGAGCGTATACGAGGACGTAACTGTAACGATCAACGAGGATGAGGCAGTTCTTGATACCGGAAGCGTACAGGTCCGCGTACAGAGAAAAGGTGTCTTTGCTTACACCTTCGAGGCAGATGGAAAAGTTCTGACCGGAAGCGGCTTCCGCAACCTTTCCTATATCAGATGGGACCGTCAGCAGAGCACCATGCTGCCAGCCCAGAATTACATGACCGAAAAATATCAGCCATATATGGTAAGCGAGCTCTCCCTTGGCGTCGGCGAGTGCGTATACGGCCTTGGCGAGAGATTTACTCCATTCGTAAAAAACGGACAGGTTGTAGACACCTGGAACGAGGACGGCGGTACGGCATCCGAAATCGGCTACAAATGCGTACCGTTCTACATGACAAACAACGGCTACGGTATTCTCGTTGACAGTACCGACAACGTTTCTTTCGAAGTAGCAAGTGAAAAAGTAGAGTATGTCGGCTTCTCCGTACCGGGCGAAAGAATCAAATACTATCTGTTCCACGGACCGTCACCGAAGAAGATCATGAACGAGTACACCGCGCTGACCGGACGCCCGGCACTTCCTCCGGCGTGGTCCTTTGGTCTGTGGCTGTCCACATCCTTTACCACAAACTACGACGAAGAGACTACCACATCCTTCATCGAGGGAATGGAAAAGAGAAATATTCCGCTGAGCGTTTTCCACTTCGACTGCTTCTGGATGCACGAATTCCACTGGTGCGATTTTGAGTGGGACAAGAAATGCTTCCCGGATATTCGCGCAACCTTAAAGAAATATCACGACAAAGGTCTTCACATCTGTGCATGGATCAACCCGTATATTGCACAGGGAACCGCATTCTTCAAAGAAGGCGCTGCAAACGGCTATCTGCTGCAGAGAGCAGACGGAAAAGGCGTATGGCAGACCGACAACTGGCAGGCAGGTATGGGCCTTGTGGACTTTACCAACCCGGATGCGGTTAAATGGTATACCGATAAACTGAGAACTGTTCTGGACTGCGGCGTAGACTGCTTTAAGACCGACTTCGGCGAGAGAATCCCGGTTGACGTTGTTTACCACGACGGAAGCGATCCGCAGGCAATGCACAACTACTATACATACCTGTACAACCAGGCAGTATTCAGCCTGTTAAAAGAAGTAAAAGGTGAGAACGAGGCAGTTCTGTTTGCAAGAAGTGCAACAGCAGGAAGCCAGAAATTCCCGGTACACTGGGGCGGCGACTGCTCTGCAAACTATCCGTCCATGGCAGAAACGCTGCGCGGCGGCCTTTCCTTCGCCATGAGCGGCTTCTCCTTCTGGAGCCATGATATCTCCGGATTCGAGAGCACCGCAACACCGGATCTGTACAAGAGATGGTGCGCATTTGGACTGATGTCTACCCACAGCCGTCTGCACGGATCCACAAGCTACCGTGTGCCGTGGCTGTTCGACGAAGAGTCCTGCGACGTAGTAAAATTCTTCACCAACCTGAAATGCTCGCTGATGCCGTACATTTTCCAGAAATCTGTAGAGGCACACGAGGAAGGAACCCCGGTAATGCGCCCGATGGTATTCGAGTTCATGAACGACCCGGCCGTTCCGTATCTGGATCAGCAGTACATGTTAGGTGATGCCCTTATGGTTGCACCGGTATTCCGCGAGGATAAAGTTGCACAGTACTACCTGCCGGAAGGCACCTGGACTGAGCTTCTGACCGGCGAGACAAAAGAGGGCGGAAGATGGTATCAGGGAACCTACGACTACTTCTCCATGCCGCTGTATGTAAGAGAGAACAGCATCGTAGTAAGAGGAAACTGCGACACCAAACCGGATTACGACTACGCTGACCACGCAACTGTTTGCGTATATCAGTTAAAAGACGCAGCCGAGACAAAAGTTCCGGATATCCACGGAAACAATGTATTCACCGTAAAAGCAGTGAAAGACGGCGACACAGTGAAAGTATCCGTAGAAGGTGCACATACGGAACTCAAAGTAGAAGTATTCGTCGGAAACGAGAAGAAAGAAGCTGTACTCGCAGCAGATGCGAACGAAGTTGTTGTTGCATAAGCATCGGAATGTAAGAATATAGGGAGAGGCACGGAAAAGCAAATTGTTCTGTGACCTCTCTTTTCAAAAAAGGAGAATAAAACAATGCGTTTTCAGACAAAAAATGGTGTGTTAATTGCACAGGCAAACGGAGAAACACTGCGGATTGAGCCGTGGGGAAAAGATTCCTTACGTGTCCGCGCAACCATGCTTCCAGAATTTTCCGGAAAAGACTGGGCGCTGACCGAAGTGCCGGAAAAAACAGAGGCAAAAGCAGAGCAGTTTGAGGTCGATCATCTGGAAATCGACGGATCGATGGGAAAAAGAACCAGCGCATCCATCACCAATGGAAAAATCCGTGCTGTGGTCAACTTTGCAGGAGTTATCACCTTCTACAAAGAAGAACAGGAAATTTTAAGAGAATATCACCGTTGCTACGACGGAACGATCAGCAAAGAGAGCCGCTGCTTAAAAACGGTCAACCGTGAGTGGAAAGGTGTGATCGGCGGAAGCGAATACAGCCTGAACCTGAAATTTGAGAGCAACGACGAAGAGAAGATTTTCGGAATGGGCCAGTATCAGCAGAAATACATGGATCTGAAGGGATGCACCCTGGAGCTGGCGCAGCGGAACTCCCAGATCAGCGTACCATTCGCCGTATCCAGCTTAGGATATGGTATGCTGTGGAACAATCCGGCTGTCGGACAGGTAACCTTCGGAAAGAACTACACCGAATGGACTGCACGCTCGACCAAAGATATGGACTACTGGCTGACCGCAGCCGATACACCGAAAGAGATCCTGGAAAATTACACCGCAGTGACCGGCCGCGCGCCGAAATTCCCGGAGGACCGTATGGGCCTGTGGCAGTGCAAGCTGCGCTACCGTACGCAGGAGGAAGTGCTTGAAGTGGCACGCCGCTACCAGAAGGAAGGCATCAAAATCGATCAGATTGTCATCGATTTCTTCCACTGGACCGTACAGGGCGACTGGAAATTCGATGAAAAATACTGGCCGGATCCAAAAGCCATGGTGGACGAACTGCATTCCATGGGAATCAAAGTTATCGTTTCCGTATGGCCAAGCGTAGACCGGAAGAGCGAGAACTTCTGGCCGATGCTGGACCGCGGCCTGCTGATTAAAACAGAGCGCGGCGCCCTGCAGACGTATGATTTCCAGGGGGACTGCGTGGAAATCGATGTGTTCAACCCGGAAACCAGAAAATACGTCTGGGAAGTCTGCAAGAAAAACTATTATGATTTTGGAATCGATGCCTTCTGGCTGGACAACTCAGAACCGGATTTCGGCGTTTACGATTTCGATCATTACCGCTATATCGACGGACCGGCTCTTTCCTGCAGCAATATCTATCCGCAGCTGTACAGCCGTGTCTTCTATGACGGCATGAAAGCAGAAGGAGAAGAAAATATTGTAAACCTGCTTCGCTGCGCCTGGGCCGGAAGTCAGAAATACGGAAATGTTGTATGGTCCGGCGATGTGCCGAGTACCTTTGAAGCCTTCTATGATCAGCTCCAGGCCGGCCTTAATATGGGTCTTGCCGGCATTCCGTGGTGGACAACCGATATCGGCGGCTTTATGACAGATGATGTCAATGACCCGGATTTCCAGCAGCTTCTGATCCGATGGTATGAGTTTGCCGTTTACTCTGCTGTTCTCCGTATGCACGGCGACCGCGGACCGCACAACATTCCACCGCTCGATGACCGTGACTTTGGCGGCGGCTATCTGTATACCGGCCAGTCCAATGAATTGTGGAGCTATGGAGAAGAAAATTACCGGATCATGAAGAAATATTACGACATCCGCATCAGCATGCACGATTACATCAAACAGCTGTATGACGAGGCATCCGAAAACGGTTCTCCGCTGATCCGTACCATGTTCTATGAGTTCCCGGATGACAAAAAATGCTGGGAGCTGCAGGATCAGTATATGTTCGGAAGCGAATACCTGGTAGCGCCGATTTTCCATCTGAACGAGTTTGAGCGTGAAGTATATCTTCCGGAAGGACGCTGGGAAGACACCAGAGACGGAAAAGTGTACGAAGGCGGACAGACTATCCGTGCCGCTGCACCGATCGATTCGATTCCGGTATTTAAGAAAATGGCATAAGATCGTGTAAAAAGGTCAAAAAAGAAAACAGTACAGAAGACACACACAGCGTGGGGACTTTTCTGTACTGTTTTCTTTTCGACTCTAACTGCGCATCAGATATCCATATTTGCGCATCTGTCGGCGTATGATTTGCTCAACACGCTGGCGGATTTCCAGAGGGTAGTAATCGGCCAGAGAAGCCAGTTCCGTGCAGACATCTTTTGGCGTAAAGGAAAAGTGAAGCTGGATACCGTATAATTCCTCCGCAGCATCCAGCTGTGTATCAAAATCAGAGCTGAAAGGTTTGGCTTCGATGCGTTCTATACAGACATCCATCGGCAGATCCAGAGGATAGTCATTGCTAATGTCTGCAAACAGGCATAAACCCTGATCGAATAGAGGACTTGGAGAATATTGCTCTGTTTCTGTATCATATAGAACAGCGATGTTGTTGGTGTGCCGGTCTTCGTTTAGAAAGAAGGCATCAATTTCCAGCATAGCGGTCAGATATGCACCGAAATTCTGAATTCCCGTCATGTGTTCCATCTGATCTGCCAGAAAACGAATGCGTTCCGCCGGTTCTGAAAAAGCAGCAAGCGTGATTGCCAGACTGTCTCCGGTATTCTGGCGGTACAGTTTTTCCAATGGGATCAGCATCTGATTTGCTTTTAGAAAATCAGGACTGGAACAGCCACTGCGGAGAGTGCCGCGGTATGCAATCCGAACAGGCTGATACAGGACAAACGGATGGGAAAGAGTGCTTTTTTGCAGTAAATGAGACACCAGTGTCTCCGAGAGTCCCTCATATCCCATATAGTCGGATTTGTACCAGATATTACCGATTTTCCACTTGAGCTGGTCCCCTTTTGAGGTGTGATCTGTTTTTTTGACAGGCAGCTGATGATCAAGACGGATCTGTTCCATGGCGTGCCTCCTTATTTTTCAGAATCAGGAGCCATTGCTCGTCACCGGCCATTCGCCCATCTGTTTTTTCAATGATAAGCAGCGGATCATAAAAGGGAAGTCCCATTTCTTTTAAAATGTCTTTGGCATGATCGCGTGTTTTGGGAAAACAGCGGCTTTCCAGAAACCAGGTAAAATCATCCCAGGTCGGATGCTCCACAACGCCAAAGGCACGAAGCGGAATTTTTTTTGTGTAATTCTGGATTGCAATTTTCTCATGACGGAAGTCGATATCAATCGTTGTGCAAAGCTGATCGCGGTAAAGAAAACACATCCGCGTTTTGACATCGGGATCCGTGCTGAAACAGTGAGCACGGGCAATTTGATTGTATACCGTCTGCCTGCTGACCTGAAAGGTGCGCGCGATCTCGGCAATACTTTTTCCCTGCTGCTGCATGGCAGCCATCTGAATGATTTGTGGCAGCGAAAAAGCAGGTTTTCTTCCAGCTGCATGGCGCAGTGCTTCTTTTTTCGCTAACTGCTGGTATTGTTTCGCGTCTTTGGAAAGCTTGCGCAGCTCCTTTGGGTCCGTTGTTCCAAAGATCTCGTAAATCTGTTGCTCAAATGTGTTTTTCATGCAATCACCTCGTTTCTGCCATTACTGTATCACAGAGATCTGAAAGCGTCAAGAAATCATTTATTGACAAAAAACGAACTGATTGAGAAAAGTTACGGCTCGCAGATGTCTGAGAACAGCAATCATGGCGATGAAAGAACTTCCCTGCAGTGCAGGCAAAAGCTTGGCAGAAAAAAGCAAAGGCAGACCCCATTCTGCGTGAAAAACTGCTTCAGACAAGGGAAAATCCGAATCCAATCCACGCATTCTGCGAAATCTGCCATGCCTATGACGTTTCCATCTATGAAATGGATCTTGCCATGGCAGGTGAAGAATTTTACGCAGAAATCAAACGCAGCACCAATGGCGGCGGAGAAAATTCCCCGGCGCTTGAAGGGGAAGATGACTTCTATGAGCTGTTTCTGGCAGCGTTAGAAAATATATGATTTTTTGCGAAGAATGTAAGTATTGATGAGTGTGGAAAGCTGCATGGACAGTGCCTGATGAACCTGCGAAGGGCTTGCCATGTCGTAGACGACACCGTCAAAAACTTTGAAGCGTTTCTCTTCTGGAAGCATTTCATATTGTTCCAGCGTGACTTTTTCGAGCTGTGGTTGAAGAACTGGCGTCATAAAATACACATCTTTTCCCAAAAATGAAATGAAATCGCTTAAAATTCTTTCTTTAAATGTTCTGCGAGAATCGTATCGTAATCGCCTTCGATTTCCTCATCGCGCCCTGCATACCGCAGATTGGTCTCCACGCCGACCGGCTCCACATCGTCTGCAAATTCCCAGATATGATACCGCAGACCGCGGTGCTCAAAGTCGATGCTTCCGCAGTTGTCCTCTTCCGTATAGGAAAACGTGATTTTTTTCTCGTTTAAGACAGATTGAATTTGTGTCATATGCATAAAGCGTGATACCTCCGATTTTGTAGTTATCTGGAATAAAAAACAGCTACATTTGTTTACATTAGTATAGAACAGGGCGGGAGAAAATTCAATCGAAATTCTGGTCAGAATCATCGCAGCAGCTCTCACACGCGGTGTGCAGAGACAGCACGGGGTCGGAACGACCATCAAACATTACGCCTGCAACAATCAGGAAGAAAACCGCCGCGGCGTATCGAGCATCGTCTCCGAGCGCGCTCTGCGTGAGATCTATCTGAAGGGCTTCGAAATTGCAATCAAAGAATCCCAGCCAAAGGCGATCATGACCTCCTACAACAAGGTAAACGGTGTCCACACCGCCAACAGCTACGATCTGTGCACAACCGCTGCAAGAAAGGAATGGGGCTTTGCCGGCATCATCATGACAGACTGGACCACAACAAACGCCGACGGAGGCTCCTCTGCCGCAAAATGCATTGCTGCCGGAAACGATCTTGTGATGCCGGGAACCGAAACCGACCGCCGCGAAATCCTGGATGCGCTGAGTGCCGAAAATGACCAGTATCTCGAGGAAAAAGACCTGACCGCCTGTGCCCAGAGAATCCTGGAAATGATTTTTACTTCCAATTCATATGAATAATGCGGCGTTTTCAGGGATAAAATAACATCAGAAATAGCTGCCGCCTCTTCGCAAAGCAAAATTTTCCATGCGGGCTTTGAATGTTACAGTTCGCTGAGATGCAGTGAACTGTAACATTCAAATAGTTGGGCAATTTCACGATTGAAATTTCCCATAACATGTATTAGAATATAAATGATATCAATAAATACGAGGACGTGAAAAGAATGTCAGGATTAAGTAACACACAATATTTTAAAGTAAAAACAGAGCCGGAGATTCAGGTAAAAGAGGTACTCGAAACCGTTTACAACGCCATGGTAGAAAAAGGGTATAATCCAGTCAACCAGATCGTAGGCTATATCATGTCAGGCGACCCGACGTACATCACAAGCTTTAAGGGGGCCAGAAGCCTGATCATGAAAGTAGAGCGTGATGAACTGGTAGAGGAACTGTTAAAAGAGTACATCAAAAATGAATCCTGGAAGTGAGCGTAATTACTATGAGAATAATGGGATTAGATTACGGCTCAAAAACAGTAGGGGTGGCAGTCAGCGACGCCCTGGGTCTTACTGCGCAGGGAATCGAAATTGTCCGCAGAAAATCGGAGAATAAGCTGCGTCAGACGCTGGCCCGGATTGAAGAGATAGCAAAAGAGTACGGCGTGGAAAAAATCGTACTCGGCTTCCCGAAACATATGAACAACGACATCGGAGAGCGGGCCGAAAAATCTCTCGAGTTCAAAGAAATGCTGGAGAGACGGACAGGTCTGCCCGTTGTCATGTGGGACGAGCGGCTGACAACGGTCGAAGCAGACCGCACCATGATGGAAACCGGAATCCGCAGGGAAAACCGCAAGGAGTACGTAGATATGATTGCAGCTGTTTTTATCCTGCAGGGATATCTGGACTATCTTTCCCATCAGAAGGAATCACAGGAAAACTGAACAAAGGAATATTGTATGGAAAAAATAACATTTGTAACAGATGATGGCGGCAAAGAAGAATTTTACGTGGAGGAGCAGACCAGAATCAACGGAGTCAACTATATTCTGGTATCCGATTCAAAGGACGATGAGGCAAATGCCTATATTCTGAAGGATATCTCCACCGATACCGACGCAGAGGCAGAGTATGTTATGGTAGAAGACGACACCGAATTCGATGCCGTTTCCGGCGTATTTGCTTCCATGTTGGATGACGAGGCAGACATCACCTATTGAACCAGCCGTTTTGAAGCCATACCGGGACGCAGACGAAGCGGGACCGGGACAGCGCTTTAAAGGGCAAATCCTGCAGGTGCGGGACATGCTCCATCAGCCTGAAGTGACGCTCAGGGGATGCGTGCGTGAAGCCGTACCGGTAACGGAATCGTTTGGAAAACATGCGCGGAGGTGCTATTTGAAAAAGAATAATGGAAGTAAATTAAAAATTATACCGCTTGGCGGTCTGGAACAGATCGGTATGAACATCACCGTTTTCGAGTATGAGGACAGTATCATCGTCGTAGACTGCGGACTTGCATTCCCGGAAGACGACATGCTCGGTATCGACCTGGTCATCCCGGATGTAACATATCTGAAAGAAAACATCGACAAAGTCAAAGGCTTCGTCATCACCCACGGCCACGAGGACCATATCGGAGCCCTGCCTTACATCTTAAAAGAAGTGAACGTGCCGGTCTACGCCACCAAACTGACGATTGGCCTGATCGAAAACAAATTAAAGGAGCACAACCTGCTCCGCACCACAAAACGGAAAATCATCAAACACGGACAGTCCATCAACCTGGGCGCATTCCGCATTGAGTTTATCAAAACAAACCACAGTATTGCCGATGCAGCAGCACTGGCAATCTACTCCCCGGCTGGCATCATCGTCCACACCGGAGACTTCAAAGTCGACTACACACCAGTCTTTGGTGATGTCATCGACCTGCAGAGATTCGCAGAGATCGGAAAGAAAGGCGTTCTGGCACTGATGTGCGACAGTACCAATGCAGAGCGGCCTGGCTTTACCATGTCCGAGCGGACCGTAGGAAAGACGATCGACGGCCTGTTTGCCGAGCATCAGAATTCCCGAATCATCATCGCAACCTTCGCATCGAACGTCGACCGTGTGCAGCAGATCATCAACTCTGCTTATAAATACGGCCGTAAAGTTGTCATCGAAGGCCGCAGTATGGTCAACATCATCTCCATCGCGCAGGAGCTGGGCTACATCAATATCCCGGAAAATACCCTGATCGATGTGGAGCAGATGAAAAACTACACCGGCGAGCAGCTTGTCCTGATCACCACCGGAAGCCAGGGCGAGTCCATGGCAGCACTGTCCCGTATGGCGGCACACCTGCACAAAAAGATCTCGATCCTGCCGGGCGACACCGTGATCTTCAGTTCCCACCCAATCCCGGGAAATGAAAAAGCCGTTTCGAACGTCATCAACGAACTGTCTGCACAGGGTGCCAACGTCGTATTCCAGGACGTTCACGTATCCGGACATGCCTGCCAGGAGGAAATCAAGCTGATCTACTCCCTGGTAAAACCGAAATACGCCATTCCGGTACACGGCGAGTACCGCCACTTAAAAGCACACGCAGAAGTAGCACAGAGTCTCGGCATCCCGAAAGAGAACATCTTCCTCATGTATTCCGGTGATGTCATGGAACTCGATGAGGACGGCGCAGCAGTAACTGGCAAAGTCCACACCGGAGCCATCATGGTCGACGGACTCGGCGTTGGTGATGTAGGAAATATCGTCCTGCGTGACCGCCAGCATCTGTCCGAGGACGGAATCATGGTCGTTGTACTGACTCTCGAAAAGAGAACAAACCAGCTTCTGGCCGGCCCGGACATCGTATCCCGCGGTTTCGTCTATGTACGCGAATCCGAGGATTTGATGGGCGAGGCAAGAGAAGTTGTAGAAGAGGCACTGGATGGCTGCCTTTCCAAAAATATCTCCGACTGGGGCAAGATCAAATCCACGATCAAAGATGCCCTCGGCGATTATGTATGGAAGAAAACAAAGAGAAGACCGATGATCCTTCCGATCATCATGGAGGCATAAATACCATGGACAAAGTAACAGAATGCCTGGACGCGCTCATCGAAGAAATGAGGGAGAGCAGGGCATATCAGAATTACTTGTGGATGGAAGAGAAACTTGAAAAAGACCCGGACTTAAAAAGCCGGGTCGACGACTATCGAATCCGCAACTACCGACTGCAGCAGTCCGAAAACGTAGACCTTTACGATGCGGTAGATTCCCTCGAACGGGATTCCTACGCACTCCGCAAAAGCGAGAAAGCAAACGCCTATCTTGAAGCGGAACTCGAGGTCTGTAAGATGGTACAGAAGGTGCAGGACCGTATTTCAGAGGCAATCCGCATCGGAGTACCGGAAATCTAAAACCGAAAATCAAAAGGAGAGCGCCCATGTCCGAAAAGAAAAGGGATGCCGGATACCGCGCAGCGCTGACAGGTGCGAAAGGAACCGTGCGCCTGCTCATTTACGTCTGCGTAATTCTTGTGATCATTCTGGCAGCGAAAACTTCATATCAGTTTGGACATGACGTGTTTGCTGAGGAGCCAGTCGCATCCAGAGGAAAAGGAAAGGAAGTCACCGTACAGGTGCGTTCCGGCATGGAGGCGAAAGAACTTGGCGAACTCCTGAAAGACAACGGACTGATCGACGAAAGCCTTCTGGTTTTCGAAGTCCAGTACCGCCTGTCCGGCTACTACGGCGGCATCAAGGACGGTTCCTACGTGCTGAACACCGCACAGACCGTCGATGAAATGCTGGAAATTCTGGCGGGCATCAACACCGAAGGACAGCCGTCTGCGGAATAACGCACGTTTGCAAAACAAGAGGAATCTTACATGATAATAGACGAACGAATGGTAACCTACATCAATTCCCTGGACACCGGCCACACCCCGTTTCTGGAAAATCTGGAGCGGACGGCCAAACAGACAAAAGTGCCGGTCATTCGCCGTGAAATGCAGAGCTTTTTAAAAGTATTCTTAAAGATGAAACAGCCAAAGAGAATCCTGGAGGTAGGAACTGCCGTAGGATTCTCTGCTGTTTTCATGGCACAGTACGGCGAACCGGACGCAGAGATTACCACAATAGAAAATTACGAAAAACGCATCCCGATCGCACGGGAGAACTTCGAAAAATCCGGCTTCGCCGACCGCATCACGCTGATCCCGGGAGACGCTGCAGAAGTCTTAAAAACCCTGGATGGCCCGTACGATTTTATCTTTATGGACGCCGCTAAGGGACAGTACATCCACTTCCTGCCGGAAGTCCTGCGTGTCCTTGATAAGAACGGCGTACTGATCACCGACAACGTGCTGCAGGACGGCGACGTCATCGAATCCCGCTTCGCCGTGGAACGCCGGAACCGCACGATCCACAAACGGATGCGGGAATACTTATTTGAACTGACACACAATGAAGGGCTGCTGACATCGGTCGTGCCGCTGGGAGATGGAATCGCGATCACGATGAAAAGCCATGAGAAGAGAGAGGAAACAACATGAGAAAACCGGAATTACTGGTTCCAGCCAGCAGTCTGGAAGTATTAAAAGTAGCAGTGATCTTCGGCGCAGATGCCGTATATATCGGCGGAGAAGTCTTCGGACTTCGGGCGAAGGCGAAGAACTTTTCGATGGAAGATATGAAAGAAGGTGTGGAGTTTGCGCATGAGCATGGCGTAAAGGTCTATGTCACCGCGAATATTCTGGCACATAACCAGGATCTTGAGGGCGTGCGCGCTTACTTTGCCGAATTAAAAGAGATCGGGCCGGATGCACTCATTATTTCGGATCCGGGAGTGTATCGGATTGCGATGGAAGTGTGCCCGGAGATTGAGCGGCATATCAGTACACAGGCGAATAATACGAACTATGGAACGTATCAGTTCTGGTATGAACAGGGGGCGAAGCGCGTCGTGACAGCGCGGGAGCTGTCGCTGGCGGAGATCAAAGAGATTCGGGAGCATATTCCGGAGGAGATGGAGATCGAGACGTTTATTCATGGGGCGATGTGTATTTCGTACTCGGGAAGATGTCTGCTGTCCAATTATTTCACGGGAAGAGATGCGAACCAGGGCGCCTGCACCCATCCGTGCCGGTGGAAGTATGCGGTCGTGGAAGAGTCCAGACCGGGGGAGTATCTGCCGGTGTATGAGAATGAGAGAGGAACGTATATCTTTAACTCGAAAGATCTTTGTATGATTGAGCATATCCCGGATTTGCTGGATGCGGGGATTGACAGTTATAAGATTGAAGGAAGAATGAAGACGGCGCTGTATGTGGCGACGGTGGCAAGGACGTATCGGAAGGCGATTGATGATTATCTGGAGAGCCCTAAGAAGTATGAGGAGAATATGGAGTGGTATCGGGATCAGATCTCGAACTGTACGTACAGGCAGTTTACTACGGGATTTTTCTATGGAAAGCCGGATCATGAGAGCCAGATTTATGACAGTAATACGTATGTGAAGGAGTATACGTATCTGGGGATTGTTGGGGAGAAGAATGAAAAAAGCAGATATGCGATTGAGCAGAGGAATAAGTTTTCGGTTGGGGAAGAGATTGAAGTGATGAAACCGGATGGGGAGAATGTCTGCGTTACGGTGAAGGGGATCTGGGATGATGAAGGGAACCAGATGGAGAGTGCGCCGCATCCGAAGCAGAAATTGTGGATTGATCTTGGCGTGGAATTGGATAGGTTTGATATTTTGAGAAGGAAAGAAATGGAATAGAATAGGAAAATAAAAGGGATTAGGAACGTGTCATTTTCGAAGGGTTGCTAATCCTTTTTTTGCGCGAATAGAGATCATGTAAAATAATGGTAATGATAAAAGAAACAAATAGGAAAAAGTTCGACATTCTGTGAAGAAAGTTGCTTCATAATGTTTACAAACTGGAGCAAATAAGCTAGAATATACATGATATTATTGGACTAAGGCTAAATGCTGTTTTAATAGGCCATAAGTCACAAAAATATGTTAAGTATCATTACAAACGGAATGTATATAACTGGCAATGTCTAGGTCTAATTCTCCGGAAAAATAGAATGGTCAGGGGTGGAGTCATAAAAACATAGATTTTAGCAATACGTGAGCTTTTCGCTACACCCTGATACAGAAAAATGAGAGTTTGCGTAGAGATATGTATACCTCTAATTAACCGGAAATATTGCATGAGAATGGAGTGAAAAAATCACTTAATGAAATTTTTTTGTCATAGTAAACAACAAAATTTTAAAAATCACTCAATAAAATATACAAAATGCACTAAAAATTACGTTGCAGCGTCAAACAATGTCTACCTCAAACTTTCAGTGGCGGCATGATGGTCTACGGTGGCGTATAAAACTCATGCAAAATACCCCTACTGCGAGCCTGTTTTATTGCAGAGCAAGAGACGGACATGATACCTTCATTTTTCCGGAGAATTAGAGGTGGAGGTTGAAAGTGTTGAAAAGCCCAAAATCTATTTTTCTGGAAAAGTTTATTGCAGACAAGAGATGGACATGATACCTGCATTTTCTGGAGAATTAGAGGTAGTGAGGGGTAGATGATTGTTCATGTTGCAACAAGAGCAGGATATGAACTTGTACAGTTTTAACAAAGTAAGTTGGTTTACGGGTTATGACAATAAGGGTCAGCACTTTGAAAAATGGAGAAGTGCGACTGCGAGTTTTGACAATAAGACCTAACACTTTGTCAGTGAGTTGTCCTTAAGGTTTGTACTTCAAAGTTTCAGTTGAGGGAAATCTGAGTGCTGCATCAAAGGGTGTGTACTCAATAAAACTGGGAATTTGTTCAGTTGAAGTGTGAGCAATAGTTAAGCACATCGCTGTGATAAACACATCGAGCTGATTTTTAAGAAGTTAATTACAATCCTGCGGGATGTGTACATATATCCATGCCGATTAAAGGGGTATCGGCAATTCAAAAAAGAGTGAGAGGAATATAGCGGAATGCCTAATAAGAAAAATCTTTTGATCTACGCTCATTACTATATTCCAGATACTGCGTCAACGGGGCAGATTCTCCGTGAGCTGGCGGAGGGTATGCTGGATAAGTTCAACATTACGGTCATCTGCGTGGTGCCGAGTTACTTAGGAACTATCGAAGAAAAATACAAGACGCAGAAATATTACGAAGAAGAAATCAACGGTGTGAAAGTCCTGCGAATCCGAGTGCCGGAGTTCAGCAAGACCAACAAGAAAAGCCGTGTGAAGAACATTGTTTCCTATTTCTTTGGGGCAATGAGTGCGACATTCAAGGTCGGAAAGCAGGACTATGTGTTCTCTATTTCCCAGCCGCCTATCCTCGGCGGCCTGCTGGGTGTTTGGGGAAAATGGGTAAAACACGCTAAGTACATCTATAACATTCAGGACTTCAACCCGGAGCAGGTGCTGGCTGTTGGTTACACCAAGAGCAAATTTGTGACCGATGCCATGATGTGGTTTGACAAGTTCAGCTGCAAGAGAAGTGACTTGATCATCACCGTTGGCAGGGATCTGGTTGAGACGGTAGTGGGGCGGTTCAAGGGCAAGAAAGTCCCTAAGACTGTCATGATCAACAACTGGATCGATGAGAATGAGATCTATCCGCTGGATGAGAGTAATGAAAAGGTTCTGGCCTTCAAGAAGAAGTACGGTCTGGATGGCAAATTTGTCATCATGTATTCCGGCAACATCGGTTTGTACTATGACCTAGAGAATCTAATTAAAGTGGTCGGAAAATTTGGTGCCGATACAAAGACCGCAGATGGTCGAGAAGTCGTATTTGCCTTTGTAGGTGCTGGTTCTGTACTGAAAACACTGGAAGACTATGTGTCCGAGCATCACATGGAGAATGTGACCTTTATTCCGTACCAGGACAAAGCTGACTTGATTTATAGTCTGAACGCTGGTGATGTTCACTGGTGTGTGAACGCGAAAGGTATTAAAGGCGTGAGCTGCCCGTCAAAAGCATACGGAATAATGGCCGCTTCGAAGCCCATTTTAGGGGTCTTGGAATCTGGATCTGAGATCCGCTGCATCATTGAGGACACAAAGGGTGGCCTGTGCTGTGAGCCGGGCGAGTATGACAAGGTTGCGGAAAATATCCGGTGGTTTATTGACAATGCTGGCGGTGAAGAGCTGAAAGCAATGGGGGCCAGAAGCCGGGAAAACCTTGAGAAAAATCTAACTAGAAACGTAAGTGTACAGAAGTATGCAGAAGAAATTCTGAAGCTGTAAAGGAGGCGAGAGGGAATGAACAGTAACTGGTTCAAGCTGGTTATGAAGATGACAAAAGTTGAATATGGAAAGAACCTCTTGCTGAAGGGCGTGCCAATCATTTTCAACAAGGGCGGTGCCAAGCTGAAGATTGGCGAGAATGTCACGATTAAGAGCAGCTTCCTCAGCAATCTGGTGGGCCTTTACAGCCGGACGATTATTGTTACTCGCGCACCAGGTGCAGAGATTGAAATCGGAGATAACGTTGGTATAAGTGGAGCAACGATTTACGCCCGCAAGAAGATCATGATTGGTGAGAATACCTGCATCGGCGGTAACTGTAAAATTCTGGACAACGACTTCCATCCTATCGAAGCTGAAACCAGAAATAAACTGCTTCGAGATGAAAATGGTGGTGACAGTAATTTGGTGCCAAGCAGAGAAATCAAAATCGGCAAGAACTGCTTCATCGGGTGCAATAGCATAATCCTGAAAGGCACAGTGCTGGGCGATGGCTGCGTTGTCGGTGCCGGTGCTGTGGTAGCTGGGAAATTTGAAGATAACTGTGTGATTGTGGGAAATCCGGCGAGGGTTATTAAGAGGCTGGAGGGCAATAGTTGATGAAGAAAATATGCTTTATTGCTCAGTTTCCTCCTCCGATGCATGGATTATCTAAGGCAGTTGAAACTCTTTACAATTCAAATTTGAATTCCGAGTTTGATCCACATGGAGAATTTGAATTTGAAAAGGTGGATATTACTAACAATAAGAACTTTATAAAAAATCTCCTGAAGATAAGTTGTAGTAAAGCAGATTTGTTTTACTTTACAATCAGCCAAACTAAGGGCGGGAATCTTCGGGACTTAGTTATTTTTAAGCTGTTGGAATTGCAACACAAGAAATGTTTGATTCATCTCCACGGCGGTTACTATCGTCAATTAGTTGATAACGATATGGCCAGCTGGCAACGCAAAGCAAATTATAAAGCCATCAAAAAACTCTCTGGTGTAATTGTTTTGTCAAAGTCTCTAAAGAAGATTTTTGAAGGGATGATTGATGATGATAAGATTTTTGTCGTAGAAAACTGCGTTGATGATCAGTATTTGCTCACAGACCAAGAAATCGAAAAAAAGCTGAAAGCATTAGAAAATGAAAAAGTTCTTCATGTTCTTTGGCTGAGCAACTTTATTAGAAGTAAGGGATATCCATTCGTTCTTGAAATGGCAAAAGCCGAAAAAGAGCGTGTAGACGCTGGTGGAGAGAAAAGATTCCATTTTGATTTTGCAGGCAAGTTCTTTGAAGGCAGTGAAAAAGATTACTTTGAAAGCTATATAAAAGAAAATAAGCTGGAGGAGTATGTTACATATCATGGGATTGTAGGTGGCGAACAGAAGAGAGAACTTCTGAAAAAATGCTATCTTTTTGCACTGCCAACTCGATATCCCAACGAGGGCCAGCCTATTAGTATTCTGGAAGCAATGGGTAATGGAATGTTTATTATTACAACAGATCATGCTGGTATTCCAGATATTGTGGAAGACGGTGTGAATGGAATTGTGATGAAGAAGTGCGATGTAAAACATATTTATGGAAGACTGTACGAGCAAAACGAGATGATAGGCAGTATATGCCAAGTGAATAGAGAATATTGTGAAAAAAATCACTCGGAAAACGTATATTTGCAAGCAATGAAATATTGTTTTGATATGGTTTAGAAATGTTAGAACAATTAGGTGAGAAGGAAAGACATCGTGATTGATAGAAGACGGCTAATAAAAATTCATCATCAAAGGAGGTGCCGTGCATGATATATCTATCGATTTTTAGTGTTGCAATATTGTGTACGGCATTAGCAGAATGGGCTGACCATAAAAAGATGGTTACTTTTTCATTAATGCTATCAATATGTGCAATTTTAGTACTGGCGATATTGGGAGGATTGCGTGATAAAACAATTGGAACAGATGTGCTGTATTATGTGAAAGGAAATTATGATTTGGCTGTTAGGTCGACAGCATTCACCAAATATTGTGCATCTGTATATGCAAAGGAACCACTATATTTATTGTGTGTCTATATAGTTGCAAAAATATTTGAAAATTTTCAAGTCCTGCTGTTTATACTTCAGCTTATCACAGTAGGGTGTGTATATTGTGCATTGTGGAGAATGCGAGATTCGGTGTCACCATGGTTTGCACTTCTTGTATATTGTGCATTGTATTATAATGACTCATTTAATATGGTGCGTCAGCATATGGCCATGGCGATTGTTTTACTTGGAAGCACATTCATCGTTGAAGAAAAATACAAAAAGAGTATTTTCTGCACGATTATTGCAACTTTGATTCATTTTCCAGCAGCTATTTCGTTGCTGAATATATGTTTATATGGTTATTTACAGAAGAAAAAGGTGAAAAAAAATGTAAGCATTCGAGAACTTGCTTTATTTGTTGTGGCAATTGTAGGAGTTTTAGGTGTTAAAACATGGAGTCAAGTCCTTATAAAATTTGGTCTGCTTAGTTCGAGATATTTATATTACTTTTCACATGAAAGTACATCAGGGCATTATCTGGACACTTTGATTTATTTGATTGAAATTTGTTATTTAATTGCAAATTCAAAAATGCTGTCAAAAAGAATGAAAAATTATAATTTCTATAAATTGATAGCATTATTTAATGTCATCTTTTTACAGTTGGCCTTATTCATGAATTATGGACATCGAATTAGTTTATATTTTGGAATTGTAAATGTAATGACAATTGGTCAAATTCCGAAGACTATATATAAAGCATCAAATCGAATGATAACCTATCTAATTGTAGTTGTAATAGCATTGAGTTATTGGCTTAGAATTTATTATTTTGGAGGAGTATCGAATACGATCCCATACATATTTTATAATCGGTGAGGATGCAGGATAATGATAAAGAAAACAGAAAATGAAATTATGGGGAACTGGGAGAAGACGCCAGTGGTTTCAATTAAATGTTTAGCATACAATCATGAAAAATATATTGCGGATGCATTGGATTCTTTTTTGATGCAGAAAACGACTTTTCCATTTGAGATTATTGTTCATGATGATGCATCAAAAGATAGAACAGCATCTATAATTTCGGAATATCAAAAGGCTTTTCCACATATTGTTAAGCCAATCTATGAAAAGGAAAATCAATATTCAAAAGGTTCTGGAATAATGAACAGAATCATAGATGAACAAATTACAGGGGAATATGTGGCTTTATGCGAGGGTGATGACTATTGGACAAATGAAGATAAATTGCAATTGCAGTTTGATGCAATGGAAAAGCATCCGAAAGTTGATATCTGTGCTCATGCTGTAAGAAAAATTAATGCAGCATCTGGAAAAGTCCTTGGGATAATTAGTCCGCAAAAAGAAAGTGGTGTAATATCTGTAAGCCGGGTAATTGCAGGTGGTGGTGGATTTGTTGGAACAAATTCGCTGTTTTATAGAAAAAAAGTATTTGATTCTGAGTTGCCCTTTAGAAAACTCTTAGAGATAGATTATACACTGCAGGTTCAAGGGGCTCTTAGAGGGGGAATGTTGTATTTGAATGACTGTATGGCTGACTATAGATTTATGTCGGTAGGGTCATGGTCCGTTCGCTATAATAATGAGGATGTTGTAAATGCGATGAATGTTCGGTGGATTGCGATGACAAACCAATTGGATATTGATACAGATAGAAAGTATCATGACATCATTCAAAGATATATGGATTTAAGGGAAGTTGATAGATTACTGAGATTTAAACATTTTGAAGAATTGAGAAGTTATAAATCTATCTATAAAAAGCTTGAAGGGGAGAGCAGAAAAAAGTATTATGTGATGACGAATTTTCCAAGAATATATACAGCACTTAAAAAGGTTCGAGATAAGGTGAAAAATGGACAATAAGAATGTTGTTAATAATTTTATATGGCGTTTTGCAGAAAGATGTGGTGCGCAGGCGGTAACTTTAATTGTATCTATTGTTCTAGCGCGTATCTTAACACCTGGTGATTTCGGGACAGTGTCATTGGTGATGGTTTTCACCACGATAATGCAGGTCTTTGTGGATAGTGGACTTGGAACGGCACTGATTCAAAAGAAAGATGCTGATGACTTGGATTTTTCATCTGTTTTTTATTTTAACTTTGCAGTGTGTTTGATTCTGTATGCTGTAATGTTTATGGCAGCACCCTTAATCGCAGGATTTTACAACGATACATCCCTTATATTAATCATTCGTGTTATTAGCCTTACAATTATCATTTCTGGAGTAAAGGGCATTCAACAGTCATATGTTTCACGAAATATGCTGTTCAAAAGATTTTTCTTTGCAACGCTAGGGGGAACAATTTTTTCAGCATTTCTTGGAATTGGTATGGCATATGCTGGATGTGGTGTGTGGTCCATTGTTGCACAACAACTTTCAAATACAGCAATCGATACCTTGATTCTTTGGGTTACAGTGAAATGGCGCCCTAAGAAGCTGTTTTCGTGGAAACGCCTAAAAGGCTTACTTTCCTATGGGTGGAAGCTGTTGATATCTTCTCTTTTGGATACAGTGTACAACAATTTGCGAAACTTAATCATTGGCAAAATATATACGTCAGCTGATTTGGCTTACTATAATCAAGGAGATAAATTTCCAAAGGTTATAGTGACTAATATAAATGCTTCAATTGATAGCGTATTATTACCATCGATGGCAGGAGAACAAGACCATCGCGATCGGGTTAAGAGCATGACCCGTCGTGCCATAAAAACTAGTACATACATTATGGCACCATTGATGATGGGACTAATGTTCTGTGCTGAGCCGGTGGTTAAGTTGCTTTTGACCGATAAGTGGCTACCGTGTGTACCTTACTTAAGAATTTTCTGCTTCACATATATGTTTTGGCCTATACACACTGCAAATCTTAATGCTATCAAAGCTATGGGACGAAGTGACCTTTTTCTTAAGTTGGAAATTGTAAAGAAAATAATGGGTTTAACGTTATTGTTGCTTACAATGAGAATTAGCGTTATGGCAATGGCGTATAGCTTGATAGTTTCGGGCATATGTAGTCAGGTCATAAACTCATGGCCTAATTGGAAATTGCTTAATTACAATTATTTTGAACAGCTGAGAGATATACTTCCATCAATTATTATTGCCTTAATCATGGGCATTATAGTCTATTTCGTAGGATTTCTGCGACTGCCAACTATTGTAATATTGCTTATTCAGGTGCTTACAGGTGCCGCAATTTATATCGGAGTGTCTGCATTATTGCATCTGGAGGAATTTGAATATCTATTTGAAATGGTTAAATCGTTTCTAAAAAGATGAGGAGGTTTGAAATTATGGAGAACAAAATTTTGGTTACACGGTCATCAATGCCAGAGCTTGATGAGTACATGAACGAGATTACATCTATGTGGGATAGTCATTGGCTTACCAATATGGGCCCGAAGCACAAGGAACTTCAGGCAAATCTATGTGACTACTTGGGTGTTGATAATATTGACCTTTTGACAAATGGTCACATGGCATTGGAACTCACTCTGCAGGCTATGAATTTGCAGGGGGAAGTTATCACGACGCCATTTACTTTTGCATCCACAACTCATGCGATTGTTCGTAATGGATTGACCCCTGTGTTTTGCGATATTGACCCAGATACCTATTGCATGGACGCAAGCAAAATAGAAAAGTTGATTACTGATCGTACCTGCGCAATTATGCCGGTTCATGTGTACGGCAATGTTTGTAATATTGAAGAGATTGAACGCATTGCGCATAAATATGAGCTTAAAGTTATTTATGATGCAGCGCATACGTTTGGCGAAACATACAAAGGAAAGGGAATTGGCTCTTTCGGTGATGCATCTTGCTTTAGCTTCCACGCTACAAAGGTATTTAATAGTATCGAAGGCGGTGCTGTTTGCTATAAAGATAAGCAGCTGGGAGCTAAACTCTATGAATTGAAGAACTTTGGTATCCACGGGCCAGAAGAAGTACCTGCTGTTGGCGCAAATGCAAAAATGAATGAATTCTGTGCAGCAATGGGACTTTGCAACCTTCGTCATGTTGATGAGGAAATTGCAAAGCGCAAGGCTGTGGTTGAAAGATATCGCGAACGACTGAATGGTGTGGATGGGATCCAACTTAACTGTATTCAGAATGATGTAAAGAGTAATTATGCCTATTTCCCAGTCGTGTTTGAGGAAAAATTGTTTGGCGCGAGCCGTGCAGAAGTATTTGATAAATTGGCGGAAAACGGAATTGGAGCCAGAAAGTATTTTTACCCTCTGACCAATACATTTGAGTGTTTCCATGGAAAGTATGATGTTACGAAGACACCTGTTGCCTTGCATATCAGCAAACGAGTACTTACGTTGCCTTTGTATGCTGATTTGGCACTGGAGGACGTAGATAGAATCTGTGATATTATTTTGAGTTGTAAATACTAAGGAGGGAATAACGTGAAAAAATTGATGGTCTTGGGAGGATCGCGCTATGCACTCCCGGTAATTAAAGCGGCGCATGATCTTGGAATTTACGTGATCACTTGTGACTATCTGCCAGATAATATTGCGCACAAGTATTCTGACGAATATTGCAATGTCAGCATCATCGACAAGGAAAAGACGCTTGAGGCGGCAAAGAAGTTGAATATTGATGGCATCATGTCCTTTGCCTGTGATCCTGGTGTTATTACAGCGGCATATGTGGCTGAACAGATGGGATTGCCCAATGTGGGACCCTATGAATCAGTTTGCATTCTGCAAAACAAAAGTAAGTTCCGCGAATTTCTGACGCAGAATGGCTTTACTGTTCCGACTGCAAAAGGCTACAAGAATATTGATGATGCATTGAAGGATGTCGGGATGTTCCATTGGCCGGTAATCGTCAAGCCTACGGATTCGGCTGGAAGTAAAGGTGTGACTCGTGTGGATGATCCCAAGGATTTGGAAAAAAGCATCCATTATGCACTCTCATATTCTCATTCGGACGAATTTATTATTGAGGATTTTATTACGCAGCATGGCTATTCGTCCGACACAGATAGCTTCTCTATCGATGGCGAGTTGAAGTTTGTATCCTTTGATTGCCAGCGATTTGACCGGGAGGCAAAGAACCCGTACACACCGGCAGCGTATAGCTGGCCGTCCTCAATGACTGCGGAGCATCAGGAAGAACTAAAAAATGAGATTCAGCGTCTTCTCAAATTGCTGAAGATGAAAACTGCAGTTTACAATATTGAAACGCGCGAAGGAACTGACGGTAAAGCGTATATTATGGAACTGTCCCCTCGTGGCGGTGGAAATCGTCTGGCAGAATGTTTGCGCTACGCAACCGGTGTGGACATGATTACGAACATGGTGAAGTATTCGGTTGGCTTACAAATTGATGAAATCCAGCAGAAGCCCTATAACGGTTGCTGGGCCGAAATTATTCTTCATAGCGATAAGCCGGGTGTCTTTAAGGAACTTTGGATTTCGGATGAGATCGCAGAAAATGTAGTGGAGAGGGATCTTTGGATTGAAGAAGGCACCACTGTTGGAGGATTTGAAGCGGCCAATGAAGCAATTGGTACACTGGTTCTCAGATTTGACAGTCAAGAGAGGATTGAAGAAGTTCTCGGCAACCAGAATAAATATGTAAATGTTGTATTAAAGTAATTACCAGAAAGGAAGGCACAATGAAAAAAATCGTTGTATTTGGTGCTAGTGGTGATACCGGACAGTATTTTATAAAGTATTTCTTAGAGCACTATAAGGATGAAGAATATCAAATTGTTGCAACAGGTACTCGCGAAACAGATTATTTTGACCAATTAAATGTTCCGTATTATCGGGTGGATATCACAAATAAAGATGAGTTCTCAAAACTGCCAAACGATGTTTATGCCGTGGTTGATCTTGCGGGCGCGATGCCTGCGAGAATGAAAGGATACAATCCTTATAAGTATATCGATGTAAACATTACTGGCAATCTGAACATATTAGAATATTGTAGAAAAAACAATGCGGATCGTATTTTGTTTGCGCAGAGCTTTGGTGATATAAAAGATTATGGAGACAAGAATCCGCTTTTAAGAGTGGATTTGCCGCGCAAATTCAGCTTCACGACAGATCATACTATTTATGTTATGTCTAAAAACTTTGCGGTAGATATGATTGAAAACTACCATCAAATGTATGGACTGAAGAGATTTATCTTTAGATTGCCGACAATCTATCTCTACTCGCCGGTAGACACGTTTTATGTGGATGGAGTAGAAAGAAAAATTGGATATAGGCTTCTAATTGATAGAGCAATAGCAGGAGAGCCTATTGAAGTGTGGGGCAATTCAAGCCGCGTAAAAGATATGGTCTATGTCAAAGATTTTTGCCAAATGCTATATAAGGCATTGTTTGTGAACCGTAATTGTGGATATTACAATGTTGGTACAGGCGTTGGCACTTCGCTTTTAGACCAAATTAAGGGAATGATTGATGTATTTGGAGAAAACGGTAAGAAGTCTAACATTATAATGCGACCGGATAAGCCTAATGCGCCGCAATATATTATGGATATAACACCGGCCATACAAGAACTAGGGTATCATCCTCAATATAACTATTTAGAAATGCTGCAGGATTTCAAGAAGGAAATGCAACTTCATAAAATAAATGGGGGGGTACAGATATAATGTAATCTGTCTCTTTGCTGCACCTCAAATGGAGAGTGCAGCATGAGAGAAATTGGTGGATTTTTAGAGCTGGAAAATAATCGTGGTCACGAATTCCATGAAAATAGTATCGCTTTAAATAGTGGTCGAAATTGTCTTCGCTTTTTGCTCCGTGCAAGAGAAATCAGAAGAATTTGGCTCCCCAAATTATTGTGTTCTGCAATATCAGAAACGTGTGAAGAAGAAAATGTAGAAATTGAATATTATCCAGTGAATGGCCAATTAAAGCCAATATTGACTTCTGTTCCGGGCAACGAATGGATATATTTGATAAATTATTATGGGCAATATAGTGATACGGAAATCTCTTCTTATTGTAGGCAGTATAGGAATGTGATTGTTGATAATGCGCAAGCATTCTATTCACAGCCCATAGTAGGTGTGGACACAATATATACTTGTAGAAAGTTTTTTGGGGTACCGGATGGTGGGTATCTCTATACGACTTGCAAATACAAAAAAGAATTAGCAGAGGATGAATCATTTGAGAGACTGCAGTTTCTTGCAGGGAGATTCGAACGCTCAGCGCAAGAATTCTACGGTGCTTATCGAAATAATGAAGAAGTGATAGACAAGCTTCCACTGAAGGCTATGTCGAAAATCACACATAATCTTCTGCGTGGTGTTGATTATGCGGTCGATGCTAGTATTCGAGAAAGAAATTTCGGCTACTTGCATCAAAAGCTTAAAGCAATCAATCAAATTGAAGTCACATTGCCAGCGGGACCATATATGTACCCTTTCTATACAAAAAATGGAGTAAATCTTCGACAACAGTTACAGAGAGAAAAAATATATATCCCAGTACTGTGGCCTAATGTAAAAGAAAATATCTATAATTCGGATGTTGAATATCAGTTGGCAGATAATATTCTACCATTGCCTTGCGATCAGCGATATACAACTGAGGATATGGACTATATGATTGAAAAAATACTAAGATTGGAGACTTTTTGACCATGAAGAAAATTGTTATCTTTGGTGCAACTGGAAATGTGGGCGCCTATGTCCACAAATATGCGTGTGAATATTTTAAAGGAAAGTATGAGGTGATTGCATCAGGTCATCGCCAGACGGATTTCTTTGAAAAGCAGGGACAAAAGTATGTTTCCGTAGATATCAGCAATCCAGAGGAATTCGATAAGCTTCCACAAGATGATGTGTATGCGGTTATTGATCTTGCTGCACAGATTCCGTCTTACATGAAAGGATATCAGCCAGAGAAATATGTAAAGTCGAACATTATGGGGGCATATAATGTCCTTGAATATTGCCGGAAAGTTCATGCTGACCGAATTCTGTTTTCGACAACGGTATTCGATATTTCGCTCTCAGCAACAAATGGCGCGGTTCTGAAGCCTGATATGCCGTATAATTTTAGCTATAAGGGCGATCATGCGGTTTATGTTATCACAAAAAATACCGCGATTGAGTTTATGAAGCATTACTACGAAGAGTATGGATTGAAGTATTTTGTGTTCCGGTTCCCGACGATTTATAACTATAGTCCGTACCACTATTATCATCCGAATGGAGTAAAGACACTTCGCCCGGTTTATCGAATGATTGATTTGGCTATGAAAGGTGACCCGATTGAACTTTGGGGCAATCCGAACTATGCCAAGGATATGGTTCATGTTTATGATTGTGCCCAAATGATTTGTAAAGCTGTTGAGGTTGACCGTGACCATGGCTGGTATAATGTTGGAACTGGTGTCCCTGTAACGTTACAGCATCAAATTGAAACGATCATTAAAGTGTTTTCTCCGAAAGATCATCCCTCCAAAATCGTTTATCGTCCTGATAAACCGGCTGGCGGTGGATTTCTTATGGACGTGACCAACGCAAAAGAGGAATTAGGCTACGAGCCGAAATATGATGTAGAGGCATTGTTTAGAAACTATAAGGAAGAGATGGAAGTCAATCGATTTAAAGAGCTTCGTGGAGAGTAAAAATATTATAAGCCTGCACTGTTATGGTGCAGGTTGCTACTCGAATTTTGCACACCTCTTCGTGGTGAGTAGTAGAAAACGACACTTGACGTTAATCAAGTGCGGCGAAGATGCAATTTAATTAGATGCCAGAAAATATAATTTGGACAATAAAATCAAATCGTTTTGTAACTGATGGAGGAGAAAAATTAACATGGATACTGAGACTTTGCGAAGGGTTCAACTCGCACAGCTAGAGATTGCAAAAGAAATAAAGCGAGTATGTGATGAAAATAACATCAAGTACTTTTTGGATTCCGGAACATTGCTTGGCGCAGTTCGCCATAAAGGTTTTATCCCTTGGGATGATGACATGGATATTGGGATGCTTCGAGATGAGTATGAAAAGTTCATTCGAATTGCGCCCGAAAAGCTAGACGAAAACTATTTTTTGCAAACATGGAAAAGCGATGAAAATTATCCACACGCGTATGCAAAAGTGAGAAAACTTGGAACAGTATATATAGAGAATGTTTCACAGAATAGTGGAGCACATAATGAGCTATTTGTTGATGTGTTTCCATATGACGCATATCCGGATTCTGAGTCTGACAGATATAGTCATGGCAGACAGGTGATGCTTTACCGATATGCGCTACAAATGAAAAATCATGTCAAGCCATGGGTTAGACACAAAAAATTATGGAAACGCATACTCGGAGAAATAAAGTATCTCCCGTATATTATTTTTTCGCTGACTCAAAATAGAAGTACTTTGATTAAAAATGCTGATGCTATAAATAAAAAATATAATGATCAGAAAACACAATATTATTATGAAGCAACTGGGGCAACACCATACGGAAAGTGGATTATTCCTACGAAATGCTTTGATAAATTGAGTACAGCAATATTTGAGGATACAGAATTTTCGGTTCCAGAGGATTCTGACCTGTATCTGCGCACGGCTTATGGTGACTATATGCAACTTCCACCGATAGAAAAACGCGGAAATCAGCACCAGATTATAGAGTTGAAGTTATAAAGGAGGAAATATTAAATGAAGAAGTATCATATTGGATATACATGTGGAGTATTTGATCTTTTCCATGTGGGACATCTGAACCTTTTGGAAAGATGCAAAGAAATGTGCGATATTCTTATTGTTGGTGTTTGTGATGATAAGTATGTTACTGAAATCAAGAAAAAGCAGCCTGTTTACCCAGAAGATCAAAGAATGCGAATTTTGAATGCTCTAAAAGTTGTAGACAGAGCCGAGTTGGTAACGATTGAAGAAACCGATGACAAAATGTTGGCGCTAAAGAAATTTGGATTTGATGTTCTGTTCTCTGGAGATGACTGGAAGGGATCTGAGCGTTATATGCGTACAGAAAAGCAGTTCGCAGAGTATGGGGCCTCAATTGAGTATTTGCCATATACGCATGGAATAAGCACTACAGAAATTAAAGAAAAAATGAAAGAACAGAAAGTATAATCGAGATGGTATTTGAAAAAACGGATATTTTACTTCCCAAAATTAAAGATTATAGAAAGTGGGCAGTTGTTGCATGTGATCAATTCACATCACAACCTGAATACTGGGAAAATGTGCAAAAATATATCGGAGATGAAGTATCTACATATAATTTGATTTTACCGGAAGCACAACTGTCGGGAAATAATGATGATAAAATAGCTAATATTAATGAAACAATGAACAGCTATTTAAAAAAGAATATTTTTGAAACATATAATAATTCGTATATATATGTTGAACGAAAATTAAAAAATGGTGCCATTCGTAAAGGTATAGTTGGCGCAATTGATTTGGAAGATTACGATTATAAACCAAACGCCAAATCTAAAATTAGGGCAACAGAAAAAACAGTGGTAGACCGTATACCGCCAAGAGTCAAGATCCGTGAAAATGCGAACATTGAATTGCCTCATATATTGCTTTTATGTGATGACCAAAAGCATCAATTGCTGGAATCAATTGAGACGATTAAAGAAAAGCTAGAAATACTATATGATTTTGATTTGATGCAGGATGGAGGACACATCACTGGATGGCTTGTATCTGAAGACAAAGCAGAGATATTTGATGCTGCTTTAGAAAAGTATTTACAAGATATTAGAGAAAAATATTATGGATTAGATGAAGATCCGATGATCTTTGCTGTAGGAGATGGAAATCATTCGCTTGCTACGGCGAAAGAATGCTATGAACAGCAAAAGAAAGCTTTTGGAACAAGTATAAAGTCAAGATATGCGTTAGTTGAGCTAGAGAATTTGCAGGACGAATCACAACAGTTTGAACCCATACATAGATTGCTAATGAATGTTGATATCAGTGACTTTCTTACAAAAATAAAAACAATATGTGTATCACAAAGTAAGCATAAGGTGGAATATTATACAAAGGAACAACAAGGCGTACTGTATTTAGATGAAAGTCTAGGAGAATTGACGGTCGGCATTTTACAAAGATTTTTAGATGATTACGTCAAAACAAATAATTGTGATATTGATTATATTCACGATAATGATGTTTTAAAGAAACTGAGCTGTAAATCCGATTGTATAGGGCTTTTATTATCAGCCATCGATAAAGAAAACTTGTTTTCAGAAATCATAAAAAATGGTTCATTACCACGAAAAACGTTTTCCATGGGACATGCTCAGGAAAAAAGATATTATATTGAAGCAAGAAGAATAAAATAACAAGAATATATGGAGAATGAAAATGAAAAAAGTTGTAACATTTGGAGTATATGATTATTTTCATCTAGGACATCTTCGGTTGTTTAAAAATGCGAAGAACCTTGGAGATTGGTTGATAGTTGCTGTTCAGGATGGCGATTATATATTGAAAACAAAACCGGATGCTAAAGTTATGTATACAACAGAGCAGAGAAAAGAATTGGTTAGTGCGCTAAGTGTAGTTGATGAAGTAGTAAGTTATACAGATGTTGATGTGACTATTAAGACATTGGATTTTGATGTTTTTGCAGTTGGCGAGGATCAAAATCATGCAGGATTTCAAAGAGCTATTGAGTGGTGCAAAGAAAATGGAAAAGAAGTTGTACGTATGAAAAGAACACCTGGAATTTGTTCATCAGAAATTAAGAAAAGTCTATAAGTAAGGAGAAAAGAATGAGTCATAATCGTCGGGGGGGGGTACCGCAGTAGCTCCCGAAAAAATGTAATACTATGGATCATTATAGTTTTGCTTGCTGCAATCCTTGGGATTCTCCTTTGGATGAACAAAAAGGATGAGGACAAGAAATCGGCAGAACTACGAGCAATGAATGCAAAATTGTATCAGGAAAAGCAGGAGAAAGAAGCAGCATTAAAACAGAAAAAGGCAGAGGATAGCTTTTATCAGAAGCTATCAGATGGTTTTGACGTTAATGTTTTGGTTGTGGGAGATTCAATCGGTGCGGGTGCTGGCACAGAAACAGATGGGCAGCAGTGGTTTAAACAGTTACAAGCATATTTAAGGACTGTTAATAAAGCATCTGTATCCGTAACAAATGTTTCAATGGGAGGTAATACCTCTTATGCTGGTTATGTCCGGACAATGGCACTTGATGATGACATTGACTACGACTTGGCGATTATTTGCTATGGTCAGAATGATGCCTTACAAGACTTGGATGTATATTATGAAGCTATGGTACAGGCCATCAAAAATAAGTACCCGAATTGCTCGATTATTTCAATTTTGGAATCCTCACAACGTGACTATACATCCAATATAACCACGATCCAAAGCATCTGTGACCATTATGGAATCCCTGTAGCAGACACAATTGCAGCGTTCAATAACTCTGGCAAGTCTTATGACGATTTGACCAAAGATGGCGTTCATCCGAATGATGCTGGTCAGACAATCTACTACGAAACCGTAAAGGCTGTTATTGATGAAAATGTAACTGCGTCTACCGGAAAAATGGAAGATGCAGATGTCATCAATGCAGATGTACATAAGTTCGATAACTTTATCTGGTATGGCGCGGATACTGATTTTGAGCGTGTAGATGATACGACATTTACTCTGAACGCATCTGCGTCTGGAATTTTGGGTATCGACTATACCTTTGAGTCTGGTGACAATAAAGCGGACATCTACGTGGATGGCAAACTATACAAATCTCCTACCGTTACGTTTAACTATGACTTCTCCCAGCGTCATATCATGGTAGTCAGCGATGACTGCACGGTAGAAAAGGAAATCAAAGTCGTGTTCAATAGCAAAGAACAAGCGGATGGCTTCCAGGGAATGTGCTTTAGCTGGGAATAACAATTTAGGCCGTGTGATTATTCACACGGTAGCTGCTCAAATCTTCACACACCTCTCCGTGGTGAGCAGCAGGCAACGGTCTTATGACTGGCTGAGATGTGAAGGAATACGAAGGCAAGGAGGAATAATGAAAGTGGAACCAGTATTTATTTCGGATTTTTTTGAATTGGATGACCGACTAGAAGAATTGGGTGTATTTGATTCTATAATAAACAAGGACAGTCACTTCTTTATTAACCTTCTTCGTTTAAAGAAATCTGATACGCCAGAATTTTCAAATGCATATGAGCGTGTTAATGACTTCTTTTCGAACATAATGATACTTTTAAGTGCCTCAAAAGATAAGGGAGATCGATTTTATCGTGAAGCCTTAAAAAAGTTTTCGTTTTCTGGATTAAATGGTGTAAATCTTGGCTTTTCTGAAACCGGTGTCGATGCTGGTTTTGGAAGGGTGTTGTCCGAAAAAGTTATTAGCGATGCATTTGATATTGTTAAAAATGGATCTACGCAGCCTGAAATTTTTCAACTGGTCGGTTTGTTTGAAGAAAATGTTGCAGCTGATAGGCTTAGCGATATGATTGCAACAATTATCAAGCCCGATATAGAGGCTTATACCAGGCGAATTAATCAAGCGTTGCAGATAAATCAAACTCATTATCCTGATGTTGAGTTCATAAATGAAATTGCAGTTAACCCATTTAAAAACTGTGAGTTATTATACTTGCCGACAGAGGTTTTACATGAACTTCCAATAGCGAGATGTTGGGATGATATTGACAGAGTGATTTCAGAAAATGAAAAAATACGAAACGAAGTCAACGAAGCAGTTGGTTTAGAATGGCAAAAGATGTGCTCGGCGGAAAAGAAGAACTATTTAAAACAGCACATTTTTATGGATGCGGGGCGTTGTGCCAAGATAATAGAGGGGTATAGAGAAGAAGAAATCGCCCCCTACTGTGTTGATAATGATCTTGAGTACTTTGTTGCTGATGCCTTTAAAAGAATGAAAAGAAGCGGTGCATTTAATTTCCTTGAGCACGCTGATAAACGTGAAATAGGAAGTTATGATGCGGCTTTAAAAGTTTTGGATATTTTTAAAGACTGGGTTGAACACAATAAGGGCTGGGATGAAATTCAATCCGCATCGACTCAGCGTCGGGAAAAAGCAGTTCAAAGAATGCTTCATCTGAGCGGAAAATATTACTGCGAATCAAATAATATTGATATGTCTTTTGAAGCAAATGAAGGGCCTGGCCCGGTGGACTTGAAAGTCAGCAGAGGAAACGATAAAACTGTTGTTGAAATTAAATTGTCATCCAATAATGATTATTTGCATGGATTTGAAGAACAGATAGAAAGCTATGCGCAGGCGGAAGGAACAAACAATAGGATATTTGTATATGTTATGGTTGGAAATCCGGGTCGTGACAAAAAAATAAAAGAGCAGTATCAAAAAATGCTTGATGAAGGAAAGAACCCTCCATATCTTTATATGATCGATTCGAAAAAACAGACATCTGCAAGTAATGCATAAGTAAAAGGGAACACATATGAGCGAAGCAATCGGAACCAGAGAATTTGCAGAGAAATTTGGCGTTACTCCGGCCACGGTATCAAAGTGGTGCCGTGAGGGAAAAATCCCGGATTGCAATCAAGACCGAAAAGGTTCACCGTGGCATATTCCCAAAGATGCAGTGCCACCGGCGGGATATAAGAGACGGAAAGTAAAGTAAGGATTCGGAGAAAGGGTGAGGATGCTAATATGGATCAAGAATTATTCAACCCACAATCGTCGTCCGTGACCTCCTCCCGAATCCTATACACCCCGTCCACGTTTGCGCGGACATCGTTACTGCATCTGCAGGAGGTCGGATCGCTGCAGGCCATCCACCCGCATACATCGACCAGAACGAACCTGACCTCGTTTCTGTGCTTCGTAGTTCTGTCTGGAAACGGAACCCTCACCTACGAAGGAACGACCTATGAGCTGTCAGCCGGGGACTGTGTGTTTATCGACTGTTGGAAAGCGTACAGCCATTCTACATCCGATAATCTCTGGTCACTTCAATGGTGCCACTTCTATGCGCCATCCCTTCCGGCTGTGTATGAGAAATACAAGGAGCGTGGTGGTCGGCCTGTGTTTCATCCAGATGATCTAACACCCTTCACATTACTCCTAACAGAACTCTATAACTTAGCTTCCTCATCTGATTACATCCGGGATATGCGGATCAATGAGAAGCTGGGAAGTCTATTGACTCTCCTAATGGAACAGTCCTGGCATCCAGAGAGCGTGACGGTGAGCCGGAAGAGAATGGAACTGGCAGCCGTGAAGGAATATCTGGACGAACACTTTACAGAGAAAATTATGCTGGAAGAGTTGGCAGAGAAGTTCTTTATCAACAAGTTCTATCTATCCAAAATCTTCAAAGAGAGCTACGGAACGACGGTCAATAACTATCTGATCTCAAAACGGATCACCAGAGCCAAGCAGCTGCTTCGCTTCACGGATATGACTGTGGATGAAATAGGCGTTGCGGTCGGCATGGCAGATGCAAATTATTTTAGTCGGATGTTCCGAAAAGTAGAGGGAATCAGTCCAAGGGAGTATAGAAAGCAATGGTAGACAAGCCAGAAATAATTGAAACACAACGTTTTGAAGATTTCCGTGGGTGGTTGTCGGTGTCAGCAGAGGGATTTCACGTGGTTCAAATCAACCAAGGGTTCAGCAAGAAAGCTGGAACGCTCCGTGGACTACACTTCCAAGAGGGAGAGTACGCGCAGGCAAAGCTGGTATCCTGCCTACATGGTTCGATTTTCAATGTTGCCGTGGATATCAGACCGGGAGATACTTTTGGATACGCCTATGGCGAGATTCTGTCCTTTGAAAATCAGAAGCAAATGTACATTCCGAGAGGCTTCGCCCACGGATACCTGACTTTGGAAGATGACACCCTGATGCAGTGGTGCGTGGATAACGACTTCTGCGCAGAAGCCGCGAGAGCTGTGAGGTACGATTCGGACTTCATCTGGGAAAGCGAGAGCTGGCCAGAAGGGGAGTATATTGTTTCGGAGAAAGACAGGAATGCGGAGAAATTTCCATTCTCTATTGCCAAAGATAAATAATGGTGGTTTAATAAAAATACATATAAAACTGAATCGAGGTATCGTATTATGCCCAGAACCAAAGGAAGCAAAAACCGCACAAAAATCGACTTCGATGCACAGATTGTAAAGCTGCAGAAGGACAAAGCTCTCTTAGAAGAGGGCGTAGCCAAGACCGTCACTCAGATTGAGGAATTAAAGACGGACATCAAGTCTATGCGTGAATCGTTGAAATCGCAGAAAGCTGAGATGTAAACGGTAGAACCTGAGTACCTTTTTATTCACTTCAAGTTATGCCATAAT
>NZ_QUJD01000019.1:0-71388 GCF_003480555.1 Blautia sp. AM29-29
TTGGACATAAAATATGCTCCCTCCTAAGTGACAAGTTTTTATTATTTCACTTGCCTACCTAGAAGGGAGCATATCATTTTCTTAGTGCAACAGCCCCTTTTGCTTATGTCAGGAAAGGAATCCTTCAGTTTTTCCGCATTCCTTTATCCCACCGGAATTTCCGATAGCAGGCATAGATCAGAACACTGCATACCAGCCATCCCGCCGGATAACCAAGTGCAATCGGAATGATGGAATCAAATATATGAGACATCACAAACAGATAAATCTGGCGGAACACGACGAAGCTTCCGAGCATCACGATCATCGGTGTTCTGGTGTCTCCTGCGCCGCGCAGGACGTTGGAGTAAACCTGGTTGACGCAGCAGAGAATGTAGAACGGGGAGAGCAGATACAGGAACAGAGTTCCATAACGAATCACAGCTGTCTCCTGGTTAAACAGATAGACCATTTGCGGGGCGAAAATCAGCAGAGGAATCATCATCACAATGGTTACAAGCTCAGCAAGCAGGAATGCGGTTGTAGCACCCTTCTTTGCACGGTCAATGTAGCTGGCACCGACGTTCTGTCCGGTGAAGGTGGTCGAAGCAAGACCAACACTCATCATCGGCAGCATCATAAACTGGTCGATTTTCATGCAGGCACTCCAGCCTGCCATAACATCCGAGCCGAATACATTGATATAGGACTGCACGAAAACGTTGGAAACGGAAGTCACCATCTGCTGGATCGCTGCCGGCAGTCCGACGCAGACGATGCGGTACAGCAAAGACCAGTCCATGCAGAGCTTTTTCCAACAGATGCGGTATGGGCCGTCTGTTGTGGTCAGCACATACAGCGTCAGAACCGCCGAAAGGCACTGTGCAATAACGGTTGCAAGCGCCACACCCTCGATTCCCATGCCGAAGGAAACGACAAACAAAAGATCGAGCACGGTATTGACAACAGCGGAAAAAATCAGGAAATACAGCGGATGGCGGGAATCGCCGACAGCGCGGAGAACGCCGGAGCCCATGTTGTAGAACATCAGACCGGCAACACCGCCAAAGTAAATTTTAAGATACGTTGCTGACTCGCGGATGACGTCGTTCGGCGTACTCATCATGCGGAGCATGTACGGTGTAATGAAGATGCCGAGAATAGTAAAGACAATAGAGAGAAAAAATGTCATCACCAGTGTCGTGCTGACGGTGCGGCTGACCTTTTCATCCGCCTTTGCGCCATAATACTGAGAGATAATGACACCGGCACCGGTGGAAAGTCCCATGAAAAAGCCGATCAGAGAATTGATGATCGGACCGACGGAGCCGACGGCGGCGAGTGCTTCCTTGCCGACAAAGTTGCCGACAACGATGCTGTCAACGGTGTTGTAAAGCTGCTGGAAGAGATTTCCGGCCATCAGCGGAAGCGAGAAGAGAAGAAGCTGTTTCCAGATAGAGCCCTGGGTCATATCGCGGGCTTTGCTCTTTTGTACTGTTTTCGTCATAGTAGTCCCCTTTTTTACGTTGATTTTACCTTCTTTTTTATTGTAGCACTTTGAAGTTGTGATGGAAATATCCATTTTTGACGTGATTTTCGGACTTTGTTGATATAAACAGCCGAAAACGGAAGTGAAAAGAATTGTTTCCGAATAAATTGTCTGGTATAATAAGAAACAGATGCGTAAATGCAAAAACGACAGTTGTTTCGAAGCCTGATGAAACGGAAGGATCGTGAAGATTTTGCAGCAGTTTTTGGAAACTGCGCGTCACAGAACAGGATAGAAAGAAGGTAGCTGAAATATGGGAGATTATTTTGTATGCAGTAAAACAGATCCGGTAGTAGAGACAAAGGCGGGAAAGGTACGCGGCTTCCGCCTGAATACGACATACGCGTTTCATGGAATCCATTACGCTGAGGCGGACCGTTTCCAGATGCCGCAGCCGGTGAAACCATGGAAAGGAATCAAAAATGCGCTGGCGTACGGCTATGTATGTCCGCTTTTAAAGCAGGATGAGCCGAACATGGAGGTGCTGGTACCGCATCGTTACTGGCCGCAGGACGAGCATTGCCAGAACCTGAATGTCTGGACACAGAGTCTTGATCCGGGTGCGAAAAAGCCGGTCATGGTATGGCTCCACGGCGGCGGCTTCAGCGCCGGCTCTGCGATTGAGCATGTGGCATATGAGGGGGATCACTTAAGCGAGTTCGGTGATGTCGTTGTTGTTTCCGTGAACCATCGGCTGAATATCCTCGGTTATCTCGATCTCTCGCCGTTTGGCGAAAAATACAAAAATTCTGCGAATGCAGGAAACGCAGATATGGTAGCTGCATTGCAGTGGGTACATGACAATATCGCGGCATTCGGCGGAGACCCGGAGAATGTTACGATTTTCGGTCAGTCCGGCGGCGGTATGAAGGTGGCAACGCTGATGAATACGCCGGCAGCAGACGGCCTGTTCCAGAAGGGTATCATCGAGAGCGGTGTTTATGAGGCAAAGGTTTATCAGAAAGAGGATGGAGACGGCACCGCGATTGTGAAGGCTCTGTTAAAAGAACTGAATCTGGACGAGTCCGAGGTGGAGAAGCTTGAGACGATCCCGTATTATGAGCTGTCAAATGCGTACAATAAAGTTGAGGCAGAGGTTGCTGCGAAAGGCTGCTATATCGGACAGGGACCGATGGAGAACGGCTGGTTCCGCGGAAATCCGATCAAGTGCGGATTTACGGATCACGCTAAAACGATTCCTGTGCTGGCAGGAACCAACATCGGTGAGTTTGATTTTGGACCGGTTGTGCCGGGAAAACATGAGATGAACCGTGAGGAACAGATTGCGTTCCTGACGAGAAAATATGGCGATGCAACGCCGGAGCTGATTTCTCTTTTTGAAAAAGCATATCCGGACAAAACAATTGCCGATTTGTGGTCTGTGGATACGTTCTTCCGTCCGGACACGATCGAATTCATTCGTCAGAAATCGGAGTTTACAGAAGCGCCGACTTATTCCTATCAGTTTACCTATGAATTCCCGATCGATGGCGGAAAAGCCGCATGGCATTGTGCCGAGATTCCGTTCGTATTCCATAACATCGACCGCATCGCCGTATGCAATGTCCCGGGCGAAACAGACCGTCTGCAGGAGCGTATGGCCACCGCCTGGATCAACTTTGCCCGCTACGGAAGTCCGGAAACCCCATCCCTCCCGAACTGGCCGGCATGCACCCCAGGGGATGAAGCAACCATGATTTTCGACAGAACCTGTGAAATCCGCCGCAACTTCGATCACGAGCTGGTGAAAAAATTGGTGGAAACCGAGTATAACCCGATGACACCGGTTGTGGAAGACGAGGAAGAGGACGCGTTCTTTATTCATTAATTAATTGACTCATAGCAATCCCAGAAAAAACAGCCAGAATGTTTTGCCTCAGTTAAAAACATTCTGGCATTTTTCAACTTATGCTAAATTGAACTTAAGGCAAGAATATCGTATGATAGAGGTAGAAAGAGAAAGGCGCAGGTGGAATATGGGAGTTTATCTGAATCCGGGAAATGAAAAATTTGCAAAAGCGGTTCAGTCCGAAATTTATGTGGATAAAACAGGGCTGATCGAGTATACCAATCAGGTGATTAATACTGTGCAGAGATATGTCTGTGTCAGCCGTCCGCGGCGCTTTGGAAAATCTATGACGGCGGATATGCTGACGGCTTATTATGGGAAGGAATGCGATTCCAGAGAACTTTTTTCTGGATTGAAAATTTCTCAAAATGCTGTATTTGCACAGCACTTAAATCAATATCCTACGATTTTTTTGAATATGCAGGAATTTCTGAGCCGGAGCAAGGAAATTGGCCAGGTGATTGACCGTGTTCGAAGAATGCTGCTGCGGGAACTGAAAAACAGTTATCCGGACGTGGACTACTTTGACGATACGGATCTGGTAGAATCGCTGCAGGATATTTATGCGGCAACAAAACAGTCGTTTATCATTATCATTGATGAATGGGACTGTGTTTTCCGGGAATATCAGCAGGATAAAAAAGCACAGGAAGAGTATCTTGATTTCCTGCGGGATTTTCTGAAAGATAAGGTTTACGTAGCACTTGCCTATCTGACGGGTATTCTGCCGATCAAAAAATATGGAACCCATTCTGCACTGAATATGTTTGATGAATTTACAATGCTTGATCCAGGGCCGCTCGCAGAATATGTAGGATTTACGGAGCAGGAAGTAGAAGAACTCTGCGGCCGGTATCAGATGGATCTGGCAGAAATTAAAAACTGGTATGACGGCTATTCGTTCCCGGGAGAAAGTTCGGTTTACAGCCCGCGTTCGGTTGTCAATGCCATGCGATTCCGGAAAATCGGCAATTACTGGAATCAGACAGAAACATTTGAAGCACTACAGTGGTATATTGATCTGAATTTTGACGGCCTGCGGGATGACGTACTGCAGATGATGGCAGGGAAAAAGATTCCGGTGAACACGGGCAGTTTTACGAATGATATGACAACTTTCCGGACAGAGGATGATGTGCTGACACTGCTGATTCATCTTGGATATCTTGGTTATGAGGAACAGAATAAATATGTTTTTATTCCGAATGCCGAGGTACAGTCAGAATATGCCAGTGCGGTAACCGTTTCCCAATGGGGAGATATTTCAAAGGCACTGAAAAATTCCGCAGATCTTCTGCAGGCTGTGTGGGAAAAACAGGAAACACAGGTAGCAGAGGGAATTCGGCTGGCACATTTTGAAACGTCACAGCTTCAGTACAATGATGAAAATGCGTTGAGCTATACGATTTCACTGGCACTGTATGCAGCACGGAATTTTTACACGGTTTACCGTGAACTGCCTGGGGGAAAAGGGTTTGCGGATCTTGTTTTCGTACCAAGAAAAAGATACCAGGACAAACCGGCGCTGGTTGTAGAACTGAAATGGGACAAAACAGCAGAGGGTGCGCTTGCGCAGATTAAGGACAAAGAATATTGCAGAAGTCTGGAAGAATATCAGGGAAACTTGCTTCTGGTAGGAATTAATTATAATAAAAAGACAAAAGAACATGTTTGCAGAATTGAGGAATATCAGAAGTAAAAGGGAGAGGACGAAGGCCTGATTCGGGACAGGATGAGTGGCGTCCTGAAATCATGTAATAGAAAAACCAGAGTCGGATGAGAATGTTTTCACCGGCTCTGTTTTTGCGTTTCCGGTAACGGTTTTGAGCGGTAAATGCTATGCAATTCTGCCGCGGGAATGGTATAATAAAACCAGTATGCGCCGCTTTAGGCAGGCTGCTTAGAAAGAGGATCGATGCATGTACACATATCTGATTGTAGATGATGAAATGATAGAGCGAAAGGGCATTCGAATGCTGCTTTCGCGGATGAATATCCGGGAGAATATTCTGGAGGCCTCCAATGGAGAGGAAGCGCTGGAGGTGTTCGAAAAAGAGAAAATTGACGTGCTTCTGACCGACATCAATATGCCGTTCATGGATGGAATTGAGCTTCTTTCCCGGATTCATGAGGAGTATCCGGGGACGGAAACGGTGATTTTCAGTGGGTATGATGAGTTTTCCTACGCGAAAAAGGCGATTTCTTACGGTGTTTTCGCCTATATTTTAAAACCGGTCAACCCGGAAGAATTTGAAAAGGTGGTTGGTGAAATCAACGAAAAGCTTGCAAAGAGTGAGCGTGAGGAAAAACGGAAGGACGAAAGTATGGAGTTTCTGCGGGAACATTTGCTGTATCTGATGGTCAATGGGCAGAGCCGCAGCGCAATGCAGGAGAAAACACAGACGCTTCTCGATATGAGCTTTGTCCGGGATTTTTGCCGTATGGTACTGCTGGAGTGTGCCAACAACTATTTTGAACAGGTAAACAGCGAACAGATTGAAAAGATGCAGAGCGATTTGCAGATGCCCTTTCACTATCTGAACCTGAACCCACAGCAGTCCATCCTGTTTTTTAGCGAGGAGCCGGATGGCGGCTGGGAAGCGTTCGGACGGAAGCTGTACCATTATATTCGTGAAATGTGGGACCAGGAATGCTTTCTGGCCGTGTCGGGTGAGATCACGCCGGACGTTGAGCTTTACGATGCATTTGCACAGACGGAGCAGCTCATGGAGCGTCGCTTTTATCACACGGGAAACCATGTTTTTCTTCCCTTTCAGGAGGAGCAGTCCGAGGTGCTGGTGCAGATTGATGCTGAAATCCTGATCCGCCAGATCCAGCAGGACATTCGCATGAAGGATCTGGAGAGCCTGCGTGAACACTTTGACCAGTTCTGCGAGAAGTATGAGCATCAGACGATTTTTTCTCAGATTTATATCAAATTTATGTTTTCCAACTTATTGAAAGAGATTTACGACAATCTCGAGAGAAAAGATGAGCGGGAGCTGGACCGTGAGATTGACGCCCTGTATCACAGCAGCAACATGGTCGGTGTGATTCAGGCAGTCCGTATGGGTATTGAACGGCTTGAAACGGTCTTCCGCGCAGACGGTGGTGTTGCGAAACGCAGAGAAGTCGAGCAGATCAAACAGTATATCCGTGAGAACTATTCTGACAGCGGCATGGGCGTCGACCAGCTTGCGCGCGAGGTCGGCATGACACCGAATTACCTGAGCAGCATTTTCAAGAAAAATACAGGAGAAAACCTGAGCCGCTACTTAAAAGGTTTCCGCATGGAGCGTGCGCGGGAGATGCTTGAAAATACGAATGAGAAAATCGGTATAATCTGTGAAAAATGCGGTTTTGTGAATGTGTCCTATTTCTGTCAGAGCTTCCGCGAGTATTTTGGAATCAGCCCGCAGAAATACCGGGATCAGGGGGAGTAAGATGACATCATTTGCCGCTAGAATAAAAAAAGCATTTTCAGATATGAAGGTACACCGGAAGCTTATCGTGGCTTACGTTCTCACAGGACTTTTCCCAATGTGCCTGATGTTCACAATGTTTTACACCCAGATGCGTCGTGTACTTGTCGAGCGTGAGATCAAAAATCTGCAGACCACCTTTGATCAGGCAGTGGACGATGTGAATACGGAGCTTGCGCTGCACCAGAGTATGTCGGACTATCTGGCATTCGACCAGACAATTGTTCAGATTGTAAAGGCAGAAGACAAAAACAGCTTCGAAGCATACGAGCGCATGGTGAAAGAGTTTGATCCGATGATGGATTCCTTAAGTTATTTTTACCCGGAAATCCGACGGTCTACGGTCTATGTGCGTGATTTCGTCATTCCGCACGGCACGTATCTGCGTCCGGCGCAGGAAATTGAAAATGATGAATGGACAGCACCGGCGGACAATGACGTTCACTGGTATGCCGATATGGATCAGGGAACGGTGACGATGGTGCGGTCTATGCCGCTGATTGATGACGGAAAAGGCGGTTTTTTATACATTTCCATGGACTACAGTAAGATTTTTGGCTCCATGGAGCTTGCAGTCAATGAGGATTACGGTGTTTTCGTCTACAATGAGGACAAAGAAGTGCTGTATGAAAATCAGAAGATGACCAGGAATGCGAAATACCAGATGGAATTTTCAGACTTTCAGAAGATACAAAAAAAAGAGAAGCAGAATACAGCGAACTACATTCTCCTGGAAAAGGAGATTGAGCAGAATGGATGGCATGCCGCGTGCTATCTGCCGAAAAAAGGCATCATCAGTCCGATGCAGCCGATTCTTCTGATAGTTCTTCTGATGTGGGCGGGCTGCGTCCTTTTCTCTGCGGTCGTGATTATGAGATTCTCCGGAAATATGGCGCACCGCCTTGAAAAGCTGAAAAAGACGATGGCCGAGGTAGAGGAAGGAAACCTGGAAGTGGAAATGGTTTCTACGGAAAGAGATGAAATCGGTGATCTGACGCGTGGCTTTAATCAGATGCTGTCGCGTATCCGTCAGCTGATTCAGGAAGTCTATGAGAGCCGCATCCGCCAGAAGCAGTATGAAATGACGGCGCTCCGTGCGCAGATTAACCCGCATTTTCTGTATAATTCGTTGTCGCTGATCAACTGGAAAGCATTGGAAATCGGTTCGGATGATATCAGCAAGGCTACGCTGGCGCTTTCGCGGTACTACCGGACTTCTCTGAACAAAGGCAAAAATACGATGTCCATCCGCGAGGAGATCGACAATGTGCGTTCGTATCTGCAGATTCAGGAAATGTTTCACGACTACAGTTTTACGGTCAAAATGGATGTGGCGGAGGATATTCTGGATTACCGTACACTGAACCTGATTCTGCAGCCGCTTGCCGAAAATGCGATTGCACATGGAATTGACCGGCGGCGCGGCAGTGAGCCAGGCGTGATCACAATCAGCGGACGGCGCGACGGAGACTGTGTGGTGCTTTCCGTGGCGGATAATGGCGTTGGCATGGAACAGGAAAAAGCACAGACCATTCTGACGGAGAAGAGCAGCGGCTACGGTGTGCGGAATGTCAATTCCAGGATTCAGCTCGAATACGGAGAAGCGTATGGTCTTTCGATTGAGAGTGAGCCGGGAAAGGGAACGAAAGTGACGGTACGGATTCCGGGTGTGGAAAGGGAGGTACAGGCATGATGCAAAAAAAAATTGCGGCAGGCCTCGCTGTATTGCTGGCAGCGGGAACGATTCTGGGTGGCTGCGGAGAAAGTGGCGCAGCAGGGAATGATTCTGTTTCCGATGCTGCCGGAAATGAGGCTGCGGCTCTTACGGAAGCGAAAACAACGCCGTACGGACGTTACCCGGAAACCATCACGTACACGCTGGCAAAAATGACGGGTGTGAATAATTCCAATCTCCCGGAGGGAGAAACCTATGAGGACAATGCCTATACACGCCTGATCCGCGAAATCATTAATGTACAGAACGAGGATGTTTATGAAAACAACGGTGATACCTATAACGTTGGCATTTCCACCATGATCGCAACAGGAAACATTGCCGATATCATGGTTGTAGACCAGAAAACGATGAATTCTATGCAGAAAAACGATCAGCTTGCCGATCTTACAGAGGTTTATGCAAATTGTGCCAGCGACCGTATCAAGGATATTTATGCAAGCTACGGTGAGGAGATTCTGCAGGGCTGTACCTTTGACGGAAAGCTGATGGCATTCCCGGAAACCAACATTTCGGACGGTCCGAATCTTCTATGGGTGCGGAAGGACTGGATGGAAAAACTGGGACTTTCCGTACCGGAAACGATCGATGATGTGAAACATATTGCGTTGACGTTTGCAGAGGAGAATCCGGCAAACCAGGAGATGGGTAACATCGGTCTTGCAGTCAGCACAACTCTGTACGGCGGCACGGGCATTTCTTCGGAATACGGCATGAATCTTATTTTTGCCTCATTTGGTGCATATCCGGGAAGATGGCTGACGGATGCGGAAGGAATGCCGGTTTATGGTTCCGTTCAGCCCAATGTAAAAGACGCACTTGGCATGTTGGCAGACTGGTACCAGGAGGGCGTCCTTGACCGGGACTTTTTGATCCGCACACAGGATGACATTGCCGATCTCATTGCCCAGGGACGCTGCGGCATTTTCTTCGCACCGTGGTGGGCACCGAACAACCCGCTCTGGCGCTGTCATGAGACGGATCCGGAGGCCGACTGGCAGCCGTTTCTGATTCGGACCGGGAAGGATGGAAGTGTGCGGTACTGCAACGAAAAGCTGACCGGAAATTATGTGGTAGTGCGAAAAGGGTATGAATATCCGGAGATTGTGCCGAAGATCCTGTCGGTGATGTTTGATTATATGCGCTATTCCTACGATGATCCAAGAGGAGAATTTCAGCAATATTATACGGGAAATATCGATCCGACGGCACGCCCCTTAGCAATCAATCTCGACTATAATCAGGCACTGACGATCTGTTACGAAAATCTGCAGGCGGCACTGAACGGGGAAAAATCGGAGGATGAGCTGGAGATTCTGGAAAGATCGTTCGAAAAGGTATGCCGCGCCTATCTGGAGAACCCGAAAACAGCGAGTGCGGAGGAGTGGAGCGCGTATTTATCCCGTATCACAGCCTGCTCGCTTTTAAGCGACGAAAAGATTCAAAGAGTGAATACGATTTATCCGACCCGGACGAAGACCACAGAAGCATATCGTTACACCTTAAAAGAACTGGAATCGGAGACCTTTTTAAAAATTATCCGGGGCGAGTCTGAGCTTTCTTCTTTTGATGATTTTGTAAAAGAGTGGCAGGAGGAAGGCGGAGATGAAATCATTCAGGAGATGATTCAGGAAAGGAAAAGCCTGAGTTCACAGGAAGATCAGAAGACAGAAGAAAAAGCCGAGCAGAAGGCGGAATAAAAAACAGAAGAGGAGGCAGGACGCACCGGAAAAACGGTGCGCGGCCTCTTTTTTTGTTGCGGAAAAGAATTCTGCAGATTGCGGAAATGATTTTTCGGATACGCTCCGGTGTAGAAATGTAACGTAGAAATCCAACATAGATCATAGATTCTTGATATTTCAGAAAAATCCGCCAACTGCTATAATAAAATCAACAAGAACGAGAGATACCAAGCAGCAAATGCGATATGACAGCAGACGTTCCAGAAAGAAAAATCATATAAGGAGGATTTTCAATATGAAAAAGAAAGTAGTATCTATTATGATGACCGCAGCACTTGCAGTTGGCATGCTGGCAGGATGCGGAAACAGCGACAGCGGTTCTTCAAATGCCGCTTCCGGAAACGATTCCAAGAGCACATCCGAGGCAGGAAGCACAAGCGCATCTGCTTCCAACGCAGCAGAGGAAGAGGAAATTACCACAACCCTTACCGTATGGTCTCCGTCAGAGGATCAGGCAAGCGACAGCGGTGAGTGGCTGCAGACCATGTGCAATCAGTTTGCAGAGGAGCATCCATCCTGGCACATTACCTTTGATTACGGTGTATGCGCAGAGAGCGATGCAAAAGATACCGTAACACAGGACGTTGAAGGAGCAGCAGATGTTTACATGTTTGCAAACGACAACCTGACATCCCTGATCGCTGCAAACGGAATTTCAAAACTCGGCGGACAGACAGTTGAGGAGGTAAAAGAGAACAACTCTCAGGCAATTGTAGATTCCGTATCCGTTGACGGCGATATCTATGGTGTACCATTCACCACAAACACCTGGTTTATGTACTATGATAAATCTGCATTCACTGAGGATGAAGTGAAAAACCTGGATACCATGATCGCAAAAGACAAGATTTCCTTCCCGATTACAAACTCCTGGTACATTGCTTCCTTCTACGTAGCAAACGGCTGTACGCTGTTCGGTGAGGACGGAACAGACGAGGCAGCAGGCGTTGACTTCGAAGGCGATAAAGCAAAAGCAGTAACCGATTACCTGGTTGACCTGGTAAACAATCCGAACTTCGTATCTGATGCAGACGGATCCGGTCTTTCCGGTCTGCGTGACGGTTCTGTAAAAGCAATGTTCTCCGGTTCCTGGGATGCATCCGCAGTTAAAGAGGCACTCGGTGATAATTACGGTGTTGTACAGCTTCCGACCATCACCATCAACGGCGAGGAGAAACAGATGAAATCCTTCTCCGGCTCTAAAGCAATCGGTGTGAATCCGAACTGTGAATATCCGCAGGTTGCAGTTGCTCTTGCAAGATATCTCGGAAGCGCAGATGCTCAGAAAGCACACTATGAAATGAGAAACGTAGTTCCGTGTAACGAAGAGCTGCTTTCCCAGATCACAGACGATGCACTGGTAACTGCTCAGAACGATACCTTCAACAATACTTCTATCATCCAGCCGTTCGTTAAGAATATGAGCAACTACTGGACTCCGGCAGAGAATTTTGGTAAATCTCTGGTCAACGGTGAAGTTACCCATGATAACGCTGCAGAAATGACAGAGAAACTGAACACAAGCATGAATACTTCTGCAGTCGAGTAAGCAAGACAGGCACTGAAGTGTTCGGAAATCAACAGGATTGAAACCACAGGCATTGTCAGACACCAGGATTGACAATGCCTGTCTTTCGGAAAGGATAGATTATGGCATCATTGAAAAAACGCGCCAAAGAGTTTGAGACTCCCTATCCGGTGACAAAAGCCATCACAAAGGGCGATGCGGTCACGAAACTTTCCATGTTTGTCATGGGACTGGGAAATCTGGCTCACAAACAGATCGTAAAGGGTATTTTATTTCTGGCAGTAGAAATTGCGTATCTCCTGTTTATGATCGAAGGCGGTATCAACAATCTCTATCATCTCATCACCCTGGGCGGCCGTGCGCAGGAAGAGGTGTGGAACGAGGCCAAGGGTATTTATGAATATACCGGCGGCGATATGACAATTCTGTTCCTGCTCTACGGAGTAGCAACGATTTTTATTACGGTTCTCTTCTTTATGATCTGGCGTGTCAATATGAAGAGCGCTTATGAGGTAGAGTGTCGTGCAAAGGAAGGGAAACATATCAACACCATCAAAGAGGATCTGGAAGCACTCGTTGACAAGAGACTGCACTGGACCCTGCTGACACTTCCGATTCTCGGTATTGTGATTTTCACAATCCTTCCACTGGTCTTTATGATCTGTATGGCTTTCACCAGCTACAGTAAAGTCGGCGACCATCTGACGATTTTTCACTGGGTTGGACTGAAAAATTTCAGTACGGTTCTTGGCATGGGCAACTCGATCGGCAAGACATTCTGGTCTGTTCTTGGATGGACCCTGATCTGGGCTGTGCTCGCTACCTTCCTGAACTATATTCTTGGTATGATTCTTGCGATTGTCATCAATCGTAAAACAACCCGCATCAAGGGATTCTGGAGATTCTGTTTTATGCTCTCCGCTGCAATTCCGCAGTTCGTTTCTCTTCTTCTGATGCGTACGATGTTAAAGGACAACGGCCTGATCAACAACCTCTTGGTTCAGGCCGGTCTGATCAGCAGTCCGCTTCCGTTCCTGACAAATGCGACCTGGGCGAGAGCAACGGTTGTTATCATCAACCTCTGGGTTGGTATTCCGTTTACCATGATGCAGGTTACCGGTATCTTACAGAACATTCCGGGTGAGCTTTACGAGGCAGCCCGTGTTGATGGCGCAGGTCCTGTGACAATTTTCTTTAAGATTACGCTGCCGTATATGCTGTTTGTCACGACTCCGTATCTGATTACGACGTTTACGGGTAATATCAACAACTTCAACGTTATCTATCTGCTGACTGCAGGAGCACCGGTTCCGGTCGGAGCAACCGCCGGAAAGACGGACCTTCTGGTTACCTGGCTGTACAAGCTGACAGTTGACTTACAGTACTTTAACGTTGGTGCGGTTGTCGGTATTCTTACCTTTGTCATTCTGGCTGTGGTTTCACTGATCACGTACCGGAATACTGGTTCTTACAAGAACGAGGAGGGATTCCAATAATGAATAACAAAGAGAAAAAAACACACTCCATGAAAGCGCGTGGAATGATTTCCGATGTGATTGTACATGTGGTTCTGGCACTGCTTGCGATTGTGTGGGTGATTCCGGTTCTGTGGATTGCACTCTTAAGCTTCAGTACACAGAAGGGATCTTATGTTACCAGCTTTTTCCCAAAGGGATATACGCTTCATAATTATGTGCGTCTGTTTACAGATACGCAGGTGTTAGACTTTCCGCAGATGTTTAAGAACACATTTATCATTGCGGTGTTCAGTTGTCTGATTTCTACAATATTTGTGCTTTCGGTTTCTTACTGCATGTCGAGAATGCGGTTTAAAATCCGTAAGACTTACATGAACATCGCGATGATCTTAGGTCTGTTCCCGGCATTTATGTCGATGGTTGCTGTCTACTATATTTTAAAGGCAGTTGGCCTTTCGGAGGGATCGATGATCCGTGTGGCATTGATTCTGGTGTACTCGGGCGGTTCCGGAGCGGGATTCCTGCTTGCAAAGGGATTTTTTGATACGGTTCCGAAGGCACTGGATGAGGCGGCTTATCTGGATGGAGCAACGAGATTCCAGGTATTTACGAAGGTGACAATTCCACTGAGTAAGCCGATTATTGTGTACACGACTTTGAGTGCATTTCTGGGACCGTGGCTGGACTTTATTTTCGCAAAGGTTATCTGCAGAGCGAATGCGAAGTATTATACGGTTGCACTGGGTCTGTGGAAGATGCTGGAGAAGGAGTATATCGACAGCTGGTATACTTGCTTTGCGGCGGGAGCGGTTTGCATTTCGGTGCCGATTGCGATTTTGTTTGTTGTAATGCAGAGATATTATACAGATGGGCTTTCAGGAGCCGTCAAAGGATGATTTGTGGAGCAGCCGATGAGGGGTCGGCTGCTCTATTTGTGTGTGGGGGACGGGAGGAGTGGTCTGGATCTGCCCGGAGGGCAGATCGGCGTGAGATTGTTGTGTGTGGAAGGGGAGAGTGTGTTGGAGGACGGGGAGAGGGGCTGGATTCGCCCAGAGGGCGAATCGGCGTGAGTTTGTTGACTGGTGCGAAGTTTGGAGATAGAATGAAAAAAAATATTTTCGGAGTTTTTTGTGCTTGATTTTATGAAAACAGAAAAGTTTCGGGAAGATATTGTGTGAAATTTGGAGGTTTTTGGGTATGGATAGGATTCGACTGAATGCTTCGGAGTGGATGGATTTCCGGAGTGGAGAAAAGAAGTGTTTTTTGCTGACAAACGGACTGGGAGGTTATTGTTCGCTGACGGTGATGGGGAATGCGGCGAGGAATGATCAGGCGCTGTTAATGGGAGCATTGAAGGCGCCTACGGTGCGGGAGCATCTGATTTCGAATGTCTGGGAGACGTTGGAGGTGGATGGAGAGGAAACGGAGCTGTTTTCACAGGAGTTTGTGAATCGGACGCAGAATGTGGAGGGGTTTCGGTTTCTGGAAGGATTTGAGATGGGGAGTCTGCCGGTATGGTTTTACCGGGTGAAGGGGATTGAAATTGAGAAGACGATTGGGATGGTTCAGGGGGAGAATACGGTTCTTGTCCGGTATCGGGTGAGAAGTGGGAAGAAGGGGAGTTTTTCGGTTCGGCCGGTGATGCGGTTTGCGGCGAAGGGAGAGCAGCTGCAGGAGGGGCAGAATTTTGCGGTGGACCGGAAGTGCATTGCGAGTAATGGTGTGATTCTTTCTTATGGAACGAATGGGGAGCTTCAGATGGAGAAGGAGAGGATCTGGAGGGATTTGTTTTTTGAGCAGGATGCGCGGGATGGAAGAGATGGCATCGGAAGTGCTGTCGTGAATCATCGGATTCGGTTTGAGATGACGGGAGACGGCAGGGAGCAGGTCTTTTTTGTTGTGTATAGTCTCGCGGATGATGTGGATAAGTGGGATGAGGAAAGGATTGCGCTGTGGATAGAAGAGGAAGAGAAGCGGCAGGAGATGATTGCGGAAAAGTCCGGGATTTCTGATCCGGTGGGAAAGCGGCTGGCGGTGAGTGCGAGTCAGTATATTACGGAACGTGCATCGACAGGTGGGAAGAGTATTATGGCTGGTTTTCCTTATTTTGCGGACTGGGGGCGGGATACGATGATTTCGCTGCCGGGGTGCACGCTGGCAATTGGGGAGTATGAGGAGTGTAAGAGCATTCTTCGGACTTTTATGGCATATACAAAAGAAGGACTGATGCCGAACCTGTTTCCGGAGGGGGATGCGCTTCCGATGTATAATACGGTGGATGCGGCCCTTTTGTTTTTGGATGTGGTGTATGAGTATTACCTTGAAACAGGAGATCTGGAGTTTGTGTGCGAGGCGTTTCCGGTGATGGAGGATATTGTGTTCTGGTATCAGAAGGGAACGGATTTCCATATTAAAATGGACAGTGACGGGCTGATTATGGCCGGGGGCGGTCTGGAACAGGTGACGTGGATGGATGTGCGGATTGACAAGGAGCTGCCGACACCGCGTCACGGGAAGCCGGTGGAGATTAATGCGTACTGGTATAATGGTCTGAGGATTCTGGAAGAGCTGGCGCCGTTTGTCGGAAAGGATGGATCGGCGTATGGGAAGCTTGCGGAGCAGGTGAAGAAGAGTTTCCTCGAAAAGTTCTGGATGGAAGAGGAAGGATATCTGAAGGATGTGCTGAACGGCACGTATGAAGAGAAGCAGTTCCGATGCAATCAGGTCTTTGTGCTGGCACTTCCGTTTCAGATGGTGAGTCAGAAGCAGGGGCAGCGGATCTTACAGGCGGTCAAAGAAAAGCTGTATACGACAGCAGGAATGCGGTCATTGGAGATGGAGGATCCGGCGTTTCATCCATGGATCGGCGGAAGCCAGCCGGAGCGTGACAGGGCATATCATCAGGGGACAGTCTGGGGATTTCCGCTTGGGGCGTATTTCCGTGCGGTGCTGAACTATTTTCCGAAGGAGGGAAAACAGGAAGTGCATCGCGGACTGGAGCGTCTTGCGAGCTGGATGCAGGAAGGATGCCTGTTTCATCTGGCGGAGATTTATGATGGTGCGGCGCCGGTGATGTCGAAGGGCTGCTATGCGCAGGCGTGGAGTGTCGGAGAGATTCTGCGAGTTTACAAAGAAATAGAGGGAAAGAAGATGAATGCGGTGGTGAAAAGAACGCCGGCGGAGTGGAAAAGCTTTTTTGAATCGGAAGAATTTGTGGAAAACTTTACGTACGAAGGAGATGACCTCGGTGTCTCGGTGAGAAAGAGCAGGGAATGTGATGAAAACTGGCAGATGCCGAAAAAGGATGAGCAGTTTGTGACAGAGTGGAAGCTCTGGGCGCCGACAGTAATGGAGGTTTCACTGGAGCTGTTTTCCTGCGGCAGCAGCCGTGAGCGCGGGGACCGAAAAATAGCCTCGATTGCGATGACGCGCGGCGAAAAGGGTGTCTGGAGCTGTGCAATGCAGGGAGCCTGGTATGGAACGTATTATACGTATCATATCCTGCACTCGGATGGTGTCTTTGATACGACAGATCCGTACGGCGTGGCTTCCGGTATTGATTCGGAGCGGAGCATGGTGGTGAATCTTGCAGAGACGGACCCGGCAGGCTGGGAGCAGGATGAAAGACCGGAAATCCGGCCGGAGGATCGTTGTGTGTATGAGCTTCATGTGAAAGATTTTTCGAGTGATCCGCATTCCGGTATTTCGGATAAACACCGTGGAAAGTTTCTGGCGTTTACGGAAGAAGGCACGACGCTGAACGGCGACGGGATTCATGCGACGGGGTTCGATTACCTGAAATCGCTTGGCATTTCTCATGTGCATCTGCTTCCTGTTTTCGATTTTGGCAGTGTGCCGGAAGATGATGCGGAAGCGTTCAACTGGGGATATGACCCGGTGCAGTACAATGTGCCGGAGGGATCCTATGCAACCGATCCGTTCCACGGGGAGGTACGTATCCGGGAAATGAAGGAAATGGTTCAGGCGCTGCATAAGGCCGGCATCGGTGTGATTATGGATGTGGTATACAATCATACGTACAATCTCGATTCGCCGTTTCAGAAAACAGTTCCTTACTATTATTATCGTGAATGGGAGGACGGCACGATTTCCAATGGTTCCGACTGCGGAAACGAGACAGCGAGTGAGCGGGAGATGTTCCGCCGCTTTATGGTGCGCTCGGTTTGCTACTGGGCGAAGGAGTATCACATCGACGGATTCCGCTTCGATCTGATGGCACTGCACGATACGGAGACAATGAATGCGATCCGCACAGCTCTGAACCGGATGCCGCGCGGCGAGGAGATTCTGGTTTACGGTGAACCGTGGAAAGCAGCGGCAAGCGCAATGCAGGAGGGATATTTCCCTTCGGATAAACAGAATATCGGAAAGCTGATGGATGGCATTTCCATGTTCTGTGACGATACGAGAGATTCCATCAAGGGAAGTGTTTTCATTGCCGCAGAGGGAGGCTATGTCAATGGAAAAGAGCGTCTTTCAGCAGGAATACTTTCCGCGACAGACGGCTGGCTGGACGGAAAAGGAGCCTATGAGCCGCGCAATGCGAGCCAGCTGATTCCGTATGTGTCGGCACATGATAATTATACACTGTGGGATAAATTAAAACTGTCCGATCCGAAGCGGAAGGAGGATGCGGAGCCGGATTTTGACAAGATGGATGAGCGGACGCTTTCGATGAACCGTCTGGCGGCGGGCATTGTGATGACCTGCAAGGGAATGCCGTTTTTCCAGGCGGGTGAGGAATTTGCGCGCACGAAGCATGGCGAAGGAAACAGCTTCAAATCGTCGTGGCAGCTCAACAAAATTGACTGGACACGCGCCTTAGAGCAGGAAGAGCTGGTGGACTATTACCGTGGTCTTCTCGCTCTGCGCCGAAAATTTCAGGCATACGGAACGTGCGAGCCGGACTGTAAAAAGACATTTTTCCGTGAAAACCAGATCGCAGGTTACGAACTGGAATACCCGAATGGCCGCGCAGTCTGCGTCTTCTACAATCCATGGGAAAAAGAAGCTTTGCAGAAACTCCCGGAAGGAAACTGGAAACTGCTCTGCGATGGAAAACGCTGTGCAGAGGATGGAGCAGAGATGAAAGAAAGCATGATGCTTCCGGCAAAATCGATGGTTCTGCTGGCGCGGGAGTAAAATTGTAAATTTTGTCCCTTTTTGTCGGAATGCTGTCTGCGGAAACGGGCATCGATCATTCTGCCAGGCGGCGAGCGGGAATCAATTGTTTTTCGTTTAACAGAAAAATGCACTGTGGAATTGTCCGACGACGTTCCACAGTGCATTTTTATGTTTATGTGAGCAATGAGTCAGGATCTGTGCTTACATGAGATCCTGGCGGTATCTAAGAGTTCGGATCATTATTCGTCCACAACTTCCAGTACATCCATCGGGCAGGCTTTCGCGCAGATACCGCAGGCGATACATTTGGAAGCCGGATTTCCCTCGGTTTTTACGATCAGGCCAAATGGACAGGCCTTCGCACAGGCTCCGCATCCCGTACATTTTTTCTTGTTGATCATGTAAACGCCCTTCGGGTTCTGGGTGATGGCGCCTTCCGGACAGGCCTCGGCACATTTACCGCACTGCGGACAGGCGATCGGGCGAACAGCCTTTTTCTCTACGATCTGCAGACATGCCTTGTCCGGATCAAATACCTTATAAAATGCCTCAGAACATGCTCCCACACAGGCAAGACAAGCCATACAGGTGCTGCCTTTTTTTACTTTCAGTTTTTTCATTTTGTTTTATCCTCCGCTTAAAGATGTTGTTTTTCCTATTTTACCATTTTTGAACTTTTTTCTCAATGATATTTCCGGAATTTGCCATCTTTTTCCTGCTTGCGGTTTTGCTTCCGTTTCGCATGGCTTTGCACAGATACAAAAAATCTTAAGAAAGCAGACGGAAAAAAAGTAGTTTTTCTTCGGAAAATATACAAAAAGAAAAATCGGAAATTTGTTATGATGAAAAGGAAGAATGTACTCTCAATCATCTCACAAAATCAGGCACAGAAAGATTTTTGGAGTACACCATAAGATCGGGAGGGGGATTTTTCATGATCCGTGAAAACAATACACTGGAATGGCAAGAGACAGCAGAACAAAAAAGAATGACACAAAGAAGGATAATACAAAGAAGAGAAAGAGCACGGAGACGAAAAAGAAAGGTATGGCGGATCCGCGGGCTGCTATTGCTGTTCGGCTGTCTTCTGCTTTTGGGCGGTGTGCGGCGCTTCCGGCAGAATCCGATCCAACGGTATGCAAAAGCAAACGGCATTTCAATGGATCAGTACCCGGAGGAGCTGTTGTCGCTTTACGAGAGAAACAATGAGACGGAGACGTTCGTCGAAGAATATCCGTTGAAAAAAGAGGAGGAGCCGGAGATTGACCTGAGCGACCTGTCATCCGCATCGGAGGTTCCGCTTCTCTTGCAGTGGGATCAGAGATGGGGCTATCACCGATATGCCGGTGAAGTGATGGGATTAAGCGGCTGCGGACCGACAGCACTTTCCATGGTTGCCATTTTCATGACTGGCGATATCACAAAAAATCCGCGCTGGGTCGCCGATTTTGCCTCACAGAACGGCTATGCCGTAGACGGCAGCGGAACCGCCTGGTCTCTGATGCTGGAAGGAGCCCGGCAGATCGGCCTTTCCAGCAAAGAAATCCCTGTGGAACGGGAACGGGTGGAAAACAACCTGCAGGCCGGAAACCCCATCATTGCCCTGATGGGACCCGGGGAGTTTACCAGCAACGGTCATTTTATCGTTCTTACCGGATTGCAGAATGGCAGACTGAAAATCAACGACCCAAACAGCAGAAAAAATTCCGAAAAAACCTGGGATATCGATCAGGTGCTGGAACAGACAAAAGCGGTATGGGTATATTACAAATAATAAAATAGAAGACATACCCATCAAAGCCTCCGAATACACTGTAAAAACAGCGTCTTCGGAGGCTTTTTGTGAGGGACTATATCGAAGAGCGTGCTGTGGAGACAGCAATTTACATGATTGAGACGAAAGCGACCGTACGGCAGACGGCGAAAAAATTCGGAGTGAGCAAAAGTACCGTGCATAAGGATCTGACATCACGTCTGGTACAAGTGAATCCGGGTCTGGCGGCAGAGGCAAGGAAAATTCTGGATGTGAACAAGTCTGAACGCCACATTCGCGGCGGCATGGCAACGAGAGAAAAATATCTGCATCAGAAGCAGAAGTGAACGAAAGTGAACCAAAGAAGCTCTTTCCTAATTGCCTCAAATAGGGTATGATAGAGAAAGAAAATTACGAAAACAGAGGGAATTTTATGAACGATTATATCCTGGAAGTCTGTGTGGACTCGGCGGAGTCGGCGCTTGCGGCGGCAAAAGGCGGGGCAAGCCGGCTGGAGCTGTGTCAGAATCTGGTGATCGGCGGAACAACGCCGGGTCCGAAGCTGTTTGAGGTGATCCGCAGACAGACAACCATTCCGATTCATGCATTGATCCGCCCGCGGTTCGGGGATTTCTGCTACACCCCATATGAATTAGAAGAAATCCGCGAGGAAGTCGCGATGTACCGCGAACTTGGTGCAGAGGGCGTTGTGGTCGGTGTGCTGAAAGAGGATGGAACGATGAATATGGCGGCAATGGAACAGCTGATGGAGGCAGCCGACGGCATGTCCGTGACGCTGCACCGCGCGTTTGATGTCTGCCGCGATCCCAAAGAAGCGCTTGAGCAGGCGGTATTGCTTGGTATGAACACCATTCTTACCTCCGGTCAGCAGAACAGTGCGGTAAAAGGAGCAGAGCTTCTCGCCGAACTGCAGCGCCAGGCGGCGGGACGCATCCGTATTCAGGCGGGCGGCGGTATCTGCGCGGATGCGATCCGCGAGCTGTATCCGAAAACCGGTGTGACCGCCTACCACATGTCCGGAAAAATCGAACTGGCGAGCCCGATGCAGTACCGGAAAGAAAATGTGAACATGGGACTTCCATCCTTAAGCGAATACACCCTCTACCGCACGGACGTCAAAGCGGTACGCAGCGCGAAAGCGGTACTGGAAGAACTTTAATACCAGTAGACAAGAAGTCCCCCGTTTCTGAAGCAGTGGGATGAATTGCTAAAAGAAACATAACGGCAGTGGCGGGCGGAGAGAAATCGGTATCCTCCACTGACATGAGACAAGTCACAGTCGAACTATTTTCGACATGTCAGACTCCGTGAAATACCGACTGTGAGTTGAAACAAGAAAATAAAAAAAGAAAAGGACATAACATTATTATGAAAGCAAATACCATCAGCGGCCAGCGGCAGTATGCGTTCGTCAGCCAGTTTAACTACATCCGCGAAGCCGGAACGAAAGGCGAAGAAAAAGCAGCCTGCCGGATCGAAAAAGAACTTTCTGAAATCGCAGAAAAATGGGGGCAGGGCGAATTGCAGATCCGCCGCGAGCCGTTCGAGATTGAGACATGGCAGGTTGACGAAGCTGTCTTTACGGTCACAGAGCCATATGAGAAAACATACACCGTCCGCGGCTGCTTCGCGGCAGCCAATACCGCTCCGGAAGGCGTGGAGGCACCATTCCTCTACGTAGAAAACGGCGACCCGGTCAGCCTTTCCCATGCAGAAGGGAAAATCGTCCTGATCAACGGCGGTGCCAATGCAGAAAACTATGAAAAACTGGAAAAAGCAGGAGCCGTCGGATTTCTGATCCTGACCGGAACGCCGCTGGACAAAGACGAGGACCGTCTGCCGGACTACCGCACCCTGCGCGGCGTAAAAAATCCGAAACTGCCGTGCGCCGTCATTCATTATCTTGATGCGATGGAACTGGTAGAACGGGGAGCGAGCCGTGCACGCCTCGTTTTACAGCAGAAAAAAATCAGGAGAACGTCGAAAAATATCATCCTGCGCATCCCGGGAACCGAGCAGCCAGAGGAAATCCTGACGCTGACGGCTCATTACGATTCCGTTCCGCAGGGACCTGGTGCATACGACAACATGGCGGGCGCAGCGATCATCATGGAGCTGGCACACTACTTCGCCGAAAACCGCCCGAAACGGACACTGGAATGCATCTGGTTCGGCGCGGAGGAGCTGGGTCTCTGCGGAAGCCGGGCGTATGTGAAAACGCATGAAGCCGAGCTGGCGCAGCACCGCTTCAACATGAACGTCGACCTCGCCGGACAGGCCATCGGCGGAACCGTGCTTGGCGTGGCAGCAACGAAAGAGGCATGCGACGCGATCATGGAGCACTTAAAACAGGCGGACAAAGGCGTATCGCTCATCAACAACATCTGGAGCAGCGATTCCAACACCTTCGCATGGAAGGGCATCCCGGCGATGACGCTGAACCGCGATGGTTTCGGCATGCACACCTGCCACGATACGATCGACTGGATCTCCGCCTGGTCACTGAACCGGAGCGCCGGTGTCCTGGGCGAAATTGCCGAGTATCTGGCGGATGCAGAACCATTTCCATTTGAAAGAGAAATCCCGGCAGACTTTGCGGAGAGATTAAAAGCTTATTTTGGAGAATAAAAAGGAGAGAACATCATGAGCAAAAAACCAGTATTAGTCATCATGGCAGCAGGAATGGGAAGCCGTTACGGCGGATTAAAACAGATTGATCCAGTTGACCCGTACGGAAATATGATTATCGACTTTTCCATTTATGATGCAAAACAGGCAGGTTTTGAGAAAGTCATCTTTATCATCAAAAAAGCCATCGACGAGGCATTCCGCGAGGGCATCGGCAAGCGAATTGAGAAATACATGGATGTAGAGTATGTTTACCAGGAACTCGACGTTCTCCCGAAAGGCTACGAAGTGCCGGAAGGCCGCGTCAAACCGTGGGGAACCGGTCATGCGATTCTCTGTGCGGCAGAAGCCATCGACGGCGCACCGTTCGCAGTCATCAATTCCGATGATTATTATGGAAGAACGGCATTCGAGGAGATCTACCGTCAGCTGACAACCGAGCAGGACGGCGCGACCTATCAGTACGCGATGGTTGCCTACGACCTGTACAAAACCCTGACCGACAATGGCCACGTAGCCCGCGGCATCTGCACCGCAGACGACCAGAACCACCTTGTCGGCATTCATGAGCGCACAAGAATCGAAAACCACGGCGGACAGGCCGAATACACCGAGGATGACGGCGCAACCTGGACCGGATTGCCGCAGGGAACCATCGTTTCCATGAACCTCTGGGGCTTCACACCGAGCATTCTGATCGAGCTGAAACGCCGCTTCCTGCCGTTCCTCGAGAATGTATACAAAACCAACCCGTTAAAAGGCGAATACTTCCTGCCGTTCGTTGTCGATGAACTGCTGCAGGAGAAAAAAGCGGAAGTCACCGTACTCCGCTCCTATGATAACTGGTACGGCGTAACGTACAAAGAAGACAAAGAAAATGTCATGGCAGCACTGCAGAAATTAAAAGACGAGGGCCGTTATCCGCAGAAACTGTGGGAAGAATAACAAACGAACGGTACTGGGAAATTTTCTCCATGAGTGCATCTTTCGCAATGAAAAGAAATCCTGTATAATGGATGGAAGGAAATGCAAGGAGAATACCAATGGATACCTTATATATTGTAATACCAGCCTATAATGAGTCGGAAAATATCAAAAGAACGATCGAGGAATGGTGTCCCGTCGTGGAGAAGCATAACGGCGGCGGTGCGTCCCGTCTTGTGATCATCAACGACGGAAGCCGCGACGATACGTATGAAATTGCTTCAGCAGAGTGCGAAACCCACCCGTTGCTCACCGTGCTGACGAAGCCAAACGGCGGCCACGGTTCCACCGTTCTGTACGGCTACCGCTATGCACTTGAAAACGGTGCGGACTATATCTTCCAGACCGATTCCGACGGTCAGACCGATCCGGAGGAGTTCGAAAAGTTCTGGCAGATCCGCGAGGGCTACGACGCCATTTTCGGAAACCGCACAAGCCGCGGCGACGGCTTTTCCCGCGCTGTCGTGGAAAAAGTGCTGTGCGCGGTGCTCTGGACCTATTTCCACGTATCCGTGCCGGATGCAAATGCCCCGTTCCGTCTGATGAAAACAGACTACGTGGCCGAGTATCTGCCGCTGATGCCGGAAAACTACAATCTGCCGAACGCACTGATGACTGCCTTCGGAGCGTATTTTCACCGGAAAATCCGTTTCATCCCGATCAGCTTCAAGCCGCGTCAGGGCGGAACAAATTCCATCAACATCCGTAAAATCGTAAAAATCGGCCGTCAGGCGCTGCACGATTTCTGTGAGATTCAGAAAGCGGCTGCGAAAAAAAGAGGATAAAAAATAATATAAGAGAAGGAACGTATCCCATGTTTCATGAGATACGTTCCTTCTTTTTGTATGCTTATTTTTTATTATGGACCTTATTTTTAATAGAAGCGATGCGATCTTTCCTGATTCATGGAATCCTTTAGTGCCAGAAGTGATTCGATCAGGATCAGAAGCAGGATCACAGCAATCATGACTGCGAGGATCTGATTTGTTCGCTGATGGAACCAGGAGCCGATTCCTGTGTGTGCAGTCTGTGTATTCTCGGCCTGTGCGGCATTTTCAAGAGCTGCAGTTTCCGAAGTAAGAATCTGTGCATCCGGGTCTGTTGTTCTGCCAGATGGTACAATCTGCGTTGCAGCTGGAAGCTGGCTGGAAGAAGTAACAGCGGATGCGGTAACTTCCGGGTGGATGGTGGAAAGATCAACTTCTTCGTCTTCTGTAACAACTGCGCTGGCAATCGGTTCTGCTGAGATCGGTTCGGATGCAGGAACCTGTTCCGGTGCGGTTTTGGATGCAGGAGCTGCGGTTTCCGGAAGAATATTTTCCTGTGCCGGCTGTTCCGAAGCAGATGGCTGTACCACGGTCGGGGTTTCTGCCGGTGCGGATGGCTGTTCCGGAACGGATGGTTCTGGAGCGGCCGGTTCTTCCGGAACTTCCGGTGCAGATGGCTCTTCTGGAAGAGATGGCTCCGGGTCAGTTGCCGGTGTTTCCGGGATTGCGGTACAGTAAACAAGAGAAGTCATCGCCGCCGAAGAATCCGTAATCACAACGGAACCGCCATTGGAAACGGCCTGTCCATTAACATAGAAGGAAATCTGATCCATATCCAGTGTGTAGCCAGGTTCCGTAACCATCGATACGGAGAACGTTCCGTTTACTTCCTCGACCGGTTCGCTGTTCTGATACAGGACATAGGAACCATCATCGGAAAGATATGACATGGTGACCGGCGCATCCATTGTGGAATCCTGAAATGTCAGGGCAGCATCGGTAAAAGCAAGAGCCGCCTGATCGGTGTTCAGATAGAATTCCAGGTCCTGTGCATCGTAATGGGTGAAGTGAATGGTAATTTCACCGGCGTCTGTATTTTCTGCACTTGGAACTGTCTCGGCTGCTGCCGAATACGGAGCGGAAAAAAATAATCCGGCCGCCAGGAGGCCTGCCATTCCGAATCTCAGAATCAAATTTCCTGTGTGTTTTTTCGTTGTCTGTGTGCTGTGTAACATATGACATCCTCCTTTCACCTGATCGGTTTCTAATGTCGGTCTGTTTTATTTTCCTGCGGTAAGTTTCACGTATAAATTGAAAGAAAAATAATTGATAAAATATAAATTTTCTTTCTTTTTAAAGATTATACCATATGTAGAAAGAAATATCATGTAAAAATAAAAAGTTAAAAGAAAATTTGAAAATGCGTCAAAAGTGGAAAAGGTTTGTAATGCATGTCGAAAAATAGAAAAAGAACTGTCACAATTTCTTAAAAAATATTTGCGGAAAAAGAGGGCAGAAAGGGCAGAATGTGAAACAAAAGCAAAATAAAAAGAAGGAAACAAGACACGGAAAAGTATTCCAGGCAGGTCGCATGCAGAAGAAAAAGTGGGAATAAAAACCGATCCAATTCGTCAAAAAAGCGGAAAAGTGGTGAAAAATTGTGGGTTCTATGAAAAAAACGATGGGAAAAGACAGGAATGTTGTCGAAATGTTCCAGTTGACAAAAAGATGTAACACTGGTAGAATCGGTTTGTAACAAGATGTAACAAAAACGTAATAATTGTTCAGGAGGTAAGTATGACATTCAAAAAAAGTTATGTGCCGGGCATCCTGGGGAGCGTGCTCACACTGACTGTCATCATGGCTGCACCCGTAAAAGCAGAGACAAAGGAAGAAACCATTTTAAATAAAACAGACTGGAGCACAATGGCTGCAGCAAACGTAGAAGGATATGTCAACATCCGCAGCGAGGCAAACGCAGATTCCGAGATCGTCGGAGTTCTGATGCCGGGCTATGCGGTTACTGTAACAGAAAAAGGAGACGAGTGGAGCAAGATCTCTTCCAATGGTGTAGAAGGCTACATAAAGAATGAATATCTGGTATTTGGGGAAGAGGCAAAAGCACATTACCGCAATATGTGCGGTATCACCGGAGTTGTTCAGGCGGACAGCCTTCGTGTCCGTGAGGCAGCATCCACAGATTCCGCGCAGATCGGAACACTGACACAGAATGGTGAGGTCAGCGTATTCGGCGAAGAGGCAGACTGGTATCAGATCCAGTACAGCGGAAGCAGCGCATACGTTCATGGAGACTATGTGACACTTTCAGAGGAGTTAAAAGGTGCTGTTTCCATGGAGGAATACCAGGCATCACAGGCCTGTGCGGCAAGCAGCGCAGCAGCAGCCTCCACAGCAGGCAGTGCATCGGTAATTTCCGCAGACAGCAATGATGTGGCAATGCTTGCAGCACTGATCGAGTGCGAGGCAGGCGGCGAGAGCTACACAGGAATGGTGGCAGTCGGAGCGGTTGTAGTAAACCGTGTCAACAGCGGTTCCTTCCCGAACAGTGTTTCCGGCGTTATTTATCAGGGTGGACAGTTTACACCGGTTGCGACCGGAACATTCCAGAGCGTGCTTTCCCGCGGAGCAAGAAGTGACTGTTATGCAGCTGCACAGGCAGCACTTTCCGGCGAGAGCCCGGTTGGCGGATGCCTGTATTTCAACAGCGGATACGGCAGCGGAATTCAGATCGGATATCAGCATTTTTATTAAAAACAGGCGTGGAACCTTTGCAAGGGGATAGGCGGAGGGAGCATGCATTTCCATAGATTGTGATCGGTTCAAAGTCATGAAAAATGAGATGGAATCGACGGTATAGAAAAAAGAGTAAGTGAACAAGGGGAGACGTTCACTTACTCTTTTTTTACTCTGAAACAAATACTACCGGATAGTCAAAAAGTGCAGACCATCCTTATGGAGTTTTACAGGAAATGTTGTTGGATTTCCAGTTACGGGATATCGTTATTTTCAAAAATTTTCAACAGCTTGGTTTTCTGGTTATCGGCGCGGAAGTCTGCTAATGTCTGACGCAGTGTTGTATGGCGGACGCGGTAGGTATTGGAGAGAAAACAGAAAAAAGTGATTCCCCAAAATACCGGCCAGAGCAACACACATTTATGAAGCTTGGAAAATCGAAGCTTCATCTGAACATGCCCTTCGTGGAACCAGGCACGGACACCGGCGTGCCGGTAAGAGCCGCGGCTTACGATTTTCCGCTCCGTGTCAATGCCAAAGTCGCCGTCTGCGAGAATTTGTTCCAGAAAGGCAGCACAGTCAGCGGCAGAAGAACGAATCTGCGGGTCAATCGAAGCGGAAAGACCGAAATAAAGATGGCAGGATCCGAGAATCAGCTCATAAAGATGAAAAATTTTTGATTCCCGGCACCAGGAGTGGATTTTCTCAAAATCAATCTCAGATGCATACTGCTTCAGATACAAGGTAAAATCGCAGAGCAGACGGCTGCCGAAACCACTGTAGAGATAGTGTTTGAGCATATGGTGCAGCATATAAAATACATTTTCCGTGGGCGGAAGAACAGGATAGGTCTGACCGTAAAGTTCCACGAAAGACGGCTTCAGATGATCCGGGGAGAAGATCTCATCTATCAGCTCGTTGGCACGGGCAAACTGATAGATGCCAACGATACGGTAATGGAGTTCCAGGGTAAAGGAACGGCCGGTTTCCGGAAAGGTAAAGCGGTAGGTAACATGATGATCACTGTCTTCCGGCTCCTCTGTGTATCCATTCGTCTCGAGAATACGACAGGCACGGGAAAAAGCCTCTTTTTCGGGAATATAAAGGTCCAGATCTCCCAATTTTCGGTATTCGGGAACAGGATAATTGGCAGCGAGGCTCATACCCTTTAAGAGGAAACAGGGAATCTTCTCTGCAAGGAGGAGCGAAAAAGTAAGGCGTGTGAAATGTTCCAGCTGATAATAGGAGAGCAGCATCTGTTTTGTCTGCTGTTTTATCCCGGAAAACGATGGCTGCTGTTCAAAATAAGGCAGAAGAAAAGGAAGTGAACAATGTTTTTCTGCCAGACGGTACAAAGCAGCGGTATCCACCCCATCGAGTGGGATCGGTTCAGACGAATCGGTGCATAAATTTTTCAGAATCTGTAGATAAACGGTATCAAGCGGCTGCATGAGAGACTCCTTTGAAGATTTTTTGTGAAAAGAGAGATATGGTTCAGTATACCACAAAAATGCCGAAATTTGAGCGATAAAATAAAAAAATATTACAGATAACGATAAAAAATAAAATAAAGTTTACAATGAAATAAGTTGGGGCTATAATAAATCTGTTAGTACAGCATTTCATAAACAGCTGTATCAAACACTCAGACAAGTGTAGGGTATAGTCATTTTGAAATGTTCTGGAATGATGGCTTTTCCCACCATCGGGAAGAAAAACGTAAGTGAATGGAGAGAAAGATGACCAGAAAAGGTGAGTTTGTACTCAGACAACTCGCAGATGAATATATTCTGATTCCTTATGGGACAACGACAGAAAAAATGAATCGGGTACTTACCCTAAGTGAAACTGCGGCTTTTATTTATGAACAGACAGGTGATGCCGCGTCTGAGGAGGAGATTGCCAGACGGCTTGGAGAAGCTTATGATGTGCCGGCGGAGGACGTGCAGGAGGATGTAAACGCCGTGCTGCAGACATTGCAAAATTGTGGGGTTCTGGAGTGTGCCTGAAAAACGAAAAATCATTTTCGTAATCTGCAAAAACGAAGAGGATAGTATATGATAATATTTTTGGTCGGTGGCGAGAGCAGACTGATGGATGATCTGATTACCAAGATGGAAAAAGAAGGACATAAGACGTATCTGTTAACGGGAAAACGGGACAGAAGAGGAAAATACCGCCGTGTCTTTGAACGCTACGATTTTCCTTATGACAGTGTGAGTGTGCAGGAAATATTCTCGAATGTCAATCCGGATCTCGTGCTTTTTCTCGGCGCCTATGATACAAATTATGACTGGAGTGATGCGAGAAAAGAGTCTGTCCGCTATACGGCGGATCTGACCAATATTCTGTCGGCGTATGCATTTAAGCAGGATGGCCGGTTTATTTATTTGTCGTCCGAAGCAGTTTATGGCCGTTCCTACAGCAGTGATATCCACGAAACGGAACCGGCATCCGCGAAAAGCTTTCAGGCAATGGCGCTTCTGCAGGGAGAAAACATCTGCAGAAGCTACCGTGATACCAGAGGGATGGACACGCGGATTCTTCGTTTTGACCATATGTACGGCATTCCGCGAAAAGGAAAAACAGACAGAAATCCGTGTTTTTGGATGACACTGGAAATGCTAAAGACGAATCAGATCGCAGCCAACAGCAGAACTGTTTTTTCCATGATTTACCAGGATGATGCCGTTGCGTTTGCCTATCGCGCAATGATGGAGGAGAGTCCCAAATATCCACTGTACCATATCACATCCGGTGAAGCGATCACACAGATGGATCTGGCGGAGCTGATCCGGCAGAACGCAGACGGCGTGGAGATCCGTGACGATACAGTCGGTGAAGGTTTCCGTCTTGTGCTGGATGGCAGCCGGTATCAGGAAGAGTTTGACGGAAGGATTTTTGTCCCATATGAGAAGGGCGTGAAAGCCGTTGTCACATATATGCAAAAACACAGCAGCTCATTTCTGCAGCGTGATGATGCGGGGGCGGGTTGGGGAAACCGGGTATGGAGTCTGTTGTGCCGGATTTTCCGTATGCTGGTTCCGTACATCGAAAATCTGATTTGTTTTATCCCATTTTTTATGATCAACAACCGTGTAGTCGGCAGCCAGTATTTTTCAAAGCTGGATGCGTACCTTCTCTATGTGTTGCTGTTTGCCATCGTATATGGTCAGCAGCAGGCGATTTTCTCGGCCCTGCTGGCGACTGTGGGCTACTGTTTCCGCCAGATGTACCATCAGAGCGGACTGGAGGTGCTGATGGACTACAGTACCTACATCTGGATGGCACAGCTTTTTATCCTGGGAATGGTTGTCGGTTATATGCGGGATCAGATTCTCCAGATTAAAAAGGATGATGAAGAGGAGATCGGGTATCTGCGCGGACAGCTTGGCGATATGACGGAGATCAATGACAGCAACGTGCGCATGAAACAGCTTTTTGAGCTGCAGCTTGTCAACCAGAAGGACAGTCTTGGAAAAATCTATGAAATCACATCGTCGCTGGAACGCTACGGCGCCTATGAGGTGCTTTTCTATGCGGCGCAGACGATTTCGAAGCTGATGAATACAGAGGATGTGGCAATTTATACCGTCGCCAACCGCGTCTATGCGCGTCTCTTTTCGTTCACATCACCGACAGCGCGGAAAATGGGAAATTCCATCCGCTATCCTGAGATGGAGGCAATGTATGAAGACCTCAAAGAGCATCGCGTTTACATCAACAAAACGATGGATGAGCGCTATCCGCTGATGGCGCAGGCTATTTATGCAGAAGATGAGATGCAGATCATCCTGATGCTGTGGGGACTTCCGTGGGACCGCATGAATCTTGCGGAATCCAACCGTCTGGCGGTCATCAGCTATCTGATCCAGAATGCAGTGGTGCGGGCAAACCGCTATCTGGAAGCGCTGCACGAACACAGGTATCTGGAAAACAGCAAAATTCTCGAAAAGGATGCCTTTACGCAGCTGGTAGCGGCATTTTTCGAGGCAAAGCGAAACGGTCTGACAGAATGCTCACTGGTTCGGATTGTGTGCAGCAGCGAAGATTATAAAAAAGCAGGTGAGATTCTGGAACAGAAGCTGCGTCAGACGGATTATATCGGGATCCTGGATGGCGGGCTGCATGTATTGCTTTCCAATACCGATGAAGAAAATGCGAAAGGTGTGATCTTACGCTTCGGGGAAGAGGGTCTGAAAAGTATCCTTGTGAACAGGGAGGTGGCAGCGTGATGAGCCATGAAACCCTGACTTTTGTGGTTCTGTGGATCGTCAATGCCCTGATCGCCCTGATCTATCTGCTGATCGGAGCTCTGGTTTATGTTCCGGCGTGTGATTTGAAACAAGAGCAGGGAGAAGAGGTGCAATACGATAACCGGAGAGCCTTTTTGATCCGTTTTATCGTCATGGTGCTCTGCCCGGTCGTCGGTCCGGCGTTTTTTCTGTGCAGTTATCTTCTTTTCAAAACCGTATTCCGTCAGGCAGTCGATCTGGAGGATGTTGTGTTTGGTAAGGAACGTGTGCGGACACATCTGAAGGCGGATGAGGAGCGGGAGCGCAACATAGCACCGCTCGAGGAAGCACTTGCCGTCAGCGATAAACGGAATCTGCGTATGCTGATGCTGAATGTGATCCGCGGCGATCTGCAAAAATCGCTGGAATCGATTACTATGGCACTGAACAGCGAGGATTCCGAGACATCGCATTACGCCGCATCGGTGCTCTGCGATGAATTGAACAAGTTCCGCTCACAGGTACAGAAAATGTATACCGGGATGCAGCAGGAAGGCGAAGAAGAGACGGATTACGAGAAGATGATGCTCGACTATATGAACAGAGTTTTAAGCCAGAAAGTCTTTACAACTCTGGAGCAGACGAAGTACGTCAAGATGCTGGAGGAGGCCACAGAATCGCTGTATCGGAAAAACAGAGAGCGGATCTTCGTAAAACAGTATGAGGGGCTCTGCCTCAGACTTCTGGAACTGAAAAAATTTCCGGAAACTGAAAAATGGTGCCGGCGTCTGGTACAGCAGCATGGAAATACACTGGAGGCGTATACGTGTCAGTTAAAGCTGTATTTTACCATGGGTGAAAGAGAAAAGTTTTTTCAGGTGATGCAGGAACTGAAACAATCGGACGTTATTATCGATAATGAAACGCTGGAGCTGATCCGCATTTTCAGTTAGAGCGTGTTTGAAAAATCATTTCCGCGAAAGGAGGGACGAAGAGATGTCCATGAGATGGCTGACAATTTTACAATTTCTGGAAATTTTTGCTGCCTATGGCATCGTAACCCTGTTTCTTCCATGGCGGATCCTTGGGAAGAGGTTTCATCGGTTTTCCGTTGCAGAACAACTGATCGCTTATTTCTTCGCAGGGAATTTTTATATCATTTATCTCGTTTATCTGCTGCAGTTTCTTCGGATCAGCAGCCGTGTGACGCTGCTCCTCGGAACTGCAGGGCCATTCCTTTTTATCTGGATCTGGAAAAGAAAAAAACAGATCCCGGGAGCAATGGAGAGCCTGCTGGTGCGGATCGAACGATTGCTTGATGGAGAGCGGGGCAAAAAGACATCTCTGGCGCAGCTTCGGAGAACCGTTTACGAGCGGTGTTTTCGGGGAAAACGAAAGCAATGGCTGCATGCGCTGCCGGAAATAGCAGTGCTGCTGGCGGCAATTGCAGCGATCACGTATGTGTATGGACCGAATATGGTGGAAACGTTCGGCTACAAAGCAAGTGATATTCCGGTGCACAATTACTGGATCAATGAGCTTGAGCGGAATAATATCTGGGTTGCGGGCGTGTATCCGTATGGATTCCATATTGTGATTTATTATCTTCATATGGTATTTGGAATTCCTACCTATGTGCTGCTTCGGATTTTCGGCGTAGTGCAGACGTATTTTGTGTATCTGGCACTGGTCGCGGCGCTGAAAATGGTGTGCAGGGGAAGGTTTACGCCGTATTTTGGGATACTGTTTTATGTGATGGATATCTTCAACCGGAGTACGTACGCCCGTTTTGAAAGTGCACTGCCGCAGGAGTTCAGTATGATTTTTGTCCTGACCTCTGTCTGTATGGCGATCCGTTTTTTTCAGGAATTTGCAAAAGAACGGAACGGAAACTGCCGCTGGTATCTGGTACAGTTTGCGATTGGATTTTCGCTGACGCTGACCGTTCATTTTTACGGTACGATGGCTGCAGGCCTGTTTTGTATTGGCGTTGCTGTTGGCTTCTGCTTTCGTTTTTTCCGGTGGAACTATTTCAGAAGAATCCTGATTACGGGAATATTAAGCGTCCTTCTCTCAGTCCTGCCGATGGCGGCGGGCGTTGCGATGGGAAAGGGGCTGCAGGGATCGCTGTACTGGGGAATGAACGTCATTACCGGTGATAAAAAGCAGGAGGATGCGGATACAGCAGGTACTTTATCACAGGACGGTGTATCCGACAGTCTGACGGCCGGCGAAGCAGAAAGCAGCGGCAACACAACCAAGAACGGTGAAACCGGTTCTGTGCTCAGCCAGTCCCGGATAGAAGAGCTGCGAAAAGCGGCAGAAGAAAGAATACAAAAGCAGCAGAAACCGCTGTCGGAGAGGCTCAAAGAAAAAGGATCGGCAGTGCGGGAAAGCATCCGCGTTAATGTCATGAATGTAAAACCATATATCGCAGAAATTACGCTGGGAAGTATTGCAATTTTGCTGCTTCTTGGCATCCTCCTGGCAGTGCTGCGTGAAAACGATTTTGCGGGAGCTGTTTTGTCTGCGGCTGTTTATCTGCTATGCATGTGTTCTTTGCAGTGTGCATCGCTGCTGCATCTTCCGGCGCTGATGGATGCCAATCGCTGCGGCATTTTCCTGTGCTATGCCATCTGCTTTGCCTGGGCGCTTGGCGTAGATACAGTGGTGTATCTGGCGATACGCCGGTGGAAGCGAAGATGGCTTGGCGGGATTGCTTCCCTCCTGACACTTGTGACGGCTGTAACAGCCGTTTTATCGCAGGGTCTTATAAGAGAGCCGGTAAAGGTCGGAGCACTGGAAGATAACGGAGCCATGGTATGCGTTACCAATATCTTGCGGGAAAATAAAGATTTTACATGGACAATCTGTTCAGCGAATGATGAGCTTCGCATGACAGAATTTTATGGATATCACTATGAGACCATTACCTTATTAAATCAATTGAAAGATCTGGGGCAGAATCCGGAGATTATAATACCAACGAAATACGTGTATTTTTTTATTGAAAAGATACCAGTTGATTATGGGGAAAGTACGAAACACGAAGAAGTCACAGCCAAGGGAGCGGAAACGCCACTTCCGTTTACCGGTGGACTTCATCCCTACACAGGAGAGAATCGCTGGATCACGATGAGCCATATGTATGAGTGGGCACAGAGGTTCCAAGAGCTTTACCCGAATGAAATGGAAGTTTACTATGAATCCGACAGCTTTATCTGCTATTGCCTTCAGCAGAACGTTAACAGTCCATACAACCTTGCGATTGATTATGGCTACAACAATCCAATGCCAAAGTAGAGAAGACGGGAAAAAACAAAGAGACAGACAGGGCTGAAAAAACTGAAATTTCAACAAAAAAGACTTGATGACAGAAGGAGGAAGAAAAAATGGTTTCCCGCAGAAATTTTGCAGCGATCACAATGCTTATGGCAATCATCCTCTTTTTGTTTCAGGGTCTGAATCTGGCAAAGGAAAAACTGAACCACTATGAAAAAAATGCGTATGCGGCAGAGAAAGAAGATCTGGAAGATGGCAGCGGCGCATTTGGAACAGAAGACGCATCCGGCGAGAAAAACATAACAGGAAGCCGGGGAACGATCGTCTATATCGGAGAAGCCGAGGAGCATTCTGTGGGGGCGGTTGTCTGTGAATGGTGCCGGTATATGAAGTACGAAGCTGCAGTTTATCCATCCATGCGCAAATATGAGCAGGCAATGGAGAAGAAAGGTGCAAAGCAGCCGGAGATGATTGTAGTGAATTCAGAAAGCATCGACTGGACCGCCTTAAAGGATGTCGTAGATCTGCAGAACAGTGTGAATGAGGGGATCCATGTTGTGTTTGCAAATCTCCCGGAGGTGTCTGTGATCCGGAAAAATCAGAAGCTGCGGGAGCTGGTTGGAATTGCAGAAGTAAAAGAGGATTCTACAACCGTAACGGGGTTGGATCTGTATGACAATCTGATGCTCGGCGGAGAAAATATTTACCGGGCCGAAAATAAGGAAGAAGAAAACAGGCAGGATCTTAAGCTTACGTTTCCATGGTTTAAGCTTGGAGATGGAACCAAAACTTATATGAAAGGCTTTCCGGAGGATCAGACGCTGAAAACCCAGGATTATCCGGTTGTGATCTGGCGGAAAAATTTCGGGACAGCCAGTGTATTTGCCGTAAATGGAGATTATATGGGGGATGAAACCGGGCTGGGACTGCTGACGGGAATGGTGTATGAAACCAGAAATTATCTGATTTATCCGGTTGTAAATGCGCAGAATCTTGTTGTGCAGAACTTTCCGTCACTTGCAGAGGAAAATACGGACAAAATGCAGGAGATTTACGGAAACGGAACAAAAGGTGTTAACCGCGATATTGTCTGGCCGTCGATTGCAGCAATCTACAGAAAAAATCATTTCGGTCTTACCTGTATGGTGGCACCAAAACTGGATTATGATGCTCCGGCAGAAGCAGATGGCGAGCTGCTGCATTATTATGCGAAGCTGCTCAACGAAGAAAAAGGCGAGATGGGACTTTCCGGTTTTACAGAATCCGAAACATCCGTAAAGGAAAAATTAGACGAAGATCAGAGCTTCATGCAGAAAAATCTTTCGGATTTTTACTTTTCCTCCTTTTTCAGTGGAAACCTGAGTGAACAGGAGATGGAAACAGCTTTACAGCAGTCTGCTCTTGGGAGTGTCCGCACCGTAGTTAAGAGCAAAGATACGGCTGGCGATCTGGTCAGCTACCTGGATGCACAGACGACACAGCAGAAAATTGTCACGGAAGATACCGGACGTTTTACCTATCGTTCCTGGATGAAAATGAAGAGTATTGAAAGTGCGCTCGGCTATGCCAGTGTAGAGCTGGATTTAAGCAGAGTGATTTATCCGAAAACAGAGGAGGACCGCTGGGAAAAAATCGTCAAAGAATTTGCCTCCAACCTCGGAACCTACTGGCAGCCATTTTCCGGATTTGACGGTACCACGGTTTCCACCTGCGATTCCAGAATCCGCACCTTCCTGAACTTACGCTACGAGGACGAAAGAGAGGGCGACACCATCACCTTAAAGACCACGGGAACAGAGAAAACTGCGTACTATGTGATTCGGACACACAATGAAAGCGTTGAAAAGGTCACGGGCGGAACGGCAGAAAAGCTGGAGGATTCTGCATGGCTGATCCGCGCGGAAAAGAGTGAAGTAACGATTACACTTCGTGCATCCGACCGGCGGTATTACTATGAAGAGGGGGTGAAAAACGAATGAAAGTCTGTATGGTAGCGGAGGGCTGCTATCCCTTTGTGGTAGGCGGTGTTTCCAGCTGGGTACACAGTCTGATCCAGCTTTTCCCAAAAACAGAATTTATCATCCTCGCCATTGCGGCAAACCGTTCCCAGCGCGGAAAGTATGCGTATGAGCTGCCCCAAAATGTCTCCGCCGTCTATGAACTCTATCTGGACGATGTGGACTGGGGCGGAAGTAAAAAACGACATAAACATCGGCTGAAGAAAGAGCAGTATCAGGCACTTCGAAGTCTGCTTCTTGATCAGGATATCGAGTGGAATGTCCTGTTTGATCTGTTCCGGAAAGAAGATGTTTCCCTGAATGCGCTCCTGATGGGAGAGGATTTTCTGAATGCCGTGAAAGAGTGCTACAACCTGAAATACAGCCAGATCGTTTTCTCTGACTTTTTATGGACTATGCGCTCCATCTATCTGCCGCTGTTTCTCACAATGCAGACCGAGCTCCCGAAGGCGGATCTTTATCACTGCGTTGCAACCGGCTATGCCGGCGTGCTTGGCGCCATGGCAAAGCATTTCTATGGAAGCCGTCTCCTGATTTCGGAACACGGTATTTACACCCGGGAACGCGAGGAGGAGCTGATTAAAGCGAAGTGGGTTGCGGGAATCTACAAAAATATCTGGATTGACCAGTTCCGGAAAATGTCAAAGCTGGCGTACAACGAGGGAACTCTGATTACCTCCCTGTTTGAGCACGCGCGGGAGCTGCAGGTTGAGCTTGGCTGTCCGGTGGAAAAGACGATGGTCACACCGAATGGAATCCGTGTGGAAAATCTTCAGAATATCCCGGGAAAGACCGAAGAGGATACGGGAATGGTGAACATCGGTGCAGTTCTTCGTGTCACACCCATCAAGGATGTGAAAACGATGATCCAGGCATTTGCCTTTGCAAAAGAGCGCGACAGAAGACTGAAGCTCTGGATCATGGGACCATGGGAGGAGGACCGGGAGTATGCCGAGGAATGCTTCCAGCTCGTATCGGATCTGGAAGTTCCGGACGTGGTATTTACCGGAAGAATCAATATCCGGGATTATCTGGGAAGAATGGATGTGACGATTTTGACCAGCATCAGCGAAGGCCAGCCGCTGACGATTCTGGAGAGCTATGCGGCACACAAGCCGGTTATTGCGACAGATGTCGGAAACTGCTATGGTCTGATCTACGGTGAGAGCGATGATTTCGGCGCAGCCGGAATAGTTACGCATATCATGAATATAGAAGAAATCGCACAGGCAATGCTGGATATGGCGGCCGGTGAGAAAAAACGCCTCGAAATGGGAGAAACCGGATACCGCCGTGTTATGCAGAAATACCGTGTGGAATATATGCAGAAAACATACTGGGAGATTTACCGCGATTTTGCGGAGCAGATGGGCCAGAAATGGCAGGAGGAACCGGTAAAGCTGCCGGAAAAACAGAAATAAAATAAACACCGCAAGGTGGAAAGGGGATAGATGGCATGGCAGGAATCGGCGTTCGCCTGAATCGGATTTTTGAAAAAAATACCATTACGACAAACCTGATTGGATTCTCCTACAGTACCGTTGTAACGATTGCGCCGATGATGGTTGTCATTCTCAATCTGATCTTAATGGAAGAGCTGCTTGAATTTTCCAGTGTCGGCTATGCCACGCGTGAGCTGTTTTCCTGTACGATTCTCTATATCTTTATTTTTGCGTTACTGACGGCATCACCGTTTAATGCGGTGCTGTCCCGTTATATGTCCGACGTGATCTACGAGGAACGGTATCAGGACATCCTGCCGTGCTATCAGATCGGAATGCTTCTGAATATCGGATTGAGCTGTCTGGTCGGCATTCCGTTCTGTCTGTGGGAGCATTTTGTCGGGAAGGTGTCAACGGCGTATGTATTTTGCAGTTTCTGTGGCTATATCAGCCTGGTGCTGGTTTTCTATTCCATGATTTATCTTTCCATCTGTAAGGATTATCAGAGGATTTCACAGTATTTCTTCTTTGGAATGCTGGTTGCATTTGTCCTGGCACTGATTCTGCATTTCCTCATGAAATGGGAGACGACGCGCAGCATGCTATTTTCCCTGACGGTTGGATTTTTTGTGACGGCAACACTGGAAAACGCCCTGATCCGGCGGTATTTTGTCAAAAACAGTAACCGCTACCGGCCGGTGCTGCAGTATTTCAGAAAATACTGGAAACTGATTTTTTCGAATTTTCTGTATATTCTGGGGCTGTATATCCATAACTTTGTGTTCTGGACAACCGATATGCGGATGGAGCTGGTAAAGAGCTTTGTCTGCAATCAGCCATATGACATGGCTTCCTGCCTTGCCATGTTTACCAATCTCTCGGCATCGATTATTTTCATTGCACGCGTCGAAATGCGTTTCCATGAGAAATACAAGCTGTATTCCGAGGCGGTGATTGGCGGAAAGGGAGCCGATATTGAAAATGCAAAAAAGCGGATGTTCCGCCAGCTTTCCAGTGAGTTGATGACGCTTGCACGCCTTCAGTTTATGATTTCCGTTGTGATATATCTGATTTGCGTGATTTTCCTGCCGCAAGAAGGCTTTTCCGGCATGACCATGAAAATTTATCCGTCCCTTGCAGTTGGATATTTTATTCTGTTCCTTATGTATGCGGAAATCATTTTTCTGTATTATTTCGATGACCTGACCGGCGCAATCCTGACGGCGATTGTGTTCTGTCTTGTTACCTGGATCGGCAGCCTGATTGCTACCCATCTGCCGGCCGTCTGGTATGGGGCTGGGGTCATAGCAGGATCGTTTGCAGGATGGAGCGTGGCGTTTGCGAGACTGCGATGGGTGGAAAAAAATATGGATGCGCACGTTTTCTGCCGCGGAAATCTGATCAGGCACGGGAAAGGAAAGCGCCCATCCGGTCTGGTATTTCAGAGGGCAGAAGAGCAGAAACAGAAGGATGAGATGAAACGATGAGTACAGCGACAATTATAAAGGTTTGTGTGATCCTGGCAGGGCTTGGGATTATGGCAGTGACGTTTGTGCTGCATGCGAAAAAGAAACTGACGATAAATCTGGCGGTTACCTGGGAGCTGCTCGGCCTTGCGGCAATCTTAAGCGGTGCGGTTCCGAAGTTCTCCGGCTGGAGCAGCCGCTTAAGTCTGGGAAGTCTGGCGGTGCTGCTGCTTACCGGGTTCCTTGTCGTGTGGGGCATGTATCAGATGACAATACAGATTTCTTCTCTGCTGATGAAAAATCAGGAACTGGCAATGCAGGTTTCTCTGCTGAACCAGGAGAATGAGAGAATCATAAAAGAGCTGGAACGTCTGACAGGAAAGCAGGCAAGAGACTTATGAAAAAAATACTGTTTGTAATCAATACGCTTGGCCGTGCAGGAGCAGAAACGGCTTTGCTGGAGCTTCTGAACCATCTGGATACAGAGAAATATGAAATTTCGCTGTATGTACTGCTGGGACAGGGGGAAATGATTTCAAGGGTGCCGCCGGAAGTTCATATAAAAAACAAAAGGATCTGTGAGGATTCCGTACTCTCCGGTGCAGGAAGGCGAAAACTGCTGCAGACATCGGTGATGGCATTGTTCCGGCACGGACACACCATGGAAAAAATCAGGTATCTGATGAAGAATCTGCGCGTGATGAAGAAGGCGGGGAAAATTCAGCCGGATAAACTGCTCTGGAGAGTCCTTTCGGACGGGGCAGACCGGTTGGATGAAACCTTTGATCTTGCGGTTGCTTATCTGGAAGACGGCTCTGCTTATTACGTTGCGGATCACGTGAATGCAAAGAAAAAAGCTGCATTTGTCCATATTGCTTACGGCGATTCCGGATATACACGGGAAATGGACCGCGACTGCTACGAGAAAATGGATGTTATCTATACGGTTTCCAGGGAGACACGCCGCCATTTCCTGGAGTTTTACCCGGAGTATGAAGAAAAAATGCAGGTTTTTCACAATATCATAGACAGAGAGCGGATCGAGAGAGAGGCTAAAAAGCCGGGTGGCTTTTCGGATTCTTATGACGGTGTCCGTATTTTAACGGTTGGAAGGCTGGCACACCAGAAAGCATATGATATCGCTATTTTGGCAATGAAACAGATCAGAGATGCCGGATACAAGGCGCGGTGGTATGTTGTGGGCGAAGGTCCAGAACGGAAGGCTCTTGAAAAACAGATTGCAGAGCTCAGACTGCAGAAGGACTTTATTCTGCTTGGCATAAAGGAAAATCCGTTTCCCTACTATGCACAGTGTGATCTCTATGTACATGCGACACGGTTTGAGGGGAAAAGCATTGCCATTCAGGAGGCCCAGGCGCTTGGCTGTGCCGTGATTGCGTCAGACTGTGCAGGAAACCGTGAGCAGATAGAGGATGGAGTCGATGGTCTGCTCTGCTTGCTGACCCCGGAGGGCATTGCCCGGAAAATAGAAGAACTGATCGATGATACCGAAAAAAAAGAGCGGATTGTGGCGGCAGCAAAACAGAAAGGGAACGGACAGACAGAGGAAATTCAGCGGATGCTGGATCTGATGAAGTGAGGCGGGAATTATGGAGCAGAAAGAAGTATTACTGATTATTCCGGCATACAACGAAGAAAAAAACATAGGAAAAGTGATGGATCAGCTGGCACAGCCGGAGATCGCGGAGCTGGTAGATGTACTGGTTATGAACGATGCGTCCTCCGATAACACAAACTGGATGGTAAAACAGCGCGGCTATGCGGTAGTAACGCATGTTTTCAATCTCGGTTACGGAAGCGGTCTGCAGCTTGGCTATAAATATGCGATCCGCAGGGGCTACCGGTACGTGATCCAGATGGATGCGGACGGTCAGCATGATGTATGCAACATTCGAAAAATTTATGAAAAACTGAAAGAAAAAGATACAGACGGAAGAACACCGGATATTGTGCTGGGATCCCGCTTTATGGATGGAAGCGCAGAGTTTTCGGTAGGCTTTGCAAAAAAGCTGGCATTCCGCCTGTTCCGGCGCATGCTGCACATCGCGACGGGAAGATGGATTGCAGATCCGACGACAGGACTGCAGGGGCTCAGCCGCAAGGCAGTGCTTTATTATTCAAAATACAATCATTTTGATGACAAATATCCGGATACCAACATGATCACACAGATGATGCTGCTTGATTTTAAAGTGGTTGAAATTCCGGCAGTCATGCATATCCGGACCTCGGGAACAAGCATGCATTCCGGGCTGAAACCCATCTGGTATATGACGCGGATGTTCTACAGCGTACTGGCCGTGATTTTCCGGTGTAAGGTTTTAAAGATGGATGCGGGAGCAGGGCGAAAAGATGTGGAAAGAAAAATGGAACCGTTTTCTGAAAAAGCAGAAAACAGCACAGAGCGAACCGGCGAGTGATCCCGCGTTCTCTCGGGCAGATTTTGCAGAGTGTAAAGGTGCGGTACAGAATCCGGGCTGCGGCTGGTACCATTTGTATACGTTTGATGCGGCAAAAACAGACGAACCCCTGTATCTTGCCTGTAAGGAAGAAGAGCTTGTACTTCTGCGGATTGGGATCGGAGCATTTCGAACCGGCAGGATCCCACAGGAGTCGATGGCGTGGGTGCGGAAAATTCTTGCATTTTTCCGGGATCAAAAGAAGGGAATGATCCTTCGGTTTGCCTATGATCTGGAAGGAAAAGGATTGGAACGCGAGCCGGGCAGCATCAAAACCGTACAGGAACATATGCGGCAGCTTGGCGCGGCAATCCGGGAATTTTCGGAAGATATCTATGTTGTGCAGGGAATCCTGATCGGAAACTGGGGAGAAATGCATGGATCCCGGTATCTGACACCGGACGGGTTCCGGACGCTGGTTCGGACTATGCAAGATGCGCTGGAAGGCGCCTGTCCGCTTGCGGTGCGCAGACCCTCCCAGTGGCGGGAGCTGGCAAGAAACTTTACAGAAGAAGAGAAAAAATATCTGACTCTGTATAACGATGGGATGTTCGGATCGGAAACCGATCTTGGTACATACGGTACTCTGGCGATGGAAACGCCGGGGCAGGAACCACAGAGCCGCGAAGCAGAGCTTGTCTGGCAGAGCGTGGCGATGCGCGGCCATTTCTGCGGCGGAGAGGCAGTACATCGTGCAGCGGGAAAAGAGAATGTTTCTGCCGCGGAAGCGATCAGGGATCTGGAAAAGATGCACATTTCCTATCTGAACAGCACGTATGACCTGCAGCTGCTGGAACAATGGAAAAAGGAAACCATAAACGGTGTGTCCGGCTTCGAAGCTGTGGGGAAACGTCTTGGTTACCGGTTTGTAGTGGAAAATGTGGAAATTCTTTCAGAAAAAGAGAATCGCATGTGGAAAATGGGGGAAGATTCTTCCGGTCAGATGATTTGGATGCGGATTACCCTGGAAAACCACGGATTTGCCGGGCTGACGGAAGAAGCCGACTGCTTTCTGGAGATAGAAGAGGAGAACAAAAAGAAGGAAACATATCGGATCCATACCGATGCCAGAACCTGGAACAGCGGAGAAACCACCGTGCTTTGCCGGCAAATCAAGCTGCCTGCGGTGGCAGAATCAAAAAAAATGTTTCTGGCATTATACCGCAGGCGGGATGGGCGTCCGCTCCTGTTCGCCAATCAGAATGCGGAAAGCGGGCGTGTGTTTCTGGGCACGTATCAGAGCAGCTTTTCCAGCTTCAGTGTTCCGAGCCGGAATCCGTAAGAATCATGGGAAAACGTGTTGGCAGGCTGGATTTCCCGCCAAAGTGACGGATCGGTCATCCGAAAATATACCGTATAGGTTCCCTTTTCCAGTTCACGGAACGGAAGTGAAACCGAAAGCTCTGAGGTATTTTTGGGGAGCCAGAATCTGGAATCCCCGGAAAGCGGGAAGGAGAAAAGCTTTCCTTCATCGGAAACCAGGGTGATTTCCAGATCCAGTCTGCGGTAGCTGACGGAAAAACCGACATTTTCGAGCTCGATATTCAGCCGGGACTGATGCAGGGCAGTGTTACGCACCACATAGCGGTAACCCATGTGGCGTGCAATGTAGTCGTAGCCGGAGATACCGTCAAAAACCGAAGCTTCATCGTGGTAAACCGAATTTTTCCACTTATCCAGAACTGCCGGATCATGCTCCGAATTCAAATAAGAAACATGCATCCGGGAGAGATCTGAAAGGGCATGGGCAAGGTCATTGAAGGGATTGTCGAGAATCACCTCGCCGCCGTTTGGGACGAAATTGCAGAGCCTGTTCTGAAAGTCCAGCTCATCCTCGCGCACCCAGGCAGAGCGGTAAGCATCCGCAGAGGCAGGCGTATCTCCGTATGTGCCGGTGTCGTTTGCTGTTCCGAGCATTCCGTCATTGAAAAGCCCGAGGCGGGAGGAAAGCGAGCCGTCAAAAGCAGTTTCTGCGGAAGGCAGTTCTGCCGAGTTCAGAATCTTCCGTCGCTGTACCGGTGTGCGGACGGACAGAAAAATCGAAGGATTGATCACGTCTGCCAGATGCTGCATCAGAATGGAACAGTCTTCATCGGACAGATGGTCGGAGCCATTCATCTCTCCGCAGTTACCGACAAAAATGCCCTGGATCAGAAAAACACTGTCCGTGTAGCGGTTTACGATTGCAGCAGTCTGATCCATGTGGCGCAGAATCTGGTTGAGGCTTTGCGGTTCCGATTCTTTCGCTTTGCCGTCCCAGTCGTACAGAAAGCGCAGAATCATCGAATTTCCGTGCTTTTGCCAGGAGGACAAAATCGTGTCAAGCTGTGCAAGTGCCGGATCGGAAAGATCCTGATCGGCAAACCGGCGCAGATTCAGTTCCAGCATCACAAGTCCGGGTGTCTCTTCGGGATTGGAATCCGGGTCGGGAAGATTGGAGAGTGTATCGTTTCCGAGAACATAGCCGTACATCGAATAAAATCCGATATACGGATTGGACAATTCATCTGCGGATTCCGTACACGCTTCCGGTGTATAACTGACATGATAAAAAGCGCAGATGCAAAGAAAAGCAAACAGGATGAGAAACAACAGGAGCAGAAGCGAGAATAAAATACGGGAAAAAGCTCTTTTTTTCATAAAAATCCTTTCTGATCAGGCAGATATAAACCAGAGCGCGTCTGAAAAATCATTTCCGCAATCTGCAAACTTTTTTCAGACACACTCTAATGGCAAAAACATTTTTGATCGCCTGGTTTTCTGTAAAAACGGTGCCGTATCATTCCATCATACCATTTCGAAACAGTAAAAACCAGAAAAACAGCAGAAAAAAGTAATGAGAGTACATAACAAAGAAAAGGAGGACATCATGCGGATTAAAAATCTATTTCGAAACAGCTTTTTCAGTATGTTTTCGCAGTTTGCACTCCTGATTCTTGGATTTTTCAGCCAGCGGGCGATGAATCTGTATATGGGTGCGGAACTTGTCGGCATGAACGGAGTCATTTCCAATGTTATCAACATCCTGTCCGTGACAGAGCTCGGCATTTCGACAGCCATTGTTTATCATCTGTACGGAGCGCTTGCAAGGAAGGATGAGCATGAGATTGCAGCGCTGATGAACCTGTACCGGAAGGCGTACCGTATTTTTGCGGTGATTGTATTCACGGCGGGAATGCTGCTGCTTCCGCTGATTCATCTGTTTATGAAAAACAACAGCTACTCCTTAGCGTATATTCGGATACTGTACGCTATGTGGCTGATTCGCACGGTACTTTCCTATCTGCTCACCGATCGAAAATCGCTTTTAATTGCAGACCAGAAGGAATACATTGCGAGTATCGCCGGCCTGATTTTAAATGTTGTAAGCTATCTGGCGATTATTCTTCTTGTGACATATCAACAGAATTATCTTCTGGCACTTGGCATTGGGATTGTGACAGAGGTGATGCTGAACATCTGGATTAACTGGTATGTGGAACGGAAATATCCGTTTCTTCATCAGCTGCGGAAAGAAAAAGGTTCCTCTTTCTTTAAGGAGCTGATCTTAAAGGATCTGAAAAACGTGTTTATCTCCAGGGTTTCGGACAAAATGCTGAATTGTACCGATAACCTGATTATTTCCGGGTTCATCGGTGTCGGTACAGTAGGACGGTATGCGAACTACAGCATGATTACGCAGGCGATTATCAATATTCTTACGATTCTGGCCAACACGATTCAGCCGACTATCGGGGATTACTTTACCGAAAAGAATTATCGGCGGAATTATGAAATTCTGCGGCAGCTGACCTTTGTGTTCTTCTGCATTTCTTCCGTCGTGGCAGCCGGACTTTTTTCACTGATTACTCCGTTTATCTGCGATATCTGGCTGAGTCCCGCGTATGAGCTTGGATGGGAAACAGCAGTGCTTTGTATTGTGGTGCTGCTGATCAAAATCATGGGACTGCCGCTCAGTCTTATGATGGGGGTAACAGGACTGTTTGAAAAAGAAAAAAATGCAGGCGCATCAAGTGCGGTTCTGAATCTGGTCGTATCGCTTGCACTTGTAAGACCATATGGCATGACAGGAGTCCTTCTTGGAACCTTACTTTCCTATTTGCTGCAGATCTCCTATCGCTACGTTATCTTTTTCCGGGATTTTCTGGGAATGAAAGAGGAAGCGATACGCTATGCGAGGGATCTGGGCGAATACACTGCGGTGATGATCCTGGAAGTCGCAGTGACGCGAAGGATCATACCGCTGATCTATGGAAACGGTGGAATGACGCCATTTATCTTCTGTTTTGTCCTCTGTATTCTGGTGCCGCTGGCACTAAATGGTGTGTTCTTTGGAAGAGGCTGGAGACTCCAGAGTATTGTGAAAATGGTGCGGGGAATGAAAAGAAGCGGAAGCAGATGATTTTTTGCGGCAGCCTGTCATTTGCAGGCTTACCGCCCGGAAGAAATTTTGCGAAAAAGTGCCATGATACGCCAGAAAAACGGGCGGATGGGGCGCAGGAACAGCCAGAGAGAGGAAAGCATGCGGTAGACCGGATGAGAGACAGAAAACGATTTCCCGTTGCGCACAACACCTGTCAGCTTCCCACGGATCTGATCCGGGCGGAGCGGCCCTTCGATTTCGGTCTGATTGTCCCCGACCAGATAAAAGCCATCCGAAGTAATGCGGCAGATCCGGTGAAGCACAAGAATGCTCTGTTCACGGCGGTAAAGAATGACATCGCCGCGGCGGAGAAGATGAATCGGATACGCCTCAATGACGGCCTCATCCCGTCCGGGATGAAAAAGCGGATACATGCTGTAGCCCTGCGGCTTCAGCCGGATCGCGGAGCCGTCTTTTAAGAGCTGTTCAATGTCGTAGGTATACATATGGAAACTCCGTTCTGAAAAAAAGATAGATTTATTATAGCATCTCTTTTCCGGAGCGAAAAGACAGAAAGGAACAAAAAATGAGAATCAGAAGACAGGAAGGATATCTGCTGCAGAAAATCGGAAAAACCGTTTATCTTTTGCCCTATGGACAGAAAATTGCAGACCAGAAGCGTGGAATGGAACTGAATGAAACGGCTCTGAGGTTATGGGAGATGCTGGAACAGCCGCAGACGGTGGAAGCACTGACAGACAAGATGGCCGCATATTATGAGATCCCAAAAGAGGAGCAGGGAGAACTGGCGAAGGATATAGAGGCATTTGTACAGGAACTGCTTGTATTTGGCGCTGTGCGCCGGGAACTGGGCTGTCCGAAGGGAAGCTGTGAGGGGCGGCTGCATATTGCGGGAATAAAAATCGAAGTCTATGGAGAAAAAGGATGCATTCCGAAGCAGTTTGATGCATTTCGCATGACAGATGGCGGAAATCCGGAGAAAGCAATCCCGGATCTTATCCTGGAACTGGCAGAACGTCTGCCAGGGAGCCGTCAGAACGGAACCATTCTGATCCGCAACAGGGATCTGACGGTTGCCATCTGGGAGGAGGGCTATGTTTTCCGGTTCGATACACTGAAGAATATTTACGAAATCTGGATGAAAGAAGACGGCAGTTATGCGCGGATTTATTATCGCTGCCCTATCAACGAGGAAGAGCAGGATTCCCTCTTCCTTGCAATCCGCCCGGTATTTCTGTTTCTGGCGCAGCGAAGGGGAATGTTTGCACTGCATTCGGCATCCCTTTTGTATCTTGAAAAAGCCTGGCTGTTTTCCGGTCCGTCGGGGATGGGAAAATCAACCCACACGGCACTCTGGAAAAAATTGTTTGCGACACCGTTTCTGAACGGGGATCTGAACCTGATCGGAAAAGAGGGAGAGAAATTCGTTGTCTATGGCATCCCGTGGTGCGGAACATCAAAAATCTTTACGGCGGAGAAAAAAGAGCTGGGTGGAATTGTACTGTTAGAAAAGGCGCCATCGGAAGAACTGGTTTCTCTGACAGAAGAACAGAAAACCCTCCGCGTGATGCAGCGCATGATTTCCCCACCCTGGACCGCAGAGCTGATGGTAAAAAATTTAAAATTCGCAGAAGCGGTTGCAAAGGAAAAGCCGGTTTACTTTCTGCGATGCACAAAGAATGACATAGCGGTAGAAACGATACGGCGGCAGATCGAGGAGGATGAAAAAAGGCAGAAAGCAGGATCGGACGATTGTATGAAAAATATGAAAAAAAGGATTCCAAAGGAACAGGCGCAGGAGGATGAATCATGAAGGAGCTTCGGCAGAAGATAGGGAAATACCTTCAGGCAGAAATGCTGCAGAAGATGTGGAAGGAATTTCGCTGGATTTTTCAGTACGCTAGAAGGTACTGGAAAGCCATGCTTTTTTATACGGCGCTTGGCATTTTCGGAACCGGTGTTTCACTGGCATCGAGTGTGATCTCAAAGGATCTTGTCGATATCATCACAGGCCACCAGACAGGAAAGCTGATTCAGACCTTTGCGCTGATGATAGGATTTTCCTTTGGAAATACCCTGATTTCCCAGGCGACCAGTTATGCCTCGACGATGATTAACCTGAAAGTAGACCGGGAAATCCAGAATGACATTTTTGAAAAAATTCTGGTGACGGACTGGGAATCCTTAACCACTTATCACACGGGCGATCTGGTTACACGCTGGAGCTCGGACGCATCGAACATTTCCGGAGGTATTCTGAACTGGCTGCCGAATCTTGTGATTTACACGGTAAAATTTATCAGTGCACTGGCAGTTGTTGTTCATTACGATCCGACATTTGCAGTCTTTGCACTGCTCGGAATCCCGTTCAGTGCCCTGCTGTCGCGCCCGCTGCTGCGGCGTATGACAAACAACAATCAGCGGAGCGCACAGATGAGCGCGAAGCTGTACGGCTTCAACCAGGAGGCATTTTCCAACATTCAGACGATTAAGGCATTCGATATGATCCGTTTTTATGTAAATCGTTTGAAAAATCTGCAGCAGGACTATATCAAAATGCGGCTCGATTTCCAGAAAATGTCCATTGCAACATCACTTCTGATGACGCTGATCAGCTACGTTGTTTCCTACAGCTGCTATGGCTGGGGAATTTACCGTGTCTGGAGCGGAGCAATTTCCTATGGAACGATGACCATGTTTCTGTCCCTTTCCGGTACGCTGACCGGTGCGGTCAACTCTTTGGTGAGTCTTGTGCCGTCGGCGATATCACTCGGCATTTCAGCCGGCCGTTTGATGGATATCGTAGAGATGCCGCAGGAGGATTACAGTGCGGATGGCGAAGTAGAATGGTTTGCGGAGAAATATCAGTCGGGAGGCATCGGACTTAAGATGCAGGATCTTTGCTATACGTATCACACAGGGACGGAAGTGTTTTCGAATGCTTCGATGGAAGCGTGGCCGCATGAGATTATTGCACTGGTTGGCCCGTCGGGAGGGGGGAAAACAACCATGCTCCGCCTGATTTTGTCCCTGCTGCGTGCGCAGGAGGGGGAAGCCTGGATCGGTGCAGGAGAGGAACCATCGCAGAGGCTTGCCCTGTCGCCGTCTACGCGAAAGCTGTTTTCCTACGTGCCGCAGGGAAACACGATGTTTTCGGGAACAATAGCGGAAAATATGCGGAATGTGAAGCCGGAAGCAACGGAGGAAGAGATTATGGAGGCATTAAAGCTGGCATGTGCCTGGGATTTTGTGGAAAAACTGCCAGACGGTATTGAGAGTATGGTGAAAGAACGCGGTGGCGGATTTTCAGAAGGGCAGGCACAGCGGCTTTCGATTGCGCGCGCACTGCTTCGGAAATCACCGATTCTGCTGCTGGATGAAGCAACCTCAGCACTTGATGTGGCGACAGAGCGGAAGGTGCTGAACAATATTATGACGGATACGTATCCGCGAACCTGCATTGTAACGACACATCGGCCTACGGTACTCGGGATCTGTACGAGAGTGTATGCGATTCGGGATAAGAAGTGCGAAGTGGTGGGTGAAACGGAGATCGCGGAGATGGAGAAGGATTTTTAAAGATAAAAAAAGAAAAAGCAATGGGGACGCACCTCATTGCTTTTTCTTTTGATAACTTGCTGAAGATGAATCGGTAATTTTAGCACTAACAACCGCAAGACCTGGCTCTGAACAGTTATCAAAGTTTTTAGAGCAGGTTTGCTTTTTAGCTTACCGAGTAGGTGAAGCCGGTCATCTTCAGATCGTCGATGCTGGTTCCGTGATTTAAATGGATACCAATCGTCAGCGGATTTGATGCTGTGCTGGCAAAGGTAAACGTAGCAGTCTTTCCGGAGCAGGATGCCTGTACAGATGCATCATCCGTTTCCGCCTGATCAACCGTGTCGTTGAACGTAATGTTCAATGTGATCGTTCCGTTAATACCTGACCAGTCTGCCATTGCAAGACCTTTACCGCCATTTGTGCCCCAGCGATCCCACACGCCGTGGTAAGTAACATTCAGAGTTCCTTGGCCGCTTGCCGCATAAACGCCTTCTGCCATTCCGGTGTCGATAGAGACAACAGGTTTTTTATAAGTTTTAGTCATAGGTCAGTAATTTCCTTTCTTGTGAAAATTCTTTTTATTACAAAATTATTATAGAAATAAAATCACACACATGTCAATAGATCTGAGGTAAAAAATTACAATTTTAATTAAAATACATGTTGCTTTATAATCTGTCACGTGAACGAACAGAAAAACAGTTTTTTATTTCTCAAACTGTGATTTTTCCGGAAACAGGATAGAAAATGCATGGTTTAATTCCTGTTTTACTTTTTCATATGGGATTTCAAAGTTGCTGTCGTTGATACAAATACATTTTGACTTCTGCTTCGTAATCGTCTTCACCAGCTCCGGGTTTTCCGGCTGCAGATTAAAGTATCGGCAGAATTTATGAATATTCTTTGGAACAAAATTTCCGCTCAGCTTCTGATATTCCCGTAGAACATACTGACTGATATCTTCTTTGTGACGGAAGGGATGGCAACAGACACGATGCAAAAGCTCTTCTTCGTTTTTCCAGAAGAAACGGTAGGACTCTTTTTTTAGCGGGGATGGCCCGTGTACGGTATAAAAACCGGTAAACCGCGGAAATGCCATTTCCAGAAGATTATATCCGAAATACATCAACGGATAGCCGGGATGAAAATATGCGCCCGGCTGTTTCTTCATATTTTCCTGTTTATCGAAATATTTGGCGAGAACCATCGCATTGTTCAGATAGATATACGGCATAATCTGGTCATCTGCATTTGCAACATCTGGCTGAAGCGCAAGCATGTCAACAGGTCTTTCGTCTCTAAAAAAATCTTCCGGAGAAACTTTTTTTATGAGAAACATATCATCATTGAAATAAACAAAATTTTCTGTCAGCCATTCAATGCGATGAAAATTCCACTCAATCGGATGGGAACTAAAGGTAGGAAGAAATTCCGCAGGAATAAAATCCTCGTGCCGCACAATATGCAGTTTGGGATGCTCTTTCTTTAACCATTTCGGCAGATGCCCATAGGTTATAAAATGAATTTGGTTGACCCATGGTGCAAATGTTTCAACACCACGGAACCAGTATTTCAAAATATCCCAGTCGCGATATCTTGCGGTACTGTTATCCAGAGATTCATCCACAAAGATTCCCTGCTTTCTTAAGGTTTCCTGCCGCTGCATGTCCCAGACAGGATCTGACCCGTCTACCCATGTAATCACAAAATCAATTTTAGGAGTTTTCATTTGCTGTGATCCTTTCGTACAGTGTTATGTGTGGCTTGTTTGTATTATATTAAAAAAATTACAAAAACTGATATTTGTATAATTTTATCACAACATGTACTGGCGTACAATGAAAGAAGGTTGACGTTCTGTATATTATGGTGACCTGATGCTGTTTCACCTGGTGATTGGTGCAATGTATCTGGCGAAGGAAGAGATGACATATGAAGGAAAAAATGTTTCTGCGGTCAGAAAGCTGCTGAAACAATATGGGTCAGATCCGTTTGTTCGAAAAACTCTGACGATATGGAATTGCCTGCATTACGTAGTTCAAATCAAATCGGTATTCTGGAAACTATTAAGCTTCACCCTCGTATTATTTTTACGTATTCACGCATATGGTTTTTTGTCAGCCATCCTCGTTTTCATGTCCCGGCTTGGAATTGACAGTCTGTAGACGATTCCTGACAAATCTTTCTTTTTTCTGAATGTTTTTAACTTTGCTTGTTATTTTTTCATCATTATAGTATGATGAATACAACAGCCAATTTTTTCAGAAAGGGGGAAAAACGCATGGGTATTACAGCTTACCTGCCGGTTTACTGGCTGATCGCACTCGTCGTTTTTTTAGTGATTGAAGCAGCAACACTTGGTCTTGCGACGATCTGGTTTGCAGGTGGGGCGCTTGTTGCTTTGATCGCTGCCATGTGCGGAGCAGGGATTGTGATTCAGATCGTACTGTTTCTTGTTGTATCGCTGGTACTTCTGTTTTTTACACGTCCGTTCGCCGTTCGCTTTCTGAATAAGGATACACTGAAGACGAACGTGGACCGTGTGGTTGGCATGGAAGGAGTCGTGACGGAAGAAATCTCCAATCTTGCGGGAACCGGAAAGGTTTCGCTTGGCGGAAATATCTGGACCGCGCGGACAGAAAACGAAGGAGGCACGATTCCCGTGGACACTGTTGTTGCAGTGCTCCGTGTGGAAGGCGTCAAGCTGATTGTAAAGGTCAAAGAAAAAGAAGGAGGAAATGAAACATGAGTGGTGGAGGAGTTGCAGGAATTTTATTGATTGTGCTTCTTGTGATTGTACTGTTTATTGCAGCATCGTGTGTGAAGATCGTGCCGCAGGCCAGTGCTTACGTTGTTGAGAGCCTTGGAAAATACAAAGGCACCTGGGCAACCGGTCTTCATTTTAAAGTTCCGTTTATCGAGCGCGTGGCCATCCGCGTGAATTTAAAAGAGCAGGTGGTGGATTTCCCGCCGCAGCCGGTTATCACAAAAGATAATGTTACGATGCAGATTGATACCGTTGTATTCTTCCAGATTACCGATCCGAAGCTGTTTGCATACGGTGTTGTCAATCCGCTGATGGCAATTGAAAACCTGACGGCAACAACGCTTCGAAACATCATCGGAGATCTGGAGCTTGATGAAACGCTGACATCCCGTGAGATCATCAACACGAAGATGCAGGCTGCGCTTGATATCGCGACCGATCCGTGGGGAATTAAAGTAAACCGTGTCGAGCTGAAAAACATTATGCCTCCGGCAGCCATTCAGGAAGCAATGGAGAAACAGATGAAGGCAGAGCGTGAACGCCGTGAAGCAATCCTGATTGCAGAAGGAGAGAAAAAATCGACCATCCTTGTTGCCGAAGGTAAAAAACAGTCGGCCATCCTCGATGCAGAGGCTGAAAAACAGGCGGCTATTCTTCGCGCAGAGGCAGAAAAAGAGAAACGGATCCGTGAGGCAGAAGGCCAGGCAGAGGCAATCCTCAAAGTACAGCAGGCAAATGCCGATGGTATCCGCGCGATCAAAGAAGCCGGTGCAGACGATGCTGTTCTTACCTTAAAGAGCCTCGAGGCACTCGGTGTTCTGGCAAATGGAAAGGCAACAAAGATTGTTGTTCCGTCCGATCTGCAGGGACTGGCAAGTCTGGCCACCACATTCAAAGGTATTGTGGAGGAACAGAAAGTGCCGGCAGGAAAAGAAGTGCAGAAGTAAAATAGAGATAAATCGATAAGAAAAAGAGAATTCTCCCACAGAAAGCGCGATGCCGGATGTGGGAGATTTTTCATGGACAGCGAACAAAAGTCCGCAGTTACAAGAGCCCCCGGTGACAGCCGTGATAACGGGAAAAAGGGAAAGAGAGTGTTTTTAAAGTGCATAAAAATGCATATTATATGAATAATATAAAGAAAATACGTAAAAATATACATTTTACTCTTGACAGATGAACAGGTCTGTTTCATAATAGAGACTATTCAAGGAAACCAAGGGGCAAAAAACCTTTTGACCCAACATCACAGTATAGGAAATAATAAAATACACCATATGCAGATATAAGGAGGAACAAGCCATGGATTTAAAAGGACGCGATTTTCTGACATTGAAAGATTTTACACCGGAAGAGATTGCCTATCTGCTGGATCTGTCCGCAGAGCTGAAGGAGAAGAAAAAGAAAGGCATTCCGGTGGATACCCTGCGTGGTAAAAACGTTGCGCTGATCTTTGAGAAAACCAGCACCAGAACCCGCTGTTCCTTCGAGGTAGCTGCACACGATCTCGGTATGGGGACAACGTATCTGGATCCGACCGGTTCCCAGATCGGCAAAAAAGAGAGCATTAAAGATACTGCCCGCGTTCTTGCCGGTATGTATGAGGGAATTGAGTACCGTGGATTCGGCCAGGAGATTGTAGAAGAGCTGGCAAAATATTCGAAAGTTCCGGTATGGAACGGACTGACGAATGAGTATCATCCGACACAGATGCTCGCCGACATGCTGACGATCCAGGAAGAATTTGGCCATTTAAAAGGCATCAAATTCGTTTACATGGGCGACGCCCGTTACAATATGGGAAATTCCCTGATGATTGCATCTGCAAAGATGGGAATGGATTTTGTAGCCTGCGCACCGAAGAAATACTTCCCGAATGCAGAGCTTGTGGCTCAGTGTGAGGAGTATGCAAAGGAGAGCGGTGCAACCATCACCCTCACCGAGGACGTAAAAGAGGGAACAAAAGATGCCGATGTTATCTACACCGATGTCTGGGTATCTATGGGTGAGCCGGACAGCGTATGGGAGGAGAGAATCCACGATCTGACTCCGTACCGTGTCACAAAAGAAGCAATGGCAAATGCAAAAGATACCGCCGTATTCCTGCACTGCCTGCCGTCCTTCCACGATCTGAAAACAAAGATCGGAAAAGAGATCCACGACCGCTACGGCCTGAACGAGATGGAAGTAACCGATGAGGTGTTTGAATCTGCGCAGTCGAGAGTATTCGAAGAAGCAGAGAACCGTATGCATACGATCAAAGCAGTTATGGCAGCGACCCTCGGAGCATAAAGTTTTGGGTGGAAAAACCGGAATAGACTGTGTATAATAGAATAACGAAGAAACACGCACAGCAGCGCTGCGGAAAACTCTTCCGCAGCGCTGCTGTTGATTTTACGAAACGAAGAAAGCGTGCTTCTTATGTGAGAAAGCGACACGAGGAGTGTGAAGATACGATATGCTGGAAAATAAGAGAGCCGAGACGCTGCGTCTTCTGCGGGAATCCGGAAAAAATGTTTCCGGACAGGAGCTGTGTGAATATTTTGGGATTTCCCGCACCGCAGTATGGAAGATGATGAATCAGTTGAAAGAAGAAGGATACGAAATTGAGGCTGTTCAGAATAAGGGATACCGTCTGTTAAATGAGCCGGATCTCGTAACGAAGGATGAGCTGGAAAGCCGCACGCATACGAAATATGTCGGACAGACGGTTTATTACAGCCGCGAGGTGGATTCGACAAACACGTGGGCGAAGCGGCTGGCGGAAGAGGGTGCGCCGAACGGCACCCTGACAACAGCCGAGACGCAGACTGCCGGAAAAGGCCGCCGCGGCAGAGTCTGGAAATCACCGGAGGGAACCTCTGTTTCGATGTCGATTCTGCTGTACCCGGATCTTGAGCCGGCCAAAGCACCGATGCTGACGATTGTAATGGGACTTGCCGTAGTGCAGGGTGTGCAAAGAGCGCTCGGTGTCGATACGAAAATCAAATGGCCGAACGACGCAGTGCTGAATGGGAAAAAGCTCTGTGGTATCCTGACAGAGATGAGCGCACAGATTGATTATATCAATTATGTTGTCATCGGAACCGGAATCAATGTCAATCAGATGGAATTTCCGGAAGAAATCGCGGAGATTGCGACCTCACTGGCGATAGAAATGGGTCATCCCGTCAACCGGGCGAAAGTGGTCGCAGCAGTGCTGGAGGCATTTGAGGAGGACTATGAAAAATTCCTGGAAGCAGGGGATCTCTCTGAGCTGAAGGAAGCATATGAGGCTGTGCTTGCAAACAAAGATCAGCCGGTGCGTGTACTCGATCCGAAGGAACCGTTCGAGGGCGTTGCACTTGGCATCACGCCGACCGGTGAGCTGCGCGTGCAAAAAGAGGACGGAACGATCGTTGAGGTGCATTCCGGCGAGGTTTCGGTGCGCGGCTTATACAGTTACGTATAGAGAGATCGGAAAAAGGAAGAGAAAGGAAAAATCATGTATTCAGATAATGAAAAAGTAGTGCTCTGCGGAGCAAGTGCATACGAACAGAAATATTATTTTAACCAGGATTTTGCATCCCTGCCACAGTCTGTGCAGGATGAGCTTCATGTTATGTGTGTTATGTTTACGGTGGAAATCGGCGGTATTTTTACCATGTGGTTTGACAGCGACGGAAGTCTGCAGTTTGAGACAGAGGCTGTAGACGCAGATGCGATGTATGACGAGATCGGCGGCGCGCTTCGGATTAAGCAGTATCAGGAAGAAAAAAAGGAGCTGCTGGAATCCCTGGAGCTGTATTACCGTGTCTTCTTCCTCGGTGAGGAGGTGCCGGAGGAGGCGCTGATGGAAGAGGACGGAGAGAAGCCGAATGGAAAATAAGAAACGTACACTGCAAAAGATGCCGCCGCTGAAAATCGGAAACGTGGAGATGCCGAACCCACTCGTGCTTGCACCGATGGCGGGGGTGACGGATCTGCCGTTTCGTGTCCTGTGCAAGGAGCAGGGTGCGGGCCTGATCTGTATGGAAATGGTGAGTGCGAAGGCAATTTTATATAAGAATAAAAATACCGAGGATCTGATGACGATCGATCCGGGTGAGCATCCGGTGTCCCTGCAGCTTTTCGGCAGTGATCCGGAGATTTTGGGGCAGATTGCCGCTCAGATCGAAGAAAGGCCGTTTGATATTCTGGATTTTAACATGGGCTGTCCGGTGCCAAAGGTTGTCAATAACGGCGAAGGCTCGGCCCTTATGAAGGATCCGCATCTGGTGAGGGAAATCGTGACAAGCATGGTAAAGGCAGTGAAAAAGCCTGTAACCGTAAAGATTCGAAAGGGCTTTAACGAAGAATCGGCGAATGCTGTGGAAATTGCGAAGATCCTCGAGGACTGCGGAGTGGCCGCAATTGCGGTTCATGGAAGAACGAGAGCGCAGTTTTATTCCGGAAAAGCAGACTGGGATATCATCCGCCGGGTAAAAGAGGCAGTCTCGATTCCGGTTATCGGAAACGGCGATGTGACAGATGCGGCAAGTGCCGAGGCACTGGTGGAGCAGACCGGCTGTGACGGAATCATGATCGGACGCGGCGCGGAAGGAAATCCGTGGATTTTTAAACAGATTCTTCATTATATGGAAACAGGCGAAACGCTTGCAAGGCCGACCCAGCATGAGGTAAAAGAAATGATGCTCCGCCATGCACGGATGCAGGTGGAATACAAAGGCGGCGCGATCGGCATCCGCGAGATGCGCAAGCATGTTGCATGGTATACGGCAGGCTTTCCGCACTCGGCAAAGCTGCGCGCGGCGATCAATCAGGTGGAGAGCCTGCAGGCGCTGGAACAGATGCTGAATGAGTGGGAACGAGGATAAAAAATAAGTCAAAAAAGTACCTATGATATGCCAATATTGATATATCATGGGTGCTTTTTCTGTGCTATACTGATAAACAGAGGTATTGGGACAAAAAACACTAAAGAGGGAGTGTAGTGTATGACTATGAAGGAACTTTTCGCACCGTCCGACATGACGGTGGGAAAGCCGTGGGAAAAGATTGTAGCTTTTACAATCCCTATGCTGATCGGCAACATTGCCCAGCAGCTCTACAACACGGTTGACAGTATTGTGATCGGAAAATATGTCGGGGACAACGCGCTTGCGGCAGTTGGAAGCGCCAGCCCGATCTTAAACCTGCTTCTGGTTTTGTTCGTCGGAATTTCCGTCGGCGCCGGCGTCATGGTGTCGCAGTATTTTGGGGCAAAACAAAGAAAAGAGCTTTCGATGACGATCGGAAACTGCGTCACGCTGACAGCAATTTCTTCCATCATTATTATGATTCTGGGAGCCGTCCTCTCAAGGCCGCTGCTGGAAATGCTGAAAACACCGGATTCCATCATCGACTGGTGTACCTCGTATCTGGTGATCCTGATGGTGGGCTGTGCCGGCAGTGCGTACTATAACATTCTATGTGGTATCCTTCGCGGACTCGGCGATTCGATTTCGGCGCTGATTTATCTGCTGGTGGCAACGGTCATCAACATTGTATTGGATATTGTATTCGTTTCCCAGTTCCACATGGGTGTTGCCGGAGTTGCATACGCGACCGTGATTGCGCAGGCAATTTCTGCAGTACTCTGCATGTGGCGTCTGATGCGTATGACCGACATTTTTGATTTCAGGCCCAAATACCTGAAAATGAAAAAACAGTATTCGATGGAAATTATCCGCCTTGGCCTGCCGTCCGGTATTACCCAGGCGATCTTCTCCATGGCGATGGTTATCGTACAGTCGCTGACCAACAGCTTCGGTGAAATGGTTATCGCCGCGAATGTTATCATCATGCGTGTCGATGGCTTTGCAATGATGCCGAACTTTTCGTTTGGTACCGCGATGACAACGTATGCCGGTCAGAATGTCGGTGCACGCCGTATGGACCGCGTAGAGCAGGGCGCAAAACAGGGAACACTGATTGCAGTCGGAACCTCAACGACCATTACCCTTTTAATTGTTATTTTCGGCCATCATCTGATGGGAATCTTTACGAATACCACAGAGCTCGTAACATTAAGTGCCAATATGATGAAGATCCTTGCGGTCGGCTATATTGCCATGGCAATAACACAGTCGCTTTCCGGCGTCATGCGTGGAGCAGGCGATACGATGACCCCGATGTGGATTTCGATGGTTGTTACCGTTGTAATCCGTGTGCCGCTGGCATACGGTCTGGCCTTTCTGACCAGAACGCCGGAGCTGCCAAACGGACGATATCAGGTACTCTGGATTTCCATGCTGGTAAGCTGGTGCATGGGTGCGCTTCTGACGCTGATTTTCTATAAAAAAGGAAATTGGAAAAAGAAAGCACTGACAGGAAGCTCATCCGAAAAATAAAGGAAAAATAAGAGAAAGATGCAGGAAGGATTTGTGAAAAAGAAAATCTTTCCTGCGTTTCTTTTTTTCTTGACATTCCGTGGGCAATCCTTTATACTACTTTAATTGTTAGGATAGGCGGAGTCTATCCTTATTTCAACCGGGAATACTGAAAATACAGCGCATTTCCGGAGAGTTTACAGAATAAAATCAGATATGACTGGATACAGAAACGATAGAAAGGGTGTATAAAATGGAACAGAAAAAAACGATTCTTACCTATGCCGGCCTGAAAAAACTGGAGGACGAGCTTCACGATCTCAAAGTAAACAAACGTAGAGAAATTGCCGGTAAAATCAAAGAAGCAAGAGAGCAGGGAGACCTTTCCGAGAACGCCGAGTACGATGCAGCAAAAGATGAGCAGCGTGATATCGAGGCAAGAATTGAAGAGATCGAAAAAATCCTGAAAAACGCAGAGGTTGTTGTTGAGGACGAAGTAGATTCTGATAAGATCAATATCGGATGTAAAGTAGACGTACTGGATCTGGAGTATGACGAAGAAATCGAGTTCCAGATCGTTGGTTCCACCGAGGCAAACAGCCTGGAAGGAAAAATTTCCAATGAGTCTCCGGTAGGAAAAGCTCTGATCGGCGCGCACAAGGATGATATTGTCGATGTAGAAACACCGGCCGGAATTATGCAGTACAAAGTACTTTCTATCCAGAGAAATATCTAATAAAATACAAAGAAAAGGGAGTGAAGAGATTGGCACAGCAGACACAGGAACAGGATATTAACCACTTACTGAAGGTTCGCCGCGAGAAACTTGCAGAGCTGCAGCAGAACGGAAGAGACCCGTTCCAGATTACAAAGTTCGATCAGACACATCATTCGCTTGAGGTGAAAGGTCTTTACGAGGCACATGAGAGTGAGCTGTTAAAAGACCGCCAGGAGCCGAACGTAGAGGGAATGGATGAGGAGCAGGCGAAAGAAGCTCTTAAAAAGGATTACGAAGAGAGAAGAAATATCATGGACGCAAGCCCGATCCATGTGGCAATTGCAGGACGTATGATGTTTAAGAGAGTCATGGGCAAGGCATCTTTCTGCAACATTCAGGATTTACAGGGAAACATCCAGGTATACGTTGCAAGAGATGCGATCGGAACAGAGTCTTACGCTGATTTTAAAAAATCGGATATCGGTGATATCTTCGGAGTGGAAGGATTTGCTTTCAGAACAAGAACAGGTGAGATTTCTATCCATGCAGAGAAAGTGACACTCCTCTCCAAGAGCTTACAGATCCTCCCGGAGAAGTTCCACGGTCTGACAGATGTAGATACCCGTTACCGTCAGAGATATGTAGACCTGATCATGAATGCAGAGTCTAAAGATACCTTTATCAAGCGTTCCAAGATTCTCAGTGCGATCCGCAAGTACTTAAGCGGAGAAGGATTCATGGAAGTTGAGACTCCAATGCTTGTACAGAACGCAGGTGGAGCAGCAGCAAGACCGTTCGAGACACATTTCAATGCCCTGAACGAAGATCTGAAGCTTCGTATTTCCCTGGAGCTGTACCTGAAGAGACTGATCGTCGGAGGACTCGAGAAGGTATATGAGATCGGACGTGTATTCCGTAATGAGGGTCTTGATACAAGACATAACCCGGAGTTCACTCTGATGGAGCTTTACCAGGCATTTACAGATTACCACGGCATGATGGATCTGACAGAGAACCTGTATCGTTTTGTCGCACAGGAAGTGCTCGGAACGACACAGATCGTATACAAAGGAATCCCGATGGATCTCGGTAAGCCGTTCGAGCGTATCACAATGGTTGACGCAGTGAAGAAATACGCAGGCGTTGACTGGAATGAAGTTGAGACTCTGGAGCAGGCAAGAGAACTTGCAAAAGAGCATCATATTGAGTTTGAAGAGAGACATAAAAAAGGTGATATCCTGAATCTCTTCTTTGAGGAGTTTGTAGAGGAGCATCTGCTTCAGCCGACGTTCGTTATGGACCACCCGGTTGAGATCTCGCCGCTGACGAAGAAAAAGCCAGAAAATCCGGAATATGTAGAGCGCTTCGAGTTCTTCATGAATGGTTGGGAGATGGCAAATGCTTATTCTGAGCTGAACGATCCGATCGACCAGAGAGAACGTTTTAAAGCCCAGGAAGAACTGCTTGCACAGGGCGATGATGAAGCCAATACAACAGATGAAGACTTTATGAACGCATTGGAGATCGGTATGCCGCCGACCGGTGGTATTGGATTCGGCATTGACCGTATGTGTATGCTTCTGACAGGAGCGGAGGCAATCAGAGACGTGCTGCTCTTCCCCACAATGAAGTCCTTAGATGGTGTAAATAAGAAAAATGATGTAAATAATACAGCTTCTGAAGCACCTGAAAAAAATGTAAAAACTGAGTCTGAAAAGATTGATTTTTCTAAGGTAAAGGTAGAGCCTTTATTTGAGGAATTTGTTGATTTTGATACATTCAGTAAGTCAGATTTCCGTGCAGTAAAGGTTAAAGAGTGTGTTGCAGTACCGAAGTCAAAGAAACTGTTACAGTTTACGCTTGATGACGGAACAGGCACAGACAGAACCATTTTAAGCGGTATTCATAGCTTTTATGAGCCTGAAGAACTGGTTGGAAAGACGCTTATCGCTATCACAAATCTTCCACCGAGAGCGATGATGGGCATTGACTCTTGCGGTATGCTCCTCAGTGCTATCCACGAAGAAGAAGGCGAAGAAAAGCTCCATCTTCTGATGGTTGATGACCATATTCCAGCAGGTGCAAAGCTCTATTAAGATGATGTAAAGATGTACCGTTTTACCGAATAGACGGGACGTACTTCATTTGATAAAAAACTAAAAAAACAGCGATTTACATCAAACTTACATCAATTGATGCAGAAATCGGTGCAAGCAAGAAAAAATCGCATAATTGGCAGAATGAATGGGCAGTCCTGAAATCGGGATTGCCCATTTTTAGAAGAAAGACGAAAAACTCTTGACCTGCACGCAGCGTATACGCTTATACTATCAACATAAATCATAAGGAGGTGCATCGGATGTTATTAAATGAAATTATAAATGAGGTTGGAATGACAAAGCGTGCAGTTAAGTATTATGAAGAAAAAGGATTGCTGTCAGTGGATAAAGATAACAATGGTTATCGTAACTATACTGCACAAGATGTTGAAACTTTAAAAAAGATTTCAGTATATAGAAAACTCGGTATTAGTATTAAAGACATACAGAGCCTTTTGGAAACTGGCGACAAAAGTATTCTTCTTCGTATTTATCAAGAAAAAGTGCAGGAAAAAGTTTTAAAAGACTCAGAACTTGAAGCTTTGAAGCAATTTATAGATGATGGTGACGCAGACAAAGCAAATGAGGCACTTGATTATCAAACCGTTGAAAATGCAATTGAGTCTTTGCTACCGGGAAAAGAATGGGGAGATTATTTTAAAAGTCATTTCAAACCATTTCTTAATGTAAGGTTGAAGACTCTGGAACAGAAGCAGGCACTACATAATATATTAGAATATTGCGATGAAACGACATTGAAAGTTCCTTTTATTATGGGAATAGGTGCGAAGATGATAGGTGGGATTGCACAAGAAACCAGAACCGCAGATGAGATGATAGCCTATTATCGTGATATGAGTGAAAGTGAATATGAAAGACTAAAAGAAAAAGTATGGAAAGGTGCTAAAATGAAAAACGGTATAATGAAATACCATCCAGCATTTATTGCACAGAGAAAAATGCAGAAAGAGTTACAAAATAAAGGATATAACGATATATTCATTCCTAATTTAATGGTTCTGTCTCCAACGTATGCAGAATATAAGAAAGCGTTAGATAATGTGAACGATAGAATGTGTAGAGAACTTGGACTGTATTATGATAGCAATTATAACTTAGTTATTAAAAAAGATAATTCTAAGTAAAAGTTAAACTACCCTTTGGGAGAGGAGAAATCCTTTTCTCAAAGGGCTTTTTCTATTTATACGGATATTCGCAAACTACAAGATAAAGCCAAAACTTCATATATGCTGACAATATCAACAGAAGCCGGAGAGAGGAGCTGATCGTGGTGGAAGATAAAATTCCCATCCTGATAGGTAACTGCATAGATAAAGTTATCTATCAGGATTTTTTGAGTTATAATATCATTTTTTAACAACATGTATTTGACAGATTTCCTCGTAGAAAGTATCATAAATATATGCAACAACTGAATATCGTGGACTGTCCAGCTATATTTTTTTACTTGAATAGTCTTGCGTACAAGAGTATATAATCAATAAATAAATGTCTAATAAATCTTCTGGTCAACAGGTACAATATTGGTATCATAGACTAGAAGAGAGGTGTATATACTTGTGTGTGGAAGAGTATATTCCGTTAAGAATTGCGGAACTATGCCGGAAGCGAGGATATACAAAATATAGGTTAGCTCAGCTTACAGGAATAACGCAGACGGCTCTGGAAAATATGCTGAATCAGAAGAGTATGCCGACGATGGCTAATCTGGAAAAAATATGTGATGCTTTTGAAATTACAATCGCACAATTTTTTTCAGATGATGAAAGCAGATTGGATCTGACAAAAGAGCAAAAAGAAATACTTGAGATTTGGGATGGCTTGGATGAGAAGGAAAGAGAAATTTTTATGACTTTTATCCGCAGCCTGAAGAAGTAATGGACAGTTCGACAAAGATGCGAGCTGTCTTTTTTATTTGAATCTATATAAAATATGCATTTTATACGCATGAAGAAATTGACAGAAAATTTCGGGGGGGGGGGTATAATTACACTGTATACTTATGCCACTTTTGAAAACACAACATCAGATGCTGGTACAACCAAAGTAGACAACAAAAGACGAATTTGACGAGGTGCTGAATGGCTTATACGGTAAAACAATTATTAGAATCGAAACAATTTCCTGATATGAGATTAGTGACATGTAAAGAAAATCTGAATCAGGAAATTAAAGGTATACGAATTATCGAAATAGAAGATATGGAAAGATATCTGACTGGAGGAGAGCTTCTTCTTACAAATATGAAAGTGTATTTCGGAGAAACGGACAGAGAGTTTCGGAAACATTTGAATGAACTGGAGAAGAAACAGGTCAGTGGATTTATTATAAAGCAGCATCCGGACATGGTACAGAAAGTCAATTATTATGATATTTTATTAAAGTTTTGTTCGGAACGTAATATTCCAGTGATAGAAATTTCGGAAGATGAGTATTATTGGGGTATTATAAAATATGTTATTCTGCAGATCTATGATGAAAATATCGCACGGTTGATTTATTTCAAATTGACACACGACAATATTTCTAACATGTTATTGGATGGAGAGAATTTTGAAGATCCAACTAAAAATATTTTATTTCTATTGTCTTCTATGATTGGCAATCCGGTAGCGTTATATTATAGTAACTTAACTTGCTGTGCGTCCACAACGCAGGATCTGTCTGATTTTGTATTTGAGAAAAATGTTGAGAAATATAAACCGGATATTGTTACCAGATTTGAATACAAAAAACAGAGAAAAGAGCATACGCAATATATTACAAAAATACATGTGTTAGGTCGGGTAGAAGTTTATTTGGTAGTCACGGAAGTGAATATGCCATTAACAATACTGGACTATATGGCATTGGGAAATGCTGTTTTTACTTTACAGTATAGTTTTATGGAAACATATGCTCGAAATGAGATAGAAAAAAAATATCAACGAGATATTGAATATAGCTTGCTTAATGGTTTATTAACGGGCGATGAATTGAGTAAAGCTGCAAGAATGCTAAAATTGGAAGATACAGATCAATATTGTGTGGTAAGTTTTCATACGATTTCAAGCAATAGCGAAGATTATTATACAAAAGAAGAATTAGAAGAAATCGGAGTGATAGAAGGCGAGATTCAGAGATTACTTCCGGATGAACATATTTACCGGAATCTGAATCAGATTGTGTGTATTCATGAAATTAAGCCTGGGGAAACACAAGCAGGGTTCCGGGAAGAAATGGAAAAATTATATCAGACAGTACAGAAGCAGATTTTTCACAGAAATAAGACAACGGATTTTCAGATTGGCATTGGAAGTATTGTTAATGGATATGGAGATTTGAAAAAATCTTTTAAGGATTCAAAGAAAATCATAGACTATATGGATATGCTCAGATATCTCTATGGTGATAAGAATATATCGGTAGCCGATTTTTCTAAGCTCGGTTTTTTCCAGATTTTTGAAAAAATCCAAAATCGTGATGAACTGATGGAATATGTGCCAGAGTCACTTGTGAAATTATATTGGTATGATAAAGAACATGATGGAGAACTGATTGAAACGTTGCAGGCGTATCTGGACTGTGATAAGAGTGCGAATAAAGCAGCTGAAAAACTCTATGTAAATTATCGTACTCTTTCAGGGCGATTGAAAAAAATAAAAGATATTTCCGGCATTGATTTCAAGAATTCTGCTGAGATGCTGGCTGTTAGAAATGGAATCGTTTTATTCAAAATGGCAGAAACACTGTAATTCAAAGAGAAACTATATCTCTATGGTATGGTTTCTTTTTTTGCGAAAAACCGATAACTACAAATTTTTTGTAGCAAAACGTGAAAATATCTTCCTATTCTCTGTATTATTTTTGCAAAAAACAAGTGCTATACTTTAACCAGTACATAAAAGGATACCTTGATTATCTAAGTTGATATGAAGCAGGAATGAATCATGAAAAAGAAACAGGTTGAGAAAGAACAGAATAATGAGAAACAGCTTCCCAGACAGGAAACGACACTGGGAGAAGATATCTTTCAGCTGTTATTGAAGATTGTTCTTATCATTTTGGCGGTCATCCTTGTTTTTACATTTATGTACGGGATGGCGAGAATCAATGACGTATCTATGAAACCAGCAATAAAAGATGGTGATCTGGTCATGTATTATCGACTGGACAAGCGTTTTGTGTCCGGTGATATTGCAGTATTTAAGAAAGATGGCAGAACAACCACAGGCAGGGTCGTAGCAGTCGCAGGTGATACCGTAGATATAACAAAAGACGGTTTGATGATTAACGGCGCTACGCAGATTTCACAGGATATTTATTTTGACACCACACAGTTTCAAAATGGAGTTGACTTTCCAATCACTGTTGGCGAAGGTCAGATATTTGTACTGGGTGATAACAGACCGGAGGCGTCAGACAGCAGAATCTATGGCTGCATCAATATTAAAGACGTCAAAGGAAAAGCGATTGCGGTTATTCGGACCAGAGGACTCTAATCCCCTCCTCCGTTAATCAAATAAAAACAAATAATATTTTATCTACAAGGGAGGAATCATTATGAGCATGAACAAAATGTTCAAAAAAGTGCTCGCAGTTGTTGCTGCTGGTGCCATGACGATGGGAATGGCAATGCCAACATTTGCGGCAGATGGGGGCAAGACAACCGAGGCTTGGATTACTAAGACCTACAACACAGAGGTCGGAAAGGCTGAAACATTTAGCTTTACAGCAACACAGAAAACAGGTGATGGTTTAATAGGTACAACAGCTGACGTTAAAATACCAACAATTTCGTTTACAGCTGATCAAACAGGAACAACTTCTAAGAGAAGTCAGATTACATTTCCGACATATTCAGAAGCAGGAAAGTATGAGTATACTGTAAAAGAGACACAGACAGCAGATCCAATAGTAGCAAACAGTGATCATGAAAAAATGATCATGTCACAGGCTGAGTATACAATGGATGTATATGTTACAGATGGTGCAACTGGTACAGAAATTTCTAATATCGTTGTAAATAAAGTGAGAGATGATGCAGGTCAGACAGAAACTGGTAAAGTAGATATTGGAAATACCGATACTAATACTTTCATCTTTACTAACACTTATGTACAGGAAGCTGGTACAGGTACAAATCCTACAGATCCTGATCCGACATATAATGAGAATGGCTCTTTGAAGGTATCTAAAGCAGTTGTTAATGCAAATGGTACAACAACAACTCCTGACGATGAGTTCACTTTCACAGCAACATTTGCATTCCCGGCTGGAACAAATGCAAGCACACTTGGCGGAATCAAAGCTAATGGAGGTGATGTTACACTTGCTGAGGGCGGAACATACACATTCCATTTGAAAGCAAATAAAAACATGAAATTCACTGGTGTTCCAGTAGGAACAACAATTACTGTAAAAGAGTCTGCAGCTAAAAACTATAAAGGTAGTGCTGAAATCACTATCAATGGTACTAAGCTGACTTCTGTTGCTGCAACATCATACAACACAGAATTTACAGTAGTAAATAGTCAGAATAGTCAGAAATTAGGTCGGAAACAGAATACCGTTGATGTAACCAATACATACAACGATGTACCTGTAACTGGTATCATCATGAACACTCTTCCATACGTTCTGATGATTGCACTTTGCGGTGTAGCACTGATTGCTTTTGTAGGATTCAAACGCAGAAGATTACAGAAATAATAAAATATAGCAACCAGGAAAGGGGATGTGTGCGGCGTTGCTCCGCCGCATCCCTTTTTGCTAATTTTGCGAGCAAATTGGTCAGATGAACCAGTTTTGATAAATATAAAAGAAACAGAAATGGTGAAAGGAACTTGTACATATGCTTCGGATGAAGAAAGTGCTGAAAGGAATTATCAGAGGATTAGACCATATTGTAAACTTCACAGCCTTATCACTGATTCTTGCAGCTATGTTTCTCTCCGGTTATATGCTGTGGGACTCCCACCAGGTATACCAGACAGCAGATGCAAAGAACTATGAAGCATATATTCCGACAGAAAAGAATACAAAATCTTTTGAAGAATTACAGAAAATCAATCCGGATGTGATTGGATGGATACGAGTGAATGACACAAATATCAATTATCCACTGGTGCAGACGGACAATGATGATACTTATATGAATACAGATGCGGAAGGAAACTATTCCTTAAGCGGAGCAATCTTTTTACATTGTGCAAATAAGCCGGATTTTTCGGATTTTGATAATATTATATATGGTCACCATATGGAAAAGCACATGATGTTTGGAGATATCGGTGAATTTACAAATGAACAGTATTTCAACGAACATCCATATGGAAATCTGTTCTTTGACGGAAAAGATCATGGAATCGAATTCTATGCATTGATGCAGGTAGATGCTTATAATGAGACGATTTTCAATGTGTGTCTGGACACACCAGAAGCGAAACAGGAGTATCTGCAGGAAATCGAGAACAATGTTTTATATAAAAGAGATATGAATATAACGGAAGATGATCATCTGGTTTTGCTGACCACCTGTACATCGGATATGACAAATGGAAGAAATATCCTGATGGGACGCTTAACAGATCAGATATATCCGGAAAAAGAAAAAGCCAAAAACGTAGGTACAGGAATTGATGAACTGAAAAATGCAGTAGGAAAAGTGCCAGTTATTGTATGGTTTATCCTGATTGTCCTTGTACTGATGCTGATAGCAAGACAGATAGAAAAGAAAAGAAACAAGAAGAAAGAAGGAGAGGGAGAAGCATGAGAACAACACGTTTGACAAAAATAGCCATGGTTATATTCCTGTCCATGATATTCTTTCTGGGTGTTCAAAAACCAGTACTGGCAGCTGGCAAAAACACAACAGTGAAAATACCAGTGGAACAGATATTTGAAGTAAACAATTCTGCAGATGCTGACAAAACAGGCTCTTATGTTTTAATAGCAGATCAGATACAAAATCCAATGCCGGAGGGAAGCAATGGAAGAACATTTACCTGGAATATGAGTGGCAATTCTTCTACAGAGCTGATTATGAATGTCGGACAGGCAGGAGAATATCATTACAAGCTGTACCAGGCAACAGAGAATAAAGAAAATTATACATATGATTCAAAAACCTATGATGTAACGATTGAAGGATTCTTTGATTCCAATAATGAACTGATGGCGGTAACAGTGGTCAAAAATGAAAATGGAGATAAAGTATCGAAGGTTTCATTCAAAAACTCGTATACCGGTCAAACTGGTAAAAATCAAAACCCGGTTCCATCTTCCCCAAGATCAAAGGATATTATTCATAATGGTTCGCCGGTAAAGACAGGTGATGATAGTCCGGTTGCAGGCTATTTGTTCTTATTCTTTGGCTCAGTTATCTGCCTTTGCGGATTACTCATGGAGAAGCAGAAGAACAGGAAGGAAGATGCGAAAAATGAGGCATAAGAATTGGAAAACATATTTGAATCTTCCTGTTTCAATCAATGAGTTTATGTACGGGACAAAGAAAAAAGAGAGAGGTGAGCACTTATGCAGCTTACAAATACAACGGATTATGCAATCAGGATTGTCTGTTATTTGGCAATAAAAAAGCGCAGGGTTACAACGGCAAAATTAGCTTCTGAATTAAAGATTCCGGAGAGCTATATTCCCAAAATCACAAAGCAGTTAAAAAAAGAGAAGATTATTTCAGCTTCTGAAGGTATCAGTGGAGGATATGCCCTTGCCAAAAATTCAGAAAAGATTTCTTTATTTGATGTCATATCATGTATGGAATCAACAATGGCAATCAGTCGCTGTCTTGAAAAGGATGGATTTTGCTCCAGAAACTATACGGATTGCTGTAAAGTACATCAAGTCTTATTGGACTTACAGAACACTTACAATAACCGATTAGAAAATGTGAAAATCTCTGATATTATCAGACCTGGGAAAGATGAATATTTTGGACGATTTTATATCATTCTGAAAGTTGATTTAGCGGAAAACAGTTATGAATGTATCTATTCTCATAACAGGGGGATTTATGATGATGTAAAAACTGCAGGAACATATGATGATTTTCTGAAAGTATATTGTGAAAAATATGTATGTGAAAAGGATTGTGAAAAACTGCAGGAATTTTTGAAAAGCGATTCGTTGACAGAGCATTTGAAAAAGGGCTGTTCAGAAGAAGATATCGTTTATCAAAGAAGAAGCGAGAAAAACTCAGAGACTTATGTTTGGATGGAAGTAAAAAGATTTGTGGATGAAAATGAGAAAACTGCTGTTATTACATTCCATAATGCAAAAGTTATTCCTAACACAATTGTAAATATGGAACGGGAATTAAGACAAAAAGCACAGGATGAGACAAAACAGTATTGGAAAATGGTTTCGCTTCTGGCTGCAGTGTTGAATCACAATAATCTTATAGAAACAGAACATCAGGATGATATCTGTTTTTATACAAAACAAGTGTATCTTCAACTACAGAAAAACTATCCGGAGTATGGGATTACAGAGGAAGAAATAGAAAATGTCTCTCATCTGTCTCCAATTCATGATATTGGAAAAATCCGTGTGCCGATAGAGATATTGAACAAAAACGGTAAATTAACAGCTGATGAGATGGGAATTGTAAAGCAGCATCCTCTTACAGGGGCAGAGATGACATTGCGGTTTCCACGAGGAGCTACGACAGAAAAACTTAATAAGTATAGCTATGAAATATGCAGATATCACCATGAAAGATATGATGGTTCTGGTTACCCGGATGGACTAAAAGGTGATGAAATACCACTTTGTGCTCAGGTAGTAGGCCTTGTGGATGCTTATGATGCATTGGTCAGTGTACGCCCCTATAAAAGAAAATTAAAGCATGAAGAAGCCATAAGAATGATTGCCAACGGTGAATGTGGTGTATTTTCAAAAAAACTATTGCAGTGCTTTATAGCAGCGGCAATGCAGAAGGAATGGATAAAAAAGGCAGATAGTTGAGAAAAGGAAAATATGTTTTTAGGAGGAATTTGTGTGAAGAGGAAAAAGAGATGGCTAAGATGGATAGCCTGGACACTTTTATTGGTTTTGTGCATGAATAGCGCAGGAACGACAGTTTTGGCAGTTTCAGTGGAAGAAGAGAATATTCCAAATATAAATGAAAAGTCTAATCCCCCAGCTATGCTGGGGAGAATAGAGTAGTCGGAA
>NZ_QUJD01000002.1:0-185141 GCF_003480555.1 Blautia sp. AM29-29
ATAACAGGTTCGGTCAGCGCCGAACAGTTTAATTACGCGACCTCGTGTCGCGCGTATGCAAAGGGGTTATAGTGCATGGACTTCTTGAAGTTGATGGTATTTAGGACCTTGATTCGGTACGGCTCATAAATGACCTTGCCGCGCTTATCCTTCATGGGCTTTCCGTCCTTCTCCAGCTTGGGTGCGCCCCTTTGGAGCATTTTTCCACACTCCACCAGAATTGTTCCTTTCGGGTCCGTCACAACATAGGAGCTGTGCATCTGCATCAGGTTGGGTTTCAGCCAGAATCGGGTCTTACCGGAACCGGAGCCGCCAATCACCAGTACATTTTTGTTTCTGGCAGTCTTGGGGTCCTTGGGGCGACTGTTCATGGTCAGGCTCTCCGTTTTCGTCAGAATCACATTGTTCTGAAATACAGGATCAACGTAAGGTGCAATATCCTCACGGGTTCCCCATGAAGCGTTTTGTCAAGTGCTTTTTTGAGTTATTGACGCAAATTATCGTGAAAGTGCGAAAGTGCAAAGTGCAAAGGGTCTGCGTTTTGCACTTTCAGCTTGCGGGTTCGGGTGGCTGCTTCTTCTTGATGAAGTTGTACCATTGACCGCCGACACGCCTTGCGCCTAAAATGCCGCCCATGTTGCGCTTGGCGTTCTGTACCGTCCTTTCGGATATTCCGGCTTCGGCTGCGGCTTTTACAATGTCCTCGCTGGCAAGCTCTTTCCCGTCTGCAAGCAGGTCAAGTATCAGCCTTTCGGCTTGCTCGGTCTTGGTGGCGGTGTTGCCGGCCGCGCCGGACAGCAGCTCATCAGCGGTGATGTCGTATTCGCCTATCCACGAAAAGCCCGTTTCCGGGTCAAGGCAAAAGGCAACGGGCTTGCCCTCCGGCGCAAGGGAAGATTTGTCATGGACGATAACGCGCACATTCGGTTCTCGCTTCACGCGCCCGATCAGCAGGACGCTCCTTGCTGCGGCGCGGAAGTCGATAGAACCTAAGCCCCGGTATGCGCTCTGCCCTCCGGCAGCTTTGTTGAGATGTCCGATAAGGATAACGGCGCACCCGGTACGCTCGGCAACATCGGCAAGGCGGCGGAACATGGGGCGCACTTCGTTTGCCCGGTTCATGTCGGTTTTTTCGCCCATGTACGCCTGTATGGGGTCAAGGATAATCAGCCGCGCCCCGTTCTGCGTGATTGCCTTTTCTATGCGCTCATCGGACAGGGTAAGCTCCCGCTTGGCTTCATCAATCACAAGCACCCGGTCAAGGTCGGCTTCGGCTTCTATCAAGCGGGGCTTGACGGTATCGCCCAGCCCGTCCTCGGCGGTCTGGTAAATCACTTGGAATGGCGGCAAGGGCTTCATTCCCGGCAGCGTTCCCCCGGTGGTGCAGGCGGCGGCAAGGCGTAGGGCAAAGGTGGTCTTGCCCTCGCCGGGATTGCCTTGCACAATGGTTACTTTCTCAAAGGGGATATACGGCTCCCATGGCCATTCAACGGTCTGTGTGTCAACCTCGCTCATGCAGATAATCTCAACGGTTTCTTCCTGCGGCGGCTCTTTCAAGCCATAGACAGCTTCCCGCAGATATTTCCCGTCTGTGATTTCTGCCCGGTGCTGCAATACCTCGTTCCAGTCCTTGAAAAGAGGGATAAGCCGATGGACGGTCAAGCCCTCCGGCACAAGCTCTGCAAGGCGGCTACAAGCGTCGTTTCCGGCTTCGTCGCTGTCAAGGCAGAGAAAAACGGTCTTGATGTTCGGACGGTCAGAGAGAAAGCGCAACAGGGCTTTTTCTCCCACGCCGCCCAACGCCAGATAGCTTTGCTTCTGCCAGTCCTTTTTGAACAGGCAGAGGGAAGATAAGAGGTCTATCGGGGCTTCAAAGACAAACAACCTTTCGCCCTCGCCACGGTAGCAGAAGTTAAAGGCTTTGTCGCTGCCTTTCACATCAAGCCGAAAACTCCCGGCTATGCCGCGCTGATGGGCGTATCGCGGTATGCCGCTTTCATCTCTGCCGACGAATACGGCGTTATGGTGGGCGGCTTCCTCGTAAATATCCCCGGTGGAAAAGAAAAAGCCCGTCACATCTTCATCAATACGGCGGGCTGCTGTGAGGTAGTTCCTCGCTATGCGGTTGTCGGTGCTGCGGGGTGGCAGTCGGAAGTCGGATAGGGGCGCGGGGCTTGGTCTGTCCGGCGGCGGGGCGGCTCCTTTTTCGCCTGTCAGCAGTTCAACGGCTTCGGTGAAGCTCTTGCCGAAAAACTCCATGACAAAATCAATGGGTGCACCGCCCTTACTCTGGCTGTGCCTGTACCATTTGTTTCCCCGGACGGTCAGGCTGTCGTGCCGCTTCCAGCGGTATTCATTTCCGGCACGGGTAAGCTGCTCGCCCTGTGATTGCAGGAAAGAAACAAGGTCGGCTTGTTTGGCGCGGTCTATCTGTTCTTGGGTGTAATACGTAAAAGTTCAACTCCTTTCAGCGGTCTATATCATGCCGTTTGGTGCGGCTCTGCGTCTGCTCCGGTTGGTCGGCGCGGAGTGCAATATCCACGCATTTGCGGATTTTTTGAAGCTCTGAAACATTGGTGCGGGTATCTTTCAGTTTGGTATAATCGCTGTCCCTCTGTGTTTTGAGGTCAGCATATTCCTGTTCCCATTCCGCAATAGGCAAGGTCTTTGTTCCTTTCGGCAGATTTGCATGGAGATAGCGGCTTGCTGCGTTCCATAGTGTCAGCTCGGCGCGGTGGGCTTCCTCGTACTTATCGCGCTTGCTCGTCCAACCGTTTTTCAGATTTTTCAGTTGGTCGTGGACGGGTTTGTACTTGGTGTAATTCTTCCCGTACTCTATCAGCTTTTGCAGTTCTTTCATGCGCTGCTCGGCGGTTTTCATTCCCTCCCGGATTGAATAGGCTTTATCACTGACAGAGGAAAGAGAAGCGTCCAGCTCGTCAAGATTAGAGATACCATGCTCGGAAAGATAATTGACCGCCGCCGCTATGGTTTTCAGTTCATCGGCTGTGTGCTGTTGTTGCCAACGCTGCGAATACTTCCGGCTCTTTTCTCTCTGAACGCTCAAATACTTCATCAACAGATTTGTGAGGTTGGGAGATTGCGGCGGCTGTTCTGGGGCGGTTTCCCGCGCTTTGAACAGGTCGGCAAGCCATTCTTTGAGCTTGCCGATCTGCGCCCGGATTTCCCGGATAAGGCGGTTTGCTTTCTGGATATTCCGGTTAAGCTCGCCTTTCTCGGTTACAATGCCTTTCTTCTCCATCTGGCAAGCCGCCACGCCCATGTGGACGGTGGGTATCTCGTCAATGCCGCGCTCGGCGTTGCTGCGGTGGTCGATGCGCTCTGGGCTTCCGTTCCTCTCCAAAAAGTCGTTGGTATAGTCAGCCCACGCCTTGCGCCACAAGAGGGTGTTGTCCTTGTCGTTCCAGCCTGTAAGGTCAACCTTGTGGGTTTTGTATCTGCCGCTTGGCAAGCGGATACGCTCGCCGTTTTCGTCAAGGTCATATTCCTTTTTGGATTTCGCTGCCCACGCGCCGCGCCCGTCAAGGGGGCGCATAGTCAGCATGATATGACAATGGGGATTGCCGCTGTCGGTGTCGTGAATGGCATAATCAACGCACATTCCTCTGGAAACAAATTGAGAGGAACAGTATTCCCGGACAAGCCGGATCTGTTCCTCTCTGGACAATTCTATGGGGAGCGCCGCGTCAATCTCACGCGCAAGCTGGGCGTTCCCGGCTTTCTCATAAAGTTCCACGCTGTTCCATAATGTTGAACGGTCAGAAAATGAGGGCGGGGCATGGGGCGGCAGCATGATTTCTGTATGGACAACGCCGCCTTTGCGAGTGTAGTCATGGGTCATTCTGTCCCATTCGTTTGTCAGCTTTTCGCCGCTTCGGTAGGCGGCTGCGGCAACGGCTGATTTGCCTTTTCCTCGGCTCACAATGCCGATGTTCCAATGGTAAATGGCTATGGGTATCACCTCCCGGATAGGATAATAAAACCCGAAAAAATGGTACAGACGCCAACGGCGGGTGTACTGTTTTTGTGGGTGTGCAGGGATAGCCGCGAAGCGGCGCAAGGGGTGCAGCCCCTTGTTGCGGCAAAGCCGCCATATCGGAGCGCGGGGTAAAATCCCTGTGCGGAGATAAGCCCTCGGCAGAGCGCACACGCCCGTAAGGGTGTATAAGTGCGCCCTTGTTGCCAAGGGATTATTTAGCTTGTCGTTTCCTCGGCTCGTTTTCTCAAAAACTCCCGCGCTGGTTCACTCGTCAAGGCAAGCCGGAGAAGCGCGGCGGCTTCCTCGTCAGTCATGGTCTTGGCTTCCGGCACAATGCTTTCAAAGACTGCGCCCCGGACGATAAGGCGGTGGCTGCGTGTCCGGCGTTCTTCCTGTGACAGCTTTTGCCGCAGCACCTTTTCCCGGTTTTCATACTGCCGGATTTTCTTCTTGCTTTCCTCAATCTCGGCGGTCAATTCCTCGCGGGTTTTCTCTCTCGGTTTTGTCATAGTTGGTCGCTCCTTTCTGATCATAGGCAAACGAAAAGAGCAGCCGTTTTCGTAATTGAAAATAACTGCTCTTGTTTGATGTATTCAGTTGTTTAGGTGAGAACGTCTGCTCGACAAACTGGAATTTATTTTTTACTTGTGGTTATGCGAAGTAACAAGCATCCCATCAAAAATCCAATGAGAGTCCCACAAGTATTCATAATCACATCATCTAACTGTGCAAACCTTCCAATAAATGTTTGCAAAAATTCTATGCCAATCGAAAATACTGCTCCAAGTATAACGCCATTCCACCAATGCTTGTGGATATTTTTAAAAATAAATACTGGCAAAAATCCATATGGAACGAATAGACATATATTCAAAATAGTTGCCGCATTAAATCCATCCTCAAATAATTTAAAACTAATATAACTATCAAGTGGTGAGGATATTCCAAAACTACCACCAATAATTCCTGTAATTTTTAATATTGATACAACTATTAGAATCCATAAGAATTGACATAACCAATTTAAAATCTTAACTTCAATTTTCTTCTTCTGGATAAATTCAATACCCAGTTCGATAATCATAACGCCTGCGAAAATAATAAGTGCCGTTGGAAGGAACCTCACTAATATCCATATTCCAGTCCATATTTCCATTGTAATATAACTCACTATCATTCCTCCATAAATTCAAATTTGTAACTTGATTACTTCAAGAAAATTATAGCATAAAGCTATGAACAAATCTACATCATTTTAACCTGTCAGCGGCGTTGTTCTCTCTGGCATATCTCCGCGCAGCTTCCCGCCGTTCCTCGCTGTATGGGGCGGTCAGACGGAAAGAGAACCGCCCCTTGCGGATTTCAAACTCCATGCAGCCCGTTTCGAGGTCTGCGTCGGTCTGGCGGCACTGTTCCGGGTGCTGTCCGGCATAGGCGGCAAGACGCTTCTTTAAGTCGGTGTTGTGGGTGCGGATATGGATAAGGGGGTCTTTCTCGTCAAACCAAATATCGGTGGTCTTTTCCTGCTTCGTAAGCCCTGTTCTCATAAACTCTCCTTTCTGCGCCCCTGTTACGCAATAGGGGCATTTTTCGGGTGTTTTTCCCGGCTCTTGACTTGGGGAAAATGAGGATTTTCAAATAGAAACCGCCCGGACAGGGAATGGTTCGTCAGGGCGGCTGTTATCGCAAGATTTCTGTTTTTTCCGGCTCTTGACCGTCAGACGCGGATAAACGCGTACTGTCGGCAAGCACCAGTTTGAGCAGCTTGTCGCGGAATGTTTCTGTGCTGCTGTGATTGAAAAATAACTCCGCAACAATGGTCTGCCCGTTCCTCTGGGTCGTGATGATATTGTCGGGGGTCTGTTCTGCCATAGGCGGCTCCTTTCTCCGGGTGCAAAAGAGGGATTTCCCGTAACTCGGAAAATCCCTCTTGGTTGACGGTTATTCTGTTTTACTGTGTGGGCTGTGCGGCGGCTGCCTGCGCCTTTTTCTTCGCCCGGTATTCCCGCGCCTTGATACGGTCATACTCCCGCTGCTTTTCAAGGTTTCGCGCCCGGTACTCCCTTGAATACTGCCGGTGGTATGCGCGGCTCTTTTCCTTTTTGGCTTCTTCGATTTCCTCCCGCATTTGCCGGATTTCCTGCTCGGTCGGTTCCGCAAGCTGTGTCACTTCATTCTCAAACTTGCCGATATAATTGAAATATATGCTGATGTGCTGGATTGCGTATCTCGCCCTTTTCTGGTCGCGCTCATACACTTCAATCCTGCTGATAAACTCGTTGAGAATGGCGGGTGTAAGGTCGGTAAAGGCAGCATGGCGTTCCGTCAGCTTCAAAAACTTCTGCGCCCGTCCTCCCGCGTTCTCATAAGCGGACAGCTGCTCTTGGAGCGTGGCAAGCTCCGCTTTCAACACATAGTATTCTTCCGAATACTTCTGCGACATCTGCTCATAACGATCTTGCGGGATCGTGCCGAGGGCGTTGTCCTCGTAGAGCTTGTTCAGCACCTTGTCAATCTGTTCAAGGCGCGTCGTGATTTGCGGGATACGCTTCTGCTGCTTTTTGGTCTGGTCGGTCTGCTGCATGGCAAGGTTCTTTTTCACTAAGGCTTCAAACTCTGCCCGGTTGCTGATAGAATAGTCCTCGATTTTCTTCAGCACTTCCGCGACGGTCTGCATAAGCAAGTCCGCGTCCATGATGTGCGGGGAGCTGCACTTGGGATTTTTTGCTTTTCCCTTGTGGTACTCGCTGCAATAGGCAACATGGCGCTTGCCGCCGTTCCTGTAATCTATGCGAATGTGCATTTTTGCGCCGCAGTCTTTACAGAAAAGCAAGCCGGACAGAGGGTGGATTTCCCCATCCCCGTTGGGGCGTTTGATGGGTGCGTTTTCCAAAATCCGCTGTACGGTTTCAAAATCGCTGCGGCTGATAATCGGCTCATGCACATTTTCTGTGATGTGCCACTGGCTCCGGTCTACATAGTGGTTATGTTTATCCCGGAAATGCTTTGTAGTCTTGAAGTTGACCACATCGCCGCAATACTCCTGCCGCGTGAGGATATTGGTCAAGGTGGCTTTGTTCCACTTGCAGCGGCTATCCTCGTTGAGCGTCTTATTTTTACAGGTTCCCCGCCCCCGGTCTTTCATATAGAAAGTGGGGGTAGGGATTTGCTCCTGTGTCAGATATCCGGCGATTTGGTTTCGGTTTTTCCCGTCCAGAAACAGGCGGAAAATCAAACGGACAACCTCGGCGGCTTCCTCGTCGATTATCCAAAAATCCTTGTTGTCCGGGTCTTTGACATAGCCGTAAGGGGCTTCGGTGACAATCGGCTTTCCACTCATGCCTTTGGTCTTAATGCCCGTTTTCACTTTCTTGCTGATGTCCTTTGCGTACCACTCCGACATGATGTTGATAAAGGGCGCAAACTCCAATGTGTCGGGCTTCTCGCTGTCTATGCCGTTGTTGACCGCGATAAAGCGCACGTTGTTCCGTCTGAATATCTCCATGGCGTTGCCGACTTGGAGATAGTCGCGCCCCCAGCGGGTAAGGTCTTTCATAATGCAGACACCGATTTTCCCGTTTTCCACATCGTCCATCATGCGGGAGTAGGCGGAACGGTCAAAAAACCTGCCGCTTTCGTCATCGTCGATGTAGTGCCGGATATTGGTTAGGTGCTGCCCTCTGGCATAGTTCTCCAAAAATATTTTTTGGTTCTGTATGCTGTTGCTCTCGCCGCCGTCCCTGTCCTCGTCGCCCACGGAAAGGCGGGAGTAAAGGGCTGTAATTTTGCTATAATCAGTCATGTGCATAACCTCCTGTGCGTCCATGTATGTGTCATTTACACTTAAAATTATGCACTCCAGCGGGCCGAACTATATTCCAAACCATGTCGATATTTCTTGGCGTTCTTGCTTTTAAGATACACCGCCAGCCTCAGACAGCCTCCACAACACAGCCCTACCAACAATCCTCATTCCAAAGAATTGCGGTGTTCAACACTTTTCAAATTTTCTTGCATAGAACCAAAACAGCGGCTTTCGAGGACGCGCCTCTGTAAATGGCTCCTCCTGGGCGAAAGGAAGTGTTTGCATCACTCGGTCAATATCCGTTGATTCCATGTCATGCTGAGATTTGCAATCTTCCCGGATTGCTTCTTGAATTTCCTTTACCGTACACATAGTCATTCCTTTCCTTTCGTTGTATGGGTTTATGAGCGGCGGCGTTTTCCCGGTTTGAAATCGAGGATATGTCCCTCAATCACACGAGCATAACGCTTGATCTTGATCTCCCGGCACTGCTGGCTTTGCAGGGCGGCCTGATACCCGTCCTCGGTCAAAAACAGCCGCATTTTCTCTCCGGGGCTGCCGTAAGCTGTGCTGGGACGCAGGACGGAAAACTCAATCATCCAGCGTGTGTTATCCCAAAACCTCTCCACGGCGAGAATGTTGTGTCCTTTCAGCTCACGGGCTGAAATATCCATCATAGGCGGCTCCTTTCATCGTTCCTGGTCTCTCTGACGCTTTTTCTGCCATGCCTCCAGCAGCTTGATGATGGTTTCCTGCATCCGCTGGGGCGTATAGCTTTTAGGAAAATACTTCCGCAAGGTGTCAGAGGTAAATGTCACTCGGTCCAGATCGCTTTTCTTTTCCTCACCCATGATGACACGCATCATATCGAGGGTCAGATGCCCCTCCTGACTGTATTTTTTGAGCCGCTGGGCTTGAGAAAGAGAAGGGGTAGCCTGTTCGCTGTCCATCGCGTCCAACAGGTCTACCTGTTCCTCCTTTTTGAGAAAGGACAGCTCATAGGCAGGGTTCAGGGCAATCTTCTTTTCATCCACCATATCCATCAATTCAGAAATCAGCTCTGTCAGACGGATATAGCGAAAAATCTGGTTTTTACTCTGACCTACTTGCTCTGCCAAAATCTCACTGGACTTCTTGCCCTCTAACTTGTTCCCAACTTGGGAACAAGTTAAATCAACTCGCTCTCCCTGATGTTTCATAGCATCCAGTTTCATTTTATAAGCAAATGCTCTTTCACTGGGGAGGAGACTTTCTCGTTGCAGATTGCTGTCAACCATAATAATTGTGGCTGCATCATCATCCAGATCACGGACAATTACCGGCATGGTCTCTTTTTCTGCCAGTTCACTTGCCCTGTGCCGTCTGTGTCCGGCCACCAGTTCATAACCGCCCTCCGGGTCAGGACGGGCAATCGCAGGAACCAGCACACCATACTGCTTGATACTGTCTGCGGTTTCCATCATTGCTTCGTCATCCTTGACTTTGAATGGATGCCCTTTGAACGGGTGCAGTTCCGACAGCGGGATTTCTACTACTTTTTCTCTCTGAGCATCGGCACGGCTCTCCTCCGTAGAAAACAGATCATCTACCGATGCCAGCTCTACTTTTTTCGCGCTGCTTTTCAAGTTTCAACACCTCCTTCGTCAGATTTCGATACCCCTCTGCCACCTTACCGCCAGGGTCATGGGCGAAAATGCTTTTTCCCTCTGCGCTAATTTCCTTTGCACGGACAGAGTGTGGAATCTCCGTTCCAAAGACTTTGATTTTACTTCCATAGGTGTCCCGCAGCAAAGCAGCAATCTCTTTGGCAAAGTTGGTGCGGTTATCCACCATCGTCAGCAGGATACCGTCAATCTGGAGCTTTGGATTGATCTGCCGTTTTACCTTGCTGACCGTAGATAAAAGCTGTTCCAGTCCTTTGGCGGGCAGATACTCTGCCTGAACGGGAATTATGATCCTGTTCGCAGCCGCCAGCGCATTGACCGTAAGCATCCCCAACGAGGGCTGACAGTCAATCAGGATATGGGAATATTGTCCCTTCAGTGTGTCCAGATATTGCCGTAAAACCGTTTCACGGCTCATGGCGTTTACCAGAGAAACCTCCATACCGGAAAGCTGAATATCTGCAGGCATCAGGTCAACGCCTTCTGCATGATGCAGAATACCTTCTCCGGGGCGTATAGGCTGATCCATCAGAATTTTGCCCATTGCATCCGACAGTGTAAATGGCAGCTTGTCTGGTTGCGGATTTCCCAAGCTGATTGTCAGGCTTCCTTGCGGGTCCCCGTCGATCAGAAGCACTTTCTTTCCGGCCTGTGCCAGACCTATTCCCAAGTTCGCACAGGTTGTTGTTTTGCCAACGCCGCCTTTCTGGTTGGCGATGGCGATGATTTGTGTGTTCATGACTTCACCTCATTTCTGATTGTTGCTGTTGTTTCTGGAAATAGAAAAAGCCGCCACTTCAAAATTAACAGTGAAGTGACGGCTCTTTCTATCGCCGGAATACGAGTTCCTGAAATGAAAAAAGCACCCAGCATTTATACTGTGTGCTACATCAAATTCATATTCAATTATTCAAATTAGCTCAAACTATGCCAAACTGCCACAGCCAAAAAACGAGGGGAAGGAGGGCTGAAAAGCACTCCAAAAATCGGCTCTCGGTTAACCACTTTGGGAACCACTTACCCCTCTTTTCGCCCTCTTTTTGGCCAGTTAACCACTTGCGGACCACTAAAAATTGGGTGAAAACGGCTCTCGTTTTGCCAAATTTGTTCAAACCATATCAGCCCGTTTAGATATAGTAAAACCCCGGAAAACCTTGGCTTAACAGTGATAAGGAACTAATTTACTTATCAACTGTTAGCTGACGGTTTCCGGGGTGCATACGGACAAATCCCGTCTGATTTCTAACAGGAAGTCAGACGGGATTTTCGCTTTATATTTCGAATTATGGAAGACATACCATGAAAACCTTAATATCTTGTGCTTACACTATGGATAATTGCTGTGTGGAACTGAAATTCAGGGACGGCAGAATGATTGCGATTGACACTATCGCTGTTGAGAACGAGATTGCAGACAATATGTATCAGCGGTCAGAGTTGGATTATTTGATCTACAATGACCCGATAGCATATGCTGACTTGATATTGAATGGCGATCCCGAAACCTATCTGAAAACTGTAACAGAATACAAGCCTTTGGATAGCTGACAACACGCTGCCCGCAGGAGAAAATCCTGCGGGCGTTTTTCTGTTTATTTATTTATTTTCCTCCGTTGGATCTCAATTTTGGAAAGAAGATGACTATCTTAAAGCCCTTTCCCCACTGGGAAGCAGCTTCCAGACGAAGGTTTAGATCGTCAGCCATCTTCTTAACCAGGTAAAGCCCTATACCGGTAGCTTTCTTTCTGCTGTCAGTAGAATCCCCGGTAAAGCCCTTTTGAAAAATATACGGCAGATCATATTTTTTTACACCGATGCCGTTATCCTCAACTGAAAGGACATCTGCGGTCTCCGAATGTATCATAGAGATCGTTAGCATGGGACTATCGCTGCTATATTTTATGGCATTGCTCACGATCTGTCCCAACATAAACTGAAGCCCTCTACGGTCTGTATAGACTGTTTCAGATTGCAGTTTATTGAGAATTACAAACTGCTTTTCTTCCAGAAGTGGGGCATAGTCCTCCAGAACTTCCCCCAAGCACTGATTCAAATTGATATCCTCAAACTGATAATCCTTTGTACTGCTCTTTAACCGGGCATAGTATAACATTTGAGTGACATCCTCCTGAAGCTGACTGCGGACATAATCCAGCTTTGCTTGCAGGGGAGGAGATATTTCGTCGCTCCGATTATCCAGGAGCATGGTCAACAACGATAGGGGCGTTTTCGCTTCATGTGCCCAGCCCTCCACATATTCTTCATAGTCCTGTAGGGCATCTGCCATACTGTTACTCTCAGTTTTGTGTTCCTGTAAAACTGATGCCAGAAGCCGGATAGATTCTCCTTCTTCCCGGCTGATGGCACTGAGCAGCCGTTCCTCGTTGCAGATGGTAGGATCACTGAGGAAATCCCGGAACAGTTCTCGGCGGGTAGTCTCCCGCTTGTTTAGTACAAACAGAATCGCTGAAAACAAAAGGAGGCTTGTCAGAACTACTAACCCAATCAAGGGTTGAAATGCCTGAATGTCAGAAATCCAAAGAATGATAGCACAAAAGCAATCCACGCCCAACAGCAACAATAGCCAGGGGTAGTATCGCTCTGTTATGCGCCAAAGCTGCTTCATGGAGCCACCCCCGTTTCCAGACGATAGCCCATCCCACGAACCGCAACGATTCGCTGCTTCATCTCAAGACCGGACATCGTCTTTTTCAGCCTGGTCAGATTAACCTGCAAGGCATTTTCGTCTATGTATTCCGTGGTTCCCCATAGTGCTATGCAAAGTTGCTCCGTCGTGACCAGAGCATCGCCGCCGGACAAAAGAGCAACCAACAGTTTTCCCTGATTTTTTGGAAGCACGACAGAGGTATTATGAATATAAAGCGTGTAGGTCTGCTGGTCTAACAGGAAATCTGGTCCCTCTATGAGATTGGTACGGCCTTCATACCTTTTGAGAATATTGGATACCCTGGCAAGAAGCCGGTCTTTTCTGCACGGCTTCGTCAAATATTCATCGGCACCCAAGTGGAACGCTTGCAGTTCATCCTTTACCTGATCTCTGGAAGTTAGTACCAGGACGGGGATAGCGGTTTTATTCTTTAGTTCCTGGCAGATTTGAAAGCCACTGATCTCCGGCAAATTCAGGTCTAAGATCACAAGGTCAGGACGGAGGGCTGCCAGGAGCCGAGCGGCATCTTCAAACTCGGTGATTGCCTCCGCAAGATACCCGTCCTTTTGGAGCATATTGCAGAGTTCTTCCCGCATATAGACTTCATCTTCCACAACAGCAATTCTTTTCACGACAGCACCTCCTTCCAAATTATTCTTCTCTCTGCGGCTGCATCAGTGTCAGCAAATACCGATCACTGGAGCGCTTGACCACTCTCATATAAATATATTCTATCACGCAAAGTAGTAAAATCATAGCAGCAGATACAAGCAGCATTTCAGACACTGTCCCACGGGTTCGGGACGAGAGTATCCCTGTAAATAACGCCCTGACTCCAAACAGACTGCTGACAGCCGCAACCAATACAGGAAGTCCCATAAACCAGGTAATTTGCTTTCCAGCAGACTGGCAAAGGGTTTCGTAAGTAGCTCCCAGGCGGATCAGGGTCTGGTATCTGCGCCCGGTTTTCTGCTGACTCATCAGGAACTGAACACCCACGATGGTGTTGGCAACTACCAGGAAAACAATCGCAAGATAGAGGGTAATATAACTGGATGCTATGGTGTAGAAAAGCTGACGACCTATATTCTGAAGATAGCTTTCATATTCAATGCCAGTTTCGTCCAGCTTCTCGTTCAAATCCAAATATGCAGTCATAAGGCTATTTCCATCCAGAGCCTGCTCACTGAGCACCGCATTGACATAGGTATCATACATTCCCTGGCTATAATATAGGAATGCTTCATCCGGAAGAATCAATGCAAAGGACAAGGTTATAGAACGGTCCGTGACCAAATTCACAGACTGAACCTCTCCTGTAAGATGAATCGGACTACCATCCAGTTCCACCTTGGGCTGTCCGGCCAATACTTGGTTCAGCATTGCGGTACGACTTACCGTAGTAAACTCTGTATCAATATAGACAGCGGCCTCCTTTTCGCCTAATTGGAGAGCCGGTTTGCCGGACAATTCCAACAAACGATTATAGTCCGATAAACAAATCAAATATGGGTATGTGGCATAACCAAGATTGTTCAGAAGGACATCCCGGTCTTCCGACTGGGGCAGGCTCCGAAGAGAGTCCATAACAGCGTCCATGCTGTAGGCATTATCATAATCTTCTGTGGTGCGAATACGCCCAACCCTCATTTCAAAAAGCTCTGAAAATTGATTTTCCAAACCGTTTTCTTTCAGGGCTGCCTTTATATTCGGAAGAACCTGCGATGAATCTTCTGCAGTATGATCTTCAAAAGTATAGTCGATTACATGGCCAGAAGACAGGCTATTCGTTCCTGCAATTCCTACGCCCGCACCAAAACAACACAGCGCCGCCAGAATCAGCAGGGAGCTGATGGCCATGGAGGTTGACTGATGAATAACATTCTCCTGAATCTGCCGGAAGGTAAATACATGAAGCTGCTTATTTCCTTTTCCTTTCTTAACAATCAAAGCAATCAGCGCACGCATCCCATAGAAAAGCAGCATCGTACCAACTATGCCCAACAGCAAAGTCAGTCCCATCATACTTACCTTTGTCCATGCAATTCCCTGAATCGCCATGTAGTAAGCCACTGCCAACATCACACTTCCGCATATAGCAGCCAGTCCATAGATAACAGATGGCATTTGCTTTTTGGGGCGGTTCGTTGGCTGGGATAGCAAAGTACCGATCTCCTGGCGGCTGATTCGTCCACTCAAAATCAGAAGTGCCGTCAGCTTAATTGCCAGAAATCCTGCCAGCGTCCATTCAATTGCAGACCAGGATAAAGAAAACTGATGACCGATGATCCCCATGCCTACCAGCTTGGCGGTGACAAGACTGACAATTTCTGAAAGCACCACAGCCACAGGTAAGCCTATGAGCATGGCAAGAATACTGGTCAGGAAATCTTCCGCCAGAAGCATACCAAACAGTTTACTTCTACGCATCCCCAACATTAGATAAACACCAAACTCATGCCGTCTGCGCTCGAACTGATACTTGCAGGCAAAATAGATCAAAAAGAACAGAATACCGAGGGTCATCCCATAAAACGCAGGAATCAGAAGCAGGAGTTTGTCAACTGCGTCACTCTCCATTTTCTGCAAAAAGAGCATCACATCTTGAGTGGAGATGGAAAGAATCATGTAAAAGGCAACAATAGAAATCACCAGGGAGCTGAAAAACAGACCGTTTTCCTTTCGGCTGCGGTGGCTGTTCCGAAGAATGAGATTAGAGAACATTTGCGCTGCCCCCTCCCAGTTGCGCCATCACCTTCAGGATGCGCCCGTAGAACTCCTGCTGGCTTTCGTCTCCACGCCGAAGCTCATGAAAGATCACGCCGTCCTGGATGAACAGAATGCGCTTGCAAAAGCTGGCGGCATTGGAATCATGGGTTACCATCAGGATCGTAGCTTGTTCGTCACGATTCAGGCCGGACAGCTTCTCCATAAGACTTCTTGCGTTCTTAGAATCCAGCGCACCCGTCGGTTCATCGGCAAGGATCATTTGGGGATGTAAGATCAGAGCCCTTGCTGCCGCAACACGCTGACGCTGGCCGCCGGACATCTTGGACGGAAACTTATCCAGAACATCAGTGATTTCCAGATAGTCAGCCAACTGCTTCAGCCGCTGGCTGCTTTCTGCTTCGGATACCCCATGCAAGGAAGTCGGGAGCAGGATGTTTTCCCTGCCAGTCAGGTTGTCCAGCAATTCAAAGTTCTGGAATAGATAACCAACTTTTTTGCCACGGTACTCTGCAAGAGCCTTTCCCTTGAGGGATTGCAGAGTATCGCCTTCCACCTGAATGCTTCCACCTGTGGGTTGAATCACAGTCGCAATACAATTGAGCAGTGTGGATTTACCGGAACCGCTGCTTCCCATAATGCCGAGAAACTCTCCCGGCATCACCTGGAAGGTGATCCCATTCAGTGCCTTTGTTTGACTTGGCACATTGCCATAGATTTTTGTTAAATTTTCAATATTCAAAATGGGTTTCATGTGAATACCTCCTATCATTTGTAATAAAATGATAGCATGGGAACACAGCAAATACCACTTACAGTGGTTGTAAGGATTCAAGATATAAGTGGCGGCTCAAGGGGGACGAGCATATATTTTGTAAGAGCATCAGGCGACAATGATAAAGTATACCGGATCGCCTCATTGGCAAACCAGTTCGTTTTAATTGTATCCCAATCGGCAAGCCGGACTATTTCTGCTGTACCGTTCTCAAAATCAAATGAAATCTCGCCCCATTCGCCGTCGCAGTCTGCTTGGTATTCGTAGATTGCGGCGGCGATTTTCTTTTTGCGCTTGGTTTTGGATTTCTGTTTCAGTCGGACAGCATGGAGCGCACCTTCGGCAACCAGCAGTTCTGTCAGTTTGTCCACCGCTTTCCGGTAGGCTCGCTCTGCACCGCTGGCTGTGCTGCCCTCAAACATAATCGCCAATTCTTCAAAAGTGGGGCGGTTCTTCCATGAGCCAACTCGCCCGCAGATCATACAGATTGCTAACCGTTTTTCGAGCAAGGTCTGTTCCCGGTAATTCAGCTTCTCAAATGCCCGCTGTACCTTTTCTGCTTGTATGCCGTTCCAGAGGATGTCGGTATAGTTCCAGCTATCGTCAAGGGCTATATCCTCGCCTGTTTCCTCGCCGTCCTCGTCCGTTATATAGAACGGCTGCTGGTTGCGGATTCCACGGACAACTTTCAGATATTCTTCCGCAAGAGCAAGGTCGCAGTTATACTTCTTGGAAAACTGGTTGACCGCATCTTTGGTGTTATGGTACAGCCACGCCATTGATCGCACCATTTTGTAATTGGTCAGAGAGGATACCGACCATTTTTCTTCGCCCATGCGGAAACGGAGCATAGAATCCCAGATGAACGGATAGATGTATGTAGCATACTCCGCACCCTTGGCAGGAGTATAGTCCATCAGCTTTTGGAGCATTTGCTCCCGGCAGGACAGTTTTATATCCAGAAAACGGTCTGTATCGTACAAATCGCCGCCATCCACACCAAGAAAGCTCTTGATGCGCTTATTAAGCTGCGGCTCGTAGTGATGTAGAAAGAACGAAAAATGTAGCAAATTCTTTTCATGCAAAGCAGACAGGATATATTCGTTCAGATTGCCCACTGATGGCGGCTCCGGTTCCAGTTGGAAGATGCGCTCTGCCACATAGGGAATGATGCCGTCACCGTGCGGATTGACTTGGTATTTTGGTATGTATCCGGTCATATTCCATGTAAAATCATTCAGCATAGCGCACCTCCCTTCTGTATGCCATTCTGTTTTATGAAATGTATTCCATGATTATGGAGTTCAAAATATTATACAATGATTCTACGCACATCAGCTTTACTACGCCGTTATGGTCACTTAAAATCGTACCATCTTCGGAATAATAGAACCGTATCGTCTTCCAACTATCTATTGTGTATTTTATCGTGATGCTGCAATACCTATCAGTTCCACGAGCGGGTTCATAATTAATTGAAAAATAGATTCGGTCATAAGTTCCGCTATAGAGATAATGGCTGGCATTGTTTTCAACATTTACGGATGTATAATCAATGCCATCCTTTGAATTTTTACGGTATTCATCGTAGAGTTTTTGAATCAGCTCAAAATCAGGGTATGTATTCAGTAATTCTTCTAACGCCTTTATATAATACTGACTAAAGGAATTTACAATTAGCCGATTCTTTTCTTTTATCTCCAAGAGTTCTAAATTCCGTTTCTCTTGATATACTCGTACTCGATACTGTTCTTCTTCCCCTGGCGTCATATTGCCCTCTGCAATGAAGTTCTCAATCTGTCCAATCAAACTTGAATATGCGCAGCGCTCATCAGGAGCAATATTCAAACATGATGCAATAATTGTATTAGCAACAATCATATCAGCATTTCCGGGAAAACGCTTGGTCAAATCATATTCATCAACAAACCAGAAGTTTGAAGGCATAAAGTCCTCCGGCTCACCATTGATCATACACCAAAGAACTTTACCCAAAGAAAATATATCTCCTTTTTCAGTTACTTCCTCTACACGACCTGTTTCGTATTCTGGGGCAATATACATCCTGGGACCAACTGCCATAGTTTCCGGTGTCAGTCGTTCGCTCCCATCGTTAAGAAAACACGTTCCAAAATCTGTAAGATACAGTGTGTATTCATCACCTTTTTTCAAAAACAAGATATTATCCGGCTTTATATCTCTGTGATACAAGGGCGGATTTCCGGTTGAAAGTGTATAGAGTGCTTTGATGACCGGCAAAAGCAGTTCAAATGCTAATTTAACATTCCCTTTGGTAACTTCGAGTATATCGTATACCGAACCGTCATATTTTTTCATTTCAACATAAGATTCAGCAATTTTATCCTCGTTAATATAAACATCCGTCACCTCAACAACATTGGGAATTGGATTCTTGCATAATTCCTGAAATACAGCAAGTTCTCGTTTGAAGCGTGCGACTTTTTCAACGGTAGACGTATTTCGAAGGTATTTTCTCGCAGTTCCGGTTTCAGTATCGAATACCACATCACCATTACCGCCTTTAACATCAGCTTTTCGTGCCATGTATTATCTCCTTGTCATTTTTTGTTGTAAGCTTCCTTTTTCAAGGCAGCCTGTCCCATTTCCTTTTCATAATCGCCCTTGGCATAAGCAACATTGCTCAAGGCCCGGAGCATTTTATCTTTCGCCAGTTTCTTCATAACCTCTGCAAGATCAGCGTCCAGAGTACCACGCTTCACATAGCGGTTTATGGTGTTCAGCCGCTTCTCATAAATCTGTTTCAGCGGATGATCGTCCGCAAGCTCCCGCTGTTCTCTGCCTTTCAGATTGCCGATCTGCCGGCAAGTGCGGTGCAGCTTATCTCCCGGTGCATAACCGCCGCAGTATTTGGTGTGCCTTGCGTTGGTGGTCAGAAACCATTTGCCGCAGATCCGGCATTTTTTCGGTGCATGACCAACACACAAGCCCTCAAAGAGATCAGAACGGAACATTCCCACAAAGGATACATAGTGCATCCGTTTGACGAGCTTCGCCACATCCTCGCCGGGACGGACAGTTGTCACATACTGAATAGAGTTGTTCGCAACAGACATCCAGGCATTGCCCTCCGTGATAGAAAACTCCGGCGGGAAATAGCTGCCGAACATTTTTGCAAAGCCCTCTGCGGTACGGTCTGCTTCGTTGCTGTCTGATTTTTCCGCAAAATCAAGCACTGCGGTTTGGTATTCCCTAAGAGAATATGCCAAATGTCCGAATACAGCGGTATAACGTTGGAGCATCGCCGCATCAGCATATTTCGGAACTTCTTCAAACGGTAAAGAATTGGTTGCAGCTTTTGTAGCAAACTCCACATATTTTTGTGCGCTGTCCGCAGTAAAAACCTTTTCTATCCGTTCCCGGTGCTTTGGTATATCCATATAGGAGAACGGCGGCGTTTTGCTGAGAATCTCTAACATTGTCAATGCAGCTTCCCTTGCCATAGGAAAGAGTGCAGAAGCGTCCTGTCCGGCGTTCAGCATTCCAAGCAGTAGATTAATTTTCTGGCATTGTTCATTCATTTTGGCAAGAGTATCCGCCGAAACATTCAGCGCATCACAGGCAAGAGTGCCGATAGGAAGTGCTTTGTCCTCATATATGATTGTATCCTGCCAAAAATCCAATGTCATCAATTCTTGATTCATGCTTGCTCTCCTGTCCTGTTTTTTCATTTCTTTCATTATATCATGCAAATGTGAAGAAATCTACATCCTCCGAAAAGCTGTCCTGTTTTTTGAAATGGGGTTGTCCACCGATTAGCCTGTTTTTTGAAAAATCCGGCATAACAATAGTAGACGGAGCGAAGCACCTGCCAATCACGGCGAGTGTTTCGTGCTTTCTGAATACTATGAACGGAGGTTTTCTATGACAATCTATGAAACCATCAAGGTGGCAATCAGCGTAAAGCAAGCCGCCGAACACTACGGGCTGAAAGTCAACCGAAACGGCATGGCTTGCTGCCCGTTCCACAATGACAGGCATCCGAGCATGAAGCTGAATGAGGATTATTTCTTCTGCTTTGGTTGCGGAGTCAAGGGGGATGTGATCGACTTCGTGGCAAGGTCGTTCGATCTGAGCAGCTATGAAGCAGCACAAAAGCTGGCTTCGGATTTTGGGCTTGACCCGAAACCGCCCACTTCCGCAGCTATGCTCAAGCCCAAACGTCCCTATATCCGTCAGTTTCGGGAGGACGAAATGCTGTGCTTCCGGGTGCTGATGGATTATCTGCATCTGCTGGAAGATTGGAAAGTGCGATATGCACCGAAAACACCGGATGATGATCTGGATGACCGTTTTGTGGAAGCCTGCCAGATGATTGATTATATCGAATATCTGGCAGATATTTTGACAGTCGGTGATTTAGAAGAACGGGTTGCCGTGGTGGACGAGCTAATGAAGGAGAGCAAGATTGCTTTCCTTCAGAACTATGTGGCACGGAAACGAAAGGAGGGGTTGTCCCATGGGGAAGAAAGGTAAAATGCCGGATATGAATCTGCCGATCTGGTTTGACGGGCAGAACATCAATGAAGCTCTGTTCTGTGAAGAATTTCTGCGTGAGCGCAGAATCATCTTCGCAAACGGAGCTTTTTTTACGCCCGATGGTCGGGTAACAGACGATCTCCCTCTCCGGGGTGAGATTTACGACAAGCTGAAATTCTGTGCCGTGAACAACATCCCCCGGAAGATCACCAATATTCTGGAGGTGCTGAAACTGGAAGCACAAGTGCCTGACTTTCCTCCGGAGCAGGATCGGATTCATGTTGCCAACGGTACGCTGCTGCAGAACGGAACATTCACTGAGGGCAGACCTGCTATCGTGCGGAGCCGTCTGCCTGTTGCCTACAATCCCGATGCTCCTGCTCCTGTGGTCTGGCTGAACTTTCTGGATGACCTGCTTCATACAGAGGACATTCCCACTTTGCAGGAGTTTATCGGCTACTGCCTGATTCCCTCCAACAAAGGACAGCGCATGATGGTGATTAAGGGCAACGGCGGCGAGGGTAAATCCCAAATCGGTGCGGTGCTTTCGGCAATCTTTGGCATGAATATGAAAGACGGCAGCATCGGAAAGATTTCCGAAAACCGCTTTGCCCGTGCCGATCTGGAACATATCCTCTTGTGCGTGGATGATGATATGCGGATGGAAGCTCTGCGCCAGACCAACTATGTGAAATCCATCGTGACAGCACAGGGCAAGATGGATTTGGAACGCAAGGGCAAGCAGAGTTATCAGGGCTGGATGTTCGCCCGGCTGCTTGCGTTCAGCAACGGCGATTTGCAAGCTCTTTATGATCGCAGTGACGGATTTTATCGCAGACAGCTTGTGCTGACCACCAAGGAAAAGCCTGTGGATAGAGCTGATGATCCTGACCTTGCGGAGAAGATGAAAGCCGAAGCCGAGGGCATCTTCCTGTGGGCATTGGAGGGATTGCAGCGGCTTGTTGCCAACAACTTCAAATTCACAGAGAGTAACCGTATCCGGGAAAACCGGGAAGCGGTCAAGCGTGACAATAATAATATCTTTGATTTCATGGAATCGGAGGGATACATCCGGTGCAAAGCGGATGCGTCCATCAGCTCCAAGGATTTCTATGAAATCTACCGGATGTGGTGCGAAGAAAATTCCCTTGCACCGCTGAAAACCCGCAGCTTCAGCGACGCCATGATTGCCAATGCCGGGAGATTCAATCTGGAACATTGCAACAACATCACCAACTCTGCCGGACGGCGGGTGTGGGGATTTATGGGTGTGGAAGCTGTGGCAAGACCTCATATAAATGGGTTTTACGATGTTTCGTCATGTACGTACGTACCGGAGGAATGGCGGGATTGATTTTGCCAGTCATGCTCTGTACGTATGTACGCAGCATTTACCCCTGTTTTCTCCCATTATAGGAAACAACGGCTTTCAGAGACAACCTGTTTTCGGGTATTGAAAATCAATGGCAATGGAAACAGCAAAGTTTTTGACCGTAGGACGAAGCTATTTCACGAAATCGTGCTTCTCTGAACCGTGTACCCTGTTCACGGAACAATAGATGTTTTCATTTTTCCAGACCAAATCACACGAAACAGTAAAGCGGGATATGGTCATATATGGACAGGACATCACAAGCAAAATTCTGAACGGATTTCAGAGATTGCAGATTTTTCACTGTTCGGTGTATCTGCTCCATTTTGGGGTGCAGAGATTGTACCGAACCACAAACAGAATTATGGAGGATTTTTCAATATGAATGTACGCAATGAAATCAAGGCACAGATCATCCGTGCTGGGATGACCATGCAGGAAGTTGTTGACCTGCTCTCGGACGAGTACGGATGGAGCGACAGCGTTTCCAACCTGTCCGCAAAATTACAGCGGGAAAGCATCCGATACAAGGAAGTATTGGAGCTTGCCGATGTGCTGGGATGCGACATTGTATGGCAGCAAAGACGGGAGAAGTGATGCCCCCGGCAACAGCCCCTCGCATCTCCCGTCCCCATAGGCACACCGCAGTGCTGCCTATGGATGGCAGTGAAAGACGCTGCCAACGTCTGCAAGAAACGTTACGCAGAACAGCTTCATGCAGACGGGCTGACCATGGGAAAAGTTGCAGACATTTTGCCTTGGTCAGCAGAGGTCACCGCAGTGACCGCACACCCCCTCGGGAGAGCCCACGGCACTTTGCAGCCAGAATGGATGAAAGTGTTATAGTGGGTTATTACACTTCCGCAGAAGTGCATCCCCGCAGCCCCGCCCGTCTGCTACTCTCGAAAGAAAGGAAAAAACCTATGGCAAGAAACGATGGAATTGACCGTACCTTTGCCCGTAACCAGGACTTGCCCACCCTCGACGATGTGGCGAAAGTTCAGGAGCATAACGAGCGAGAAAAAGACAGCTACTCCAATCAAGATATTGATACCACCCAGACCCACCGCAATGTCCACTTCAAGAAACCTACCGACAGCTATGCCGCCATGTTCGATCAGATGATTGCAGATGGTGTTATCTCCACCCGTGGTCTGAAAGCCGATGCGGTGAAATATGGGGAGCTGCTGTTTGATGTAAACTCTGCCTACTTCCACAACCACGGCGGCTATGAATATGCCAAACAGTTCTATGCCGATGCCTACAAAGCCGCCGTGGAGATTGTGGGCGGCGAGCAGTATATCCTCTCCGCTGTGATGCACGCCGATGAGCGCAACCGGGCAATGTCCGAAGCCCTGGGCGAGGATGTGTATCACTACCACCTCCATGTGGTTTATATCCCGGTGGTGGAAAAGCAAATCCTGTGGTCGAAGCGGTGCAAGGATGAATTCCTCCGGGGAACGGTAAAAGAAACGATCACACAGGTCAGCCGCAGTAAGAAATGGGAATCCAAACCCGTTCTCAATGAAGATGGCAATCCGATGTTGAACGCAAAAGGGAAAAAGATTTTGAAGTCGTCCTACAGTGTGCTGCAGGATGACTTTTTTAATTTCATGCGAGCCGCCGGATATACCGATGTGGAGCGTGGAGAGCGTGGCAGTACCGAGGAACATCTGACGGTGACACAGTTCAAGGTACAGGCCGAACAGCACCGCCTGGAAACTGTGACCGGACAGGTGGAACAGGCCGAGCAGAGTTTGGCGGATGCCAAGGCTGCTACGGAGAAGCAGAAAAAGAAACTGGAAGCTCTGCAAAAGGAAACCAAGGCAGCAAAGACCATTGCGCTGACGGTGCAGGATATTGAGGAAATGGGCAAGAAAAATGCCCTCACCGGAAATGTCTCGCTCACGCCGGATCAGTGCGATACACTCAAACGCTATGCGGTCAACGGCATTATTGCCAATGCTGACAATAAGCGTTTGAAAGAGAAACTGGCTTCTGCTGAAAAAACAATTTCCATCTGGAAACAGCGGTATGAAGCAGTAAACGAAAAATATATGGAACTGAAACAGAAAGCCCAGCCTTTCTTGGATGCGATAGAGATTGCGTCTGAAAGGGTTTGGGCTTTTGTTCATGCCATTCTCGCCAGAGGAAAGGAAACACAGGAACATAAGCACCCTGCCCGTAAGCGTAGGCAGGATATGGAAATTTAAGAAAGGAACTATTTGCCTATGAATAAAACCGTAGAGGAAATTAACAAGATGATTATGGAAGATGCCCCGATGGAAGAAATCAATGATGCCATCGGCTATATTGATATTTACTCCTGCTTCGACCCGATTTTTGAGCCGCCCATTGATTTTTTGGAAGAATGCCGCAAGCATTGGGAAACAGCGCAGTCTTCTTTCCGCAAAACCATTGAGCGTAAGATCGGGAACACATGGTATGTGATTGAAACAGAATGTGACGGGAATGAGCCGCTTGCCGACAAGGTAAAACGGCTCATTTTTTCTGACAAGGGGGTGATTTGTTAATGACTGCGACACAAAAGCATGATATAATTCCAGTATGCACAACGGTACTGTCGGCTGACCAACAACCGAAGGAGGATATTATGTTGGATCAGCAGAAAATTACCATTCTCTACTGTCGTTTGAGCAATGAGGATGCCCAAGATGGAGAGAGTAACAGTATCGCAAATCAGCGAGAGTATTTAACCCGATATGCCCGTGACCACGGGTATACAAACCTGAAAATTCTGGTGGATGACGGTTATACGGGGACGAACTTCAATCGTCCCGGTGTGCAGGAGGGCTTTGAGCTTGTCAAGCAGGGGCTTGTAGGCTGCTGGCTGGTCAAAGACCTCAGCCGATTTGGTCGTGACTATCTGACTGTTGGACAATATACGGATATTATCTTTCCGAGCTACGATGTCCGCTTTATCGCCGTAAATGACGGTGTGGACAGCAACCGGGGAGACAGCGAGGGCTTCGCCGCAATCCGTAATCTGTTCAACGAGTGGTATCCCCGTGATACCAGCAAGAAAGTCCGTGTCAGTTTGCGGCAGAGAGGAACCAGTGGGAAGCACATGGGCAAACCGCCCTACGGATACCGCTGTGACCCGGAGGACAAGGATCACTGGATTCTGGATGAAGAAGCGGCTCCGGTAGTCAAGCTCATCTTCGACCTTTGCATTGACGGCAAAGGCCCGGAGCAGATTGCAAGGATTCTGGAAGAAAAGCAGATTCTGACCGCAAAAGCTCTGTATGCCAAGCGAAAGAAAAAGCCGATGCCGGAAAGACCGTACCACTGGAGCAACCAGTCCATTGTAGGGATTTTGGAACGGCAGGAGTACACAGGCTGTACCTGCAACTTCAAGACTTATTCCAAGTCCTACAAGCTGAAAAAGCGGATTCCCAATGAGCCGGAGAATATGTTTTATCTGCCGGACACACAGGAAGCGATTGTATCTCAGGCACAGTTTGACAGGGTGCAGGAACTGAGGAAAAACAAACGCCGCCCCGCAAAAGCGGAACGGCAGGGATTGTTCTCAGGGCTTCTGTTTTGTGCCGATTGCGGCGGCAAGCTCCACTTTGCCACAAGCAAAAGCTTTGAGGGCAAGCAGGATCACTACGTCTGCAACAACTACAAGAGCAACCGTGGTACTTGTACTGCCCACTATATCCGGGAAGATGTGCTTCGTGAAATCGTTCTGGAACGCATCCGGGCAGTCAATGAGTATATCCGAAGCGATGTGGACGGTTTTCAGGAGGAATGGCTGCAATGCCGCAGGACTGACCAGGAGCGCAGCATCCGGGATGACAAAAAGAAGCTGGAACAGGCAAAGAAACGCCTTGCCGATCTGGATGTCATCATCTCCCGGCTGTACGAGGACTATGTTCTTGGAAATCTCAATCAGGACAGATACAGAAAGATGTCTGCGGACTATGAAGCCGAACAGGAACGGTTAAAGCTCGAAATTGAAGTTATCGAAGAATGGGTGGAACAGCGGGAAGAAATGAATGACGGTCTGGATGCCTTTATCGCCCTGACACAGAAATATGTGGATGTGGAGGAACTGACACAGACCATCGTGAACGAGTATATCAAGAAGATCGTTGTCTATGCCCCGGACAAGTCCAGCGGCAAGCGCAAGCAGAAAGTGAAGATTTTTTTCAACTTTGTGGACGATGTGGATATTCCCGTTATTTCCGAGCCTATTGTCACACAAACAACCTATGAACGCAGAAAAACGGCGTGACCTTCGGGTCACACCGTTCTCTGCGACAAAATAGTTACTTGTCACTATTAAGCCTTGATTTTCCGGGGTTTTTGAACCATTTTGATATAGTCTGAGCAGTCGATTATCGCTTGCTGAACTGCGGAGCGCGACGTGCTGCTTTGAGACCGTATTTCTTACGCTCTTTCATTCTAGGATCACGAGTCAGGAATCCTGCTTTTTTCAGAACTGGTCTGTAGTCGTTGTCTACAGTCAGAAGGGCGCGTGCAACACCGTGACGGATTGCTCCTGCCTGTCCTGTGTATCCGCCGCCGTGAACGTTTACGATCACGTCAAATTTATCAGCGGTCTCTGTAGCTGCCAGAGGCTGACGAACGATAACTTTCAGGGTCTCCAGACCAAAATACTCATCGATGTCTCTTTTATTGATGGTAACTTTACCAGTTCCCGGTACAAGATATACTCTTGCGATAGATTTTTTTCTTCTTCCGGTTCCGTAATATTTTGCGCTAGCCAATGTTCTTTACCTCCCTATTAAAATGTTAATACTTCTGGTTTCTGAGCTGCATGAGCGTGCTCTGCACCAGCGTATACGTGAAGTTTTGTGAACATCTGTCTTCCAAGAGGTCCTTTTGGAAGCATGCCTTTCACTGCAAGTTCAACAACCTTCTCCGGTTTCTTAGCCATCATCTCACGAAGAGTAGCTTCTTTCATTCCGCCTACATAATCGGAGTGGCTGTAATAGATCTTCTGATCCAGTTTTTTACCGGTTACTGCTACTTTATCAGCGTTGATTACGATTACGTAATCACCAGTATCTACGTGCGGAGTGTACTCCGGTTTGTTTTTTCCACGTAATACTTTTGCTACTTCAGATGCCAGACGTCCTAATGTACATCCTTCTGCATCAACAACATACCATTTTCTTTCAATCTTATCTGGATTTGCCATAAAGGTGTTCATGGATATAACCTCCTGTGAAAAATTCAATTTACTGTTTCATGTATATAGGAAACCGCCTTACCGGGGCTTATGGCATCGGCGTTTTCAAACTACGTCACACATTTAGTAATTATATTATACGGATTTTGGAATGTCAACTGTTTTTTACCCATATTTTGCATTTTTTCGCAAACTGCGAGTCCCGTTTTGCGGAAAATACAGACCACTTATGTCTTTACTCGAAATTCCATTCCGGATACTGGATCCGCACCAGTGTCAGGCCCTCCGGTCTGGCCGTTGCTCCCGCCATTTTTCGATCCTTCGCCGCAAGGATTTCTTTTACTTTCTCCGGCGGATAATCGCCCTTTCCAACCTCAAGCAGTGTTCCGGTGATAATCCGCACCATATTGTAGAGAAAACCGTTTCCGGTGATCCGGAAGCGGATCAGATCGTCTTCTTTTTCCAAACTCGTTTCATAGATGGTACGGACCGTGTCGGTCACCTCCGGTTTTGCTGTTGCAAAGCTTTTAAAATCATGCATGCCAACCAGATACGATGCTGCCTGCCGCATCGCATCCACATCCAGCGGGCCGTACCAGAAATAGGAATTCAGTCTCCGCGTCGGATCTGCAAAGGTGCGGTTCAAAATCCGATATTCATACGTTTTAACTGTTGCGGTAAAACGCGGGTGAAAGTCCGGCGGCACTTCGGATGATCCCTGAATACGGATATCTGCCGGAAGCCGTGTGTTGAGTGCAAATGCGATACGGTCCGCCGGCATTCTCGCATCCGTATCAAATACCGCAACATTGCCGAGAGCATGTACCCCGGCGTCGGTGCGGCTTGCGCCGATGCAGGCCGTTTTCTTCGCAAAAAGATCGGAAAGAGCCTGATTTAATACTTCCTGTACTGTAATGCCGTTTGGCTGCACCTGCCATCCACAGTAATTTGTGCCGTCATACGCTACAATCAGCTTAATTCTGCGCATTCTTCTCCTCCGTTTTCGTCAAAGTCAGAGTCCGCACACGCGAAGGCCGATACTGCACACAAGGTATGCCATAAGAACGCCATACGCTGCATAATCGCGCGTCTGATACCGAAGCGGTTTCATCTGTGTTCTTCCCTCTCCTCCATGGTAGCAGCGTGCTTCCATCGCCAGCGCCAGATCATTTGCACGGCGGAAGGCTGAAATAAACAGCGGCACCAGAAGCGGCACCATGTTCTTTACTCTCTGGATAATATTTCCGCTCTCAAAATCCGCGCCGCGCGCCATCTGCGCTTTCATAATCTTGTCTGTCTCTTCCAGGAGAATCGGGATAAAACGGAGCGCGATTGACATCATCATGGAAATCTCATGCACCGGCACATGGATTTTTTTCAATGGTCCGAGCAGGCTTTCGAGTGCATCCGTCAGCTGGTTCGGTGTTGTCGTCAGCGTCATCAGCGAAGAGCCGATCATCAGGAAAATCAGACGCACCGACATACGGCATGCCATAGCCACACCCTCACGGGTGATCGTAATTTTCCAGATACGGACGAGCACCTCACCCGGCGTAAATAAGATGTTAAACACCATCGTAATCGCAAGCAGCACAAAAATTGATTTCAGACCCTTCGTGATAAATTTGAACGGTACCTTCGACAATTTAATCATCACCGCAAGGAATACGGTTCCAAGCAGGTAGCCCCAGTTGTGGAACAAAAAGAGGGAAACGACATAAACGATCGTTCCTACAAATTTCACACGCGGGTCAAGCCGGTGCAGAATAGAATCTGCCGGGTAATACTGTCCCAGAGTAATATCTCTTAACATACTTCTGCTCCTTTTTTCCCGTTTTTCTTCTGACTTTCCAGTGCCGCAAGAATCGTATCGCGTGCCTCCTCAACCGTCGTCGCCGTTACATCCACGTCCATGCCGTGTTCCTTTAGCGCATGCATAATATACGTCATCTGCGGCGCCGCAAGACCGATTTTCTCGAGCTCTTTATAGTGAGCGAAGACTTTCTTCGGTGTATCGTCAAACGCCACATGACCGTGGTTCATGACAATAATCCGCTCTACATATTTTGCAATATCCTCCATGCTGTGCGATACGAGCACGACCGAAATGCCGCGCGTCTTATGCAGCAATGCAAGCTGATCGAGGATTTCATCGCGTCCCTTCGGATCAAGGCCTGCAGTCGGCTCGTCAAGCACCAGAAAATCCGGGTTCATGGCAAGCACACCGGCAATCGCAACACGACGTTTCTGACCTCCGGAGAGTTCAAACGGCGATTTTTCATACATTTCCTTTGGAAATCCGACATGATCCAGTGCCTCTTCCGCCCGTTTTCTGCATTCCTCCGGTGAAAGTCCCTGGTTTTTCGGTCCGAAGCAGACATCTGTGATCACATCCGTCTCAAAAAGCTGATGCTCCGGGTACTGGAAAACCAGTCCCACATGGCTTCGAAGCTCTCTTAGCGGATATCCTTCTTTCCAGATATCCTCTCCGTTATACAGCACCCGTCCGGCAGTCGGTCGGATCAGACCGTTCAAATGCTGCACAAGCGTCGATTTTCCGCTTCCCGTATGGCCGATAATCCCAACAAACTGGCCATTCGGAATTTCAAGATTGATATGCTCCAGGGCGTGCATTTCATATGCCGTTCCCGGGCTGTATGTGTACGTTACATCTTCAAGTTTCAATGACATAATGCATTCACCAGTTCTTCAATGGTCAAAATTCCCTCCGGGAGATCTACACCATTTTTTCTCAATTCATAAGCCAACAGTGTCACTTGGGGTACATCAAGACGGAGTTCTTTTAATTTCTCAACTTCGGAAAAAATCTCCCTTGGCGTCCCCTGCATTACCAGCTTACCGTTGTCCATAACGAACACACGGTCCGCAAAAACAACCTCTTCCATGTAATGCGTAATCAGAATAACCGTAACGCCCTTTTCTTCATTCAGCTTACGCACAGCGCGAAGAACCTCTTTTCGTCCGTTCGGATCCAGCATCGCGGTTGGTTCATCAAGAACAATACATTCCGGCTGCATGGCCATCACTCCTGCAATTGCAACCCTCTGTTTCTGACCTCCCGAGAGCTTATTCGGAGAGTGGGCCCGGTATGAAATCATCCCGGTCGCCGTAAGGCTCTCCTCCACCCGTTTCCAGATTTCATCGGTCGGGACACCCAGATTTTCCGGTCCAAAGCCGACATCCTCTTCCACCACATTTCCGATGATCTGGTTATCCGGGTTCTGGAATACCATACCGGCTTTCTGGCGGATCTTCCAGACATCCTCCTCATCTGTCGTCTTCATATCGTCCACCCACATGGTGCCTTCTGTAGGCACCAGCAGAGCGTTGATATGTTTCGCAAGCGTTGATTTTCCGCTTCCGTTATGCCCGAGCACCGCGATAAACTGTCCCTTCTGGATTTCCAGACTGACGTCCTCGATCGCTTTTGTTACTTCCGGCTCCTGTCCTTCCTCCTCATAACGGAGGTATTCATACCCAAGGCCTGCCGCACGTATCATACCCATGACATTATTCCCCGCTTTCTTCTGCATCCGAGCGGATTTCATCAATCAGATTCCAGATCTCCTCGCGTCCCTGTTTTGTCTCTGCAGAAAACGGAATCACAATCGTATCTTTCTCAACCTCCAGCGTCTCGCGGATCAGCTTGATCTGCTTCTGAAGCTGGCTGCGCTTGATCTTGTCCAGCTTCGTCGCAATGATGATCGGCTGATAGCCGTTTCGAAGAATCCAGTTGTACATGATGCGATCGTTGTTGGACGGTGCATGACGGATATCAATCAGAAGAAATACTGCGTGCAGCATTTTTGACTGATGCAGATAATCCTCGATCAGCTTGCCCCATTTTGCTTTAACCTCCTCGGAGGCTCTCGCAAAACCGTATCCCGGCAAATCCACCAGATACATTTCCTCATTGATGTGGTAGTAGTTGATCGTCTGTGTTTTTCCCGGCTGCGCACTGGTACGCGCCAGTGATTTCCGATTCATCAGGGCATTGATGAGAGAAGATTTTCCAACATTGGATTTTCCCGCAAATGCCACTTCCACCTGACCGGTATCCGGCAGTTTACTGGTGATTCCGCAGACATGCTGCAGCTCTACCTGTTTAATTACCATACTTTTCTTCTCCTGTTTTTTGCATCTTCTGGCCTTACTTCTTTTCCACAAGTGCCAGTTTTAATACCTGTTCCATGCTGCCGACAAATTCGATCTGCAGTCCGTCTGTGATCTCCGCATCCAGTTCTCTTACATCCGGCTCATTTTTCTCCGGAACGAGAACCATATGGATACCGGCTTTCTTTGCCGCCAGCAGCTTCTCTTTTAAGCCGCCGATCGGAAGCACACGGCCGCGGAGCGTAATCTCTCCGGTCATCGCAACGTCTGCTTTTACCGGAACCTTTGTGATCGCGGAAACCATCGCCGTCGCCATCGTAATACCGGCAGACGGGCCATCTTTTGGAACGGCTCCCTCCGGAATATGAATGTGGATGTCGTGTTTCTCGAAAAATTCTTTCGGAATCTTATACTGCTCTGCCACGGAACGAATAAAGCTGATGCCCGCCTGCGCAGACTCCTTCATCACATCGCCGAGCTGGCCGGTCAGCAGAAACTCTCCTTTTCCCGGCATCACATTGACCTCGATCTGCAGCGTATCGCCGCCGACTGCCGTCCAGGCAAGACCGCGCACAATACCAATCTCCGGTTTTTCGTTGGCCGGCTGGAACTCATACCTCTCTTTTCCGAGGAACTCTTCCAGGTTTTCTTTCGTCACAACAACCTCTTTTACCTGTTCCTCGAGAATCTTTCTCGCACTCTTTCTGCAGATTCTGCCGATCTGGCGCTCCAGGGAGCGGACACCGGCCTCTCTGGTGTAGCCGCTGATCACTTCCATCAGCGCCTCATCCTCGATCACAAGCTGTGCTTCTTTCAGACCGTTCGCCTTCTTCTGCTTCGGAACGAGATGTTCTTTTGCGATATGGAACTTCTCGTTTTCCGTATAGCTTGAAATTTCAATCACTTCCATACGGTCCAGCAACGGACGCGGAATGTTCTGAATATCATTTGCGGTTGCAATAAAGAGCACCTCCGAAAGGTCGATCGGAAGCTCTACGTAATGATCGGCAAATTTATTATTCTGCTCGGAATCGAGGACCTCAAGAAGTGCGGAAGAGGTATCTCCCTTGTAATCTGCACTTACTTTGTCGATCTCGTCGAGCAGCATCAACGGATTTTTCACCTTCGCCTGATGGAGTCCCGCCGCAATGCGTCCCGGCATCGCGCCGATGTAGGTTCTTCTGTGGCCGCGGATCTCCGCCTCATCCCGCACACCGCCGAGACAGATGCGGACGTATTTTTTATTCAGGGCTCGCGCCACGCTTCTCGCAATCGAGGTCTTACCGGTTCCCGGAGGGCCTGCCAGGCAGAGAATCGGGCTCTCGCCTTTCTTCGTCAGGGTGCGTACGGCCAGGAATTCGAGGATTCTCTCTTTTACTTTCGAAAGACCGTAGTGATCTTCCTCCAGAATCTCGCGTGCTCTTGCCAGATCTTGATTGTCACGGGATGCCTTATCCCACGGAAGCCCCAGCAGTGTCTCGATATAGCCGCGAATCACGCCTGCCTCGGACGGATTGTTGGCCGAATTTTCCAGACGGTGAATCTCCTCGGAAATCCGCTCTTTTACCTCTTTGGAGGCTTTGAGCTTCTCAAGCTGCTTCTTATAATTTTCAATCTCGGTCCGGGAATTGTCCTCGCCGAGTTCCTCGCGGATGACTTTAAGCTGCTCGCGCAGAATATAATCACGCTGGTTCTTATCGATCCGCTCTTTGATTTTTCCCTGAATCTCCGAACGGATCTCCTGAATCTGAATCTCGTTGGCGATCATGACGCAGAGCGTATCATACCGCTCGGAAAGCTCCACAGCCTCCAGCAGTTTCTGGCGGTTTACGTAGTCGAGGGGCAGATTCATGCAGATCTGGTCCACCAGCTTTCCGACTTCTTCGGTTCCGAGGATCTGGCCTGCCAGTTCCTTGCTGACTTTCTGCGTCTGCTCGCAGTAGACGGCAAACAGCTCTTTTAAGTTGCGCAGCATTGCCTCCTGCTCGATATCGGAAAACTGCATTTCGTCCGAGCCGGTAAACAGCGCCACCTCGGCGCGGAGATACTCGCTCTCCTCTTCCTCGAAGTTCAGCAGTTCTGCGCGTCTTTCTGCTTCTACGAGAATCCGAAGAACATCCTTTGGCATTCTCACAACCTGTTTGATGACCGCAATTGTTCCAATTTTATACACATCAAGCAGACCCGGTACTTCCGTATCCGGGTCTTTCTGTGTAATCAGGAAAATTTTCTGGTCTCCCAGCATCGCCTCCTCGACCGCACGAACCGATTTAGGTCTGCTGATATCAAAATGTACAATCATATCCGGCAAAATCGTTGTTCCACGCAGCGCAATCGCCGGTAATACTTTTGTCACTTCTTCCATTTAAGTTTCCTCCTGCGTTTTTCAGGCGGTTTCCGGTCTTCCGGATCTTCTTCCCATATTCCGCCGTGGAACAGGGGCCGGTTCGCCGTGAATAATCTCCGGCTCCGCCTTCTTTTCTACAGCGTCCTTGGTGATGACGCATTCTTTTGTCGTATTGTCCGACGGGATCTCATACATCAGATCCATCATCGTATCTTCCATGATTGCGCGGAGACCTCTGGCGCCTGTTTTCCGCTCCAGGGATTTCTTTGCAATCGCTTCGAGTGCATCTTCTTTAAAGTCAAGCTGTACGCCGTCCAGCTCAAACAGCTTCTTGTACTGTTTGACCAGAGAATTCTTCGGCTCAACCAGAATCTTCATCAGGGCCGTCTCATCCAGAGAATTTAACGTAACGACAATCGGCACACGTCCGACAAACTCCGGAATCAGGCCGAACTTGGTCAGATCCTGCGGCATGACCTGACGGAGCAGATCTCCGACATTCTCATCTTTTGCATGGCCGATCGGATTGTTGAATCCGATGGATTTCGTATCCTGTCTCGTCTCGATGATCTTCTCGAGTCCTTCGAATGCACCGCCGCAGATAAAGAGGATATTCGTCGTATCAATCTGAATAAACTCCTGATGCGGATGCTTTCTTCCGCCCTGCGGCGGAACGGAAGCTACAGTTCCCTCCAGGATTTTCAGCAGTGCCTGCTGTACACCCTCGCCGGAAACATCTCGTGTGATCGAAGCGTTTTCGGATTTTCTTGTGATTTTATCGATCTCATCGATGTAGATGATGCCGTGCTCAGCGCGCTCGATATCATAGTCTGCTGCCTGAATGAGGCGGAGCAGAATGTTTTCTACGTCCTCGCCGACATAACCTGCCTCGGTGAGTGCCGTTGCGTCTGCAATTGCAAACGGAACGTTGATCAGTTTGGCCAGTGTCTGTGCCAGATACGTTTTTCCGGAACCGGTCGGTCCGAGCATCAGAATGTTGCTCTTCTGCAGTTCGATGTCGGAGGATGCACCGGAAAGCACTCGTTTGTAATGATTGTAAACAGCAACGGAGAGCACTTTTTTCGCCTCATCCTGTCCGATTACGTAGTCATCCAGAAATGCTTTGATTTCCTTTGGTTTGATCAGGTTGATCTCGTCGGTATCCTGCTCGCCGTACAGATCCTCAAATTCCTCCTGAATGATCTCCGAGCAGATTGCCACGCAGTCATCACAGATGTATGCCCCGTCCGGGCCTGCGATCAGCTTGCGTACCTGGTCTTCTGTCTTTCCGCAGAAAGAGCAGCGGATCTTGGTATCATTCCCTTTTATAGCCATCGTTTTCTTCCTTTCAACATATTACAACTAAACCTTATCGCCGGATAAGGCAAAAGGTGCCACAAAAGCCTCATTGCCGGAACTACGCTTTTGGACACCTTTCCTCTCTTATCGGTTCGTAATTACATTATCAATCAGACCGTATGCTTTTGCTTCCTCTGCGGACATATAGTTGTCACGCTCGGTATCGATCTCAATCTGTTCCAGCGGTTTTCCTGTATTTGCCGCCAGAATTTCATTTAATTTCCGTTTGGTTTTCAGAATCTGTTCTGCAACGATTTTGATCTCGGTTGCCTGACCCTGTGCACCGCCGGATGGCTGATGAATCATGATTTCAGAGTTTGGCAGAGCCATTCTCTTTCCTTTGGTACCGCCGGCAAGAAGGAATGCTCCCATGCTGGCAGCCATACCGATACAGATCGTGGATACATCACATTTGATGTACTGCATCGTATCATAGATAGCAAGTCCTGCGCTTACAGAACCTCCCGGGCTGTTGATATACATGTGGATATCTTTTCCCGGATCTTCAGACTCCAGGAACAGAAGCTGTGCAACGATCAGGTTTGCCGATACGTCAGTGACTTCCTCTCCCAGAAAAATAATACGGTCGTTCAGCAGTCTTGAATAAATATCGTAACTTCTCTCTCCCCTGCTTGTCTGCTCGATGACATAAGGTACAAAACTCATTCAATTGCCTCTCTTTCCGAGGTCTTACGCCTCTTTTGCGCTGTCGGCCATGAGAGTTACTGCTTCCTGAACAGCGAGATCTTTCTTCATCTGCTCTTTCTCATATTCGCCAACGAGCTCTTTGAATTTATCCAGCTCCATTTTGTACATTTCAGCCATTTTAGCCAGCTCTTCGTCCAGCTTCTCATCGCTGATCTGGATGTTCTCTGCTTCTGCAACTTTCTCAAGTACCAGTCTGCTCTCGATTCTCTTAACAGCCTGCGGTTTCATCTGCTCTTTTAAGGAATCAACGGTAGCGCCTGTAAACTGCATGTACTGCTCCATGGACAGACCCTGGGACTGGATTCTTCTTGCGAAATCGTCAACCATGTTCTCTACCTGCGTATCGATCATAGCTTCCGGAATCTCCATTGTTGCGTTCTCTACTGCTTTATCTACGACAGCGTTCTCTTTTTCTGTCTTAGCCTGCTCTTCTTTTTTCTTGGTCAGGTTGTCTTTGATTTCTTTTTTGTACTCATCCAGAGTATCGAACTCGGAAACGTCTTTTGCGAAGTCGTCATCAAGTGCCGGAAGCTCTTTTGCTTCGATTTTGTGGATGGTGCATTTGAATACTGCTGCTTTTCCAGCAAGCTCTTCTGCCTGATAATCCTCTGGGAAAGTAACGTTTACTTCCTTCTCCTCTTCCAGAGCTGCGCCAACGAGCTGCTCTTCGAATCCCGGAATGAAGGAATGGGAGCCAAGGGTCAGCGGATAATCTTTTCCAGCGCCGCCGTCGAACGGAACGCCGTCTACAGAACCTTCGAAGTCAAGTGTAACGGTATCTCCGTCTGCTGCCGGACGATCCTCTACATTGATGGTTCTTGCATTTTTCTCCTGCTCTTTTTTCAGCTCAGCTTCTACTTCTTCATCTGTAACGGTTGTGTCAGCTTTTGCTACTTCCAGACCTTTGTACTCGCCAAGGGTAACTTCCGGTTTTACTGCTACAGTTGCGGTAAAGATGAAAGCTTTGCCTTTTTCGATCTGCTCTACGTTGATCTCCGGACGGGATACGATGTCCAGTTTGCTCTCTTCTGCTGCTTTGGAATACTCTTCCGGAACAAGGCTGTTTACAGCATCCTCATAGAATACTGCCGGGCCATACATTTTTTCTACCATAGCTCTCGGAACTTTTCCTTTACGGAAGCCCGGAACGCTGATGTTCTTTTTCTGTTTCTGGTAAGCTTTCTCCAGTGCTTTCTCTAATTCTTCAGCCGGAACCTCAATGGTAAGTTTGGCCATATTCTTTTCTAAATTTTCGACCTGTACACTCATTTTATCAATTTCCTCCTTGATTTATCTGAAAAGCGGCAGAAAACCTGCACACCTCTCCATTCTACAGTCATTTATCGAGTATAGCATACTCTTTTCAAAAACGCCAGTGATTTTTTTATATTTCTGTGGTTTTTAGGCTTTTTTTTAGCAATGAAATACGATTTTTTCCGCCATTTCTTTTGCTTTGTCCTCTCCCTGCAGAACACGGATCAGCTCCAGTGCGAAGTCAGTGGCTGCTCCCATGCCGCGGCCGGTGGTCACATTTTTGTCGGTGACTGCCGGTACATCGAGTACGTTTGCGCCTGCCAGCTTTTCTTCAAATCCCGGGAAGCAGACAGCGTTTTTATCTTTTAAGATGCCCATCACACCAAGGATGCTCGGCGCTGCGCAGATGGCTGCCAGTTTCTTTCCCTGATCGTCATAGGAACGGATCAGCGCTGCGAGCGTCTCGTTTCCGGCCAGATTTAATGTACCCGGCATTCCGCCCGGAAGTACCAGCATGTCTCCGTCATCAAACTCTCCCTCTTCGATGGTTTCATCTGCAAGAATGGTGATTTTGTGGGATCCTGTTACTTCTTTTCTTCCCATAATAGAAACGGTGCATACGTCTTCTCCGGCTCTGCGCAGCAGATCCACCGGGGTCAGTGCCTCAATCTCTTCACATCCGTCTGCCAGAAATACATAAATCTTTGCCATGGTTTTGTCCTCCTGTGTTGTATGATCAGTCTCGTGTGTTTTGTCACGTGATATTCTCTGCTTTTCTTTGTAACAAACCGCCGCTATTATACCACATTTTTCCGCAGAATGCTTGCATTTCATAAAAATTTCAGGACTTTTTTCGCAAAAAGCCGGATTTCGCTTAACATCACGGGAAAAGCATGGTAAACTCTTGAAAAAAGCAGTGATGCAATCACGAGAAGGAGTCTCTTTTATGGAAATCGAACGCAAATACCTTCTGGATCAGCTTCCGGAAAATCTTACAAGCTATCCATGTAAAAAAATCGAGCAGGGCTATCTTTCCACCGAACCGGTTGTCCGCATCCGCCGCTCTGACGACGAATATTATCTGACCTACAAGTCAAAAGGGCTGATGGTGCGTGAAGAGTATAATCTTCCGCTCACAAAGGAATCCTACCTGCATCTGCGGGAAAAGGCAGACGGCGTTCTCATCTCAAAAACACGCTATCTGCTGCCGCTTACCGGAACGGATCTGACGATCGAGCTCGATGTCTTTGATGCGCCGTATGAAGGCCTTTACCTCGCAGAGGTGGAGTTTCCGGACGAAGCATCCGCAAACGCCTTTGTTCCTCCGGTATGGTTTGGAAAGGATGTAACCTATTCTTCCGATTATCACAACAGTACGCTCAGTAAAGGAAAAAAACTATAAATTACCAGAAAAAATCCCGGTGCCTTTTCCACGGCTGCCGGGATTTTTCCGCTCGTTTGTTTTTTTACTCTTTTTTGTGCTTGCTTTTTGCTTGTTTTGGTTTGTTTTTTTGTGCATACATTCTTTATTTTGCTGCTTTCACATTAGCGTCATTCTGTCAAAGCGGCGGTGCTGCTCCTTCTAATCCACTCCCTTTGATTTCCGGATGCAGGCTCGTGTTGCATCAATAACAGCACTTCTCAGTTTCTCCCGCTCCAGTACGGCAACCGCTTCGATGGTGGTTCCGCCTGGCGAGCAGACCATGTCTTTTAATTCTCCCGGGTGCATTCCTGTCTCGAGAAGCATTTTGGCGCTTCCAAGGACAGACTGTGCAGCAAATTCATATGCCTGTTTTCTCGGCATTCCTTCAGCTACGGCCGCATCTGCAAGAGCCTCCAGGAAAAGAAATACGTACGCCGGCGAGCTTCCGCTGACACCTGTGACGGTATCCATCAGATACTCCGGAACAACTTCTGCGCGGCCAAAGCTTTTCAGGAGGGTTAAAACGAGCTGCAGCTCTTCCTCCGTCACGAGATCATTGGCACAGACGCCGGTCATTCCTTCTCCGACGAGTGCTGGTGTGTTTGGCATGGTGCGAATTAACTTTGTTGGTTTTCCGATTTCTGTACCCAGCCATTGTAAAGACTTACCGGGAAGAATCGATACGATAATCTTCTCGGGTGAGATGAAGTTTTTGACGAGGTTTATTATATTTTTTATTTGGTTTGGCTTTACTGCCAGGAATACAAGATCGGATCCGGCTACGACCGCTTCGTTCTCCATAGTCGCCTGGACTCCAAACTGGTTGGTCAAGCGTTCCACACTTTTCTCCGTGCGGACCGATACCAGAATGTCATCTGCAGATACAACTCCTTTTTGGATCATTCCGCCAATCATGGCACTCGCCATGTTGCCGCCGCCTATAAAACCTACTTTCATGTCTGTTCGCCTCCGTATACCTGTGTTGTAAAAAACATATGCGACACCCATAGTATGCAACAAAATTTACTTTTTTGCAATACTTTTTCTCTATTTTTCTGCTTTTCTTTTACAATTTTCTTTATTTTTTTCGAATAAAATGTCGCTGTTTATCGACGAATGTCGAAAAGTGTCTTTTTCTGTCTTTTTTCGCTTTTCTATTCCGCCGGAATCAGCCTTTGGCGGCGGCCTCTTCGGCGTATTTTGTTGTCACGAGTGTCTTGTACGATGCCTTTTTCTCCAGCTCTCCCGCCTGCTCCAGAATCTCCTGCAGAAGATCAAAACTTTCTTCCTCAAAGATCAGATTTTCTTTCCACGTATCCTGCTCATAGTAGCGGCGCACGATCGCGGTGATGGTTTCCAGCTCGGTTTCTGCAAACTGCGGCGCAATCACTTCTGCAATCTCCTCCGGTGTGTGCGTCTGCACGAAGTCCATTCCCTTCTGCAGCGCCTTCGTGAATTTTTCTACGGTTGCGCCGTGCGTTTTCAGATAACTCTGTTTGACACTGTACGACGTATATGGCACATACCCGGATTCCGTTCCGACCGATGCCACGACATAGCCGTCGCCCTTCTGCTCGAGCAGTGTCGCGGACGGTTCAAATTCAATCGTATAATCCCCCTGCCCGCCGGAGAACGCGGCAGCTGTGGAACCAAAATCGATGCTCTGGTTGATGTTTACGTCTTTTTTATCAATCCCTTTCTGCGCCAGAACATACTCAAAGACCATTTCCGGCATACCGCCTTTTCTTCCCCCTAATACCTCTTTGTTTTTCAATTTCTCCCAGGTAAACGAATTGTCTTTCTCTCTTCCCACAACAAAGTTTCCCGCCCGCTGCGTCAGCTGCGCGAAGTTCACAACCGGGTCTGCGGTTCCCTCGAGGTACGCGTAGACGGTTGCCTCCGCCCCCATAAACCCGATATCCGCCTCGCCGGAAATCATCGCCGTCAGCACTTTATCTGCACCAAATCCTGTCATCAGCGTCAGATCAATGCCCTCATCCGCGAAATACCCCTCCTCAATTGCCACATACTGCGGGGCGTAAAAAATGGAGTGGGCAACCTCATTTAATGTCACCTGCTCCACTTTTTCTTTTGTCTCATCTTTTGCCCCGCATCCCGCCAGCGTCACTGCCGCCATTGCCAGTACAAGCGCACCTGTCAGCCATTTTCCTTTCATCAACAGATTCTCCTGTTTTTTCATTCTAACCTTAGAATATGATTTCCCGGTAAAAATGCGTGCAAAAAACGAAGGAGAAATGTTCGAATTTCGTTTCTCCTTCGTTTCTTATTTCTTCTCTTGTTTTTCTTTTGCCTTCTGTTCTTCTTTCGTCCGGATTTTGTCTTCGTACATTTTCTTTTCATTCTACAATCTACCTTATCGCTCCATCAACACATTTAGGCTTCCTTTTCCGAAATTTTCTATTTTGAAAAACAAATTGAGGATCTCCGCAAAATTTGTTATAGTAAGGGTAATTCAAACAGTTACAAAGGAGGCTATTATGAAAATAAAATCAGTTGCTGTTCTGGGCGCCGGAGCGGTTGGGTCTTATGTGATCTGGGGGCTTTCGGAGAAAAAGGACATCCGGCTTGGCGTTATCGCGTCCGGGGAACGGGCGAAGCGTCTGAAAAACAAAGGATGCAAAATTAACGATACGGTTTATCACCCGGAGGTATGGACACCGGAAGAGGCACACGGCGTGGATTTTCTGATCGTCTCGCTCAAATACGGCGCACTGCCGGGGGCTCTTGACAATATTACTGCCGTTACCGGCGAGAATACTGTGATCATGAGTCTGATGAACGGCGTGGACAGTGAGGAGATCATCGCGCAAAAAGTCGGTGCGGAGCATCTGCTTCATGCTGTTATCAAAGTAGCTTCTCATAAAGAGAATGACGGCTACGTTTTCAACCCTGAGGCGACGCTCGGCATCATTTTCGGCGAAGTTTCGGCTCCGTACGACAGTGAGCGTGTGCAGGCTGTTCTGGATCTGTTCTCCGGCACAGGGCTGCATTACCGGGCAACCGATTGTATTTTAGAGGAAATATGGAGCAAATTCCGGCTGAATGTCTGCAATAACCTGCCGCAGGCTATTCTCGGTGCCGGGGTCGGCTGCTACCGCGACAGTGTGCATATGAAGGCGATCAGCGACGGACTCCGCGCAGAACTGATAGCGATTGCGGAGGCAAAGGGAATTGATATCAGCAAGGCGGATGTCTCCTCGGGACGCGGAAGTGCGGTTCCGCCGACGGCGCGCTACTCGACGCTCCAGGATCTCGATGCGGGACGCCATACGGAAATTGATATGTTCTCGGGTGCGCTGATCCGCATGGGAAAAGAGCTTGGAATTCCAACGCCTTACAATGAATTTACGTACCATATGATCAAAGCACTGGAAGAGAAAAACGACGGACGGTTTGACTACAGCGGAAGCGAAGAACCGCTCTGGGCGAAATAGATACGATAGGAGAATCTCACGATGAAAGAAATCAAATGGGCTGTACTCGGATGCGGTGTGATTGCAAATGAAATGGCGGTCGCACTGCAGAAAAACGGAAAGAATATTTACGCGGTCGGCAACCGGACCCATGAGAAGGCGGCTGCTTTTGCGGAGAAATATGGAATTGGAAAAGTTTACGATGATTTCCATGAGATGTTTACCGATCCGGAGGTCGATGTCATTTATATCACGACGCCGCACAACACGCATCTTGGCTTTATGAAAGAGGCGATTGCCAATGGAAAACACATTCTCGTTGAGAAATCGATTACGCTGAACAGCGACGAGCTCGACGAGGCCATAGCGCTTGCAAAAGAAAAAGGTGTCATCATCGGAGAGGCAATGACGATTTACCATATGCCGATCTACAAAGAGCTGAAAAAAATTCTCGACTCCGGCCGTCTCGGCAGAGTCAATCTGATCACGATGAACTTCGGCAGTTTCAAAGAGTACAACATGAAGAACCGCTTCTTCAACCGGAATCTCGCAGGCGGCGCGATGCTTGATATCGGCGTATACGCACTCTCCTTCCTCCGCTGGTTCTTCGACTCCAAGCCGGATCAGCTCCTTTCCCAGGTAAAGCCCGCTCCGACCGGTGTGGACGAGCAGGCCGGCCTCCTTCTCACCAATCAGGAAGGACAGATGGCAAGTGTGATGCTCTCTCTCCACTCCAAACAGCCGAAACGCGGCATGGTTTCCTGTGAGAACGGATTTATCGAGATCATGGAGTACCCGCGTGCCTGGGAAGCAAAAATCACAGACGCTTCCACCGGCGAATCCGAAATCATCAAAGCCGGTGACAACGCCGATGCACTCGCCTATGAGCTCGCCGACATGGAACGCGCCATCAATGGAGATGCATCTGCCATGCACCTCGACTACACGAAGGACGTCATGGATCTGATGACCTCCTTCCGCAGAACCTGGGGCTATACGTACCCGGAGGAAGAAAAATAAGATTCGCACATCAAAAGCCCCTGCCCGGCACACATCAGATGCCGGGCAGGGGCACTTCTTTTCACCTGCAATACTCTGCAATTTTCTTTTTCAGTAATTCCGCATCAATCGGCTTTGCGATATGCACGTCCACGAGGATCAGGTCGAAGGTGTATTCCGGGCTGTCCTGGTAGAGTTCAAGCTTCTTTGTTCTTCCATCGTTTCACCCGTCTTCCACGCATATTTTATACTTCATTTTACGCTGATATTATTTTCTCTTTCAACCCAAATAACATTACATTTCCAATATTTTGCATGTCTTTTTTATTTTTCTGAAATTTTTTTAAATTTTCCGTTTTTCTCTTGCACAATTGTTTTTATGCGTATATAATTGTCTGCAGAAAGCAAAGGGGAGCTCGCGTGCGAAGCGGGCTGAGAGTAGGATGCATCTCCTAGACCCTGAACCTGATTTGGGTAATGCCAACGTAGGGAGATACGATATGCACATTTTCTGCAGATATACCTCCACGTATATCTGCTTTTTTAATCTCTATGAACACATCATCAACAGGTTCTTCCAGTACCACAAGGGAATTTGCTTCTGCAAAAATACTCACACAGGAGGAACAAAAAATTATGTTAGGCACTTGTCTTGACAATGTCAGAAAAACAACCCCTCTCGTACACAACATCACAAATTACGTTACGGTAAACGATGTCGCCAATATTCTGCTGGCATGCGGCGCAAGCCCGATCATGTCCGATGAACCGGAGGATGTCGAGGATATCACCTCCATCTGCGGCGGTCTGAACATCAACATTGGAACGCTGCACAGAACGAGCATCGACGGCATGTACCGTGCCGGTGCAAAAGCAGCTTCGCTCGGCCACAAAATCCTGCTCGATCCAGTCGGCGCAGGCGCAAGCCACTTACGTACTTCGACCGCAGTCGGACTGATGGAAAAAATCCCGTTCACCGTCATCCGCGGAAATATTTCCGAAATCAAAACACTGGCACTTGGAAGCGGAACGACAAAGGGTGTTGACGCAGACGTTGCCGATAAAGTAACAGACGAAAACCTCGACAGCGCCGTTGCTTTTGCAAAAAACTTTGCGAAAGACCACAACTGTGTTGTCGCCATCACAGGAGCGATCGACCTCGTTGCCGATGCTGACACCTGCTACGTGATCCGCAACGGACGCGCCGAGATGGGAAGCATCACCGGAACAGGCTGCCAGCTCTCCGGCATGATGACCGCTTACCTCGTTGCCAACCCGGACGAGCCGTTAAAAGCCGCTGCTGCCGCTGTCTGCGCGATGGGACTTGCCGGCGAGATCGGCTGGAGCCATATGAAACCGGAAGACGGCAACTCCACCTACCGGAACCGCATCATCGACGCCATCTACCACATGGACGGCGAGACGCTGGAGAAAGGTGCAAAGTATGAAGTGCGATAAAAAAGGCCTGCTTTTATATGCTGTGACAGACCGCAGCTGGCTGAACGGCGAGACACTGTACAGCCAGGTGGAAAAGGCTCTGCAGGGCGGCGCAACGTTTATCCAGCTCCGCGAAAAAAATCTTGACCAGGATCACTTTATGGAAGAGGCACTGGAACTGAAAAAACTCTGTGCCGCATACCATGTTCCTTTCGTCATCAACGATAACGTGGAAATCGCAGCTAAGATGGATGCGGACGGCGTTCATGTCGGCCAGAGCGATATGGAGGCCGGCGATGTCCGTGCAAAGCTTGGCCCGGACAAGATCATCGGCGTTTCGGCACAGACCGTGGAACAGGCCATTCTCGCCGAGCAGCGCGGGGCAGATTACCTCGGCGTCGGCGCGGTCTTCCACACCGGTTCCAAGGCGGATGCGGAGGATGTCAGCCACGAAACGCTGACTGCTATCTGCAATGCCGTTAAAATCCCTGTCATCGCCATCGGCGGCATCACACGCGATAACGTGACGGAGCTTTCCGGCAGCGGCATCTGCGGCATCGCCGTCATCAGTGCCATTTTTGCACAGAAAGACATTGTTTCCGCAACGAAGGATCTGAAAGAACAGACTCTGCGCATGCTGGAAAACAAATAATTTTACGTAACCATTCATCCTCACACCAGGCGGCAGACTGGGGGCACCACTTTCTTTGTCGCCTGTCCAAAAAGAAAAGTAATGCAAAGGAGTAATTCTCATGGACGCGAAAAACATGAAAACAGCATTAACAATCGCGGGAAGTGATTCCAGCGGAGGCGCCGGCATTCAGGCAGACATCAAAACCATGATCACAAACGGAGTTTACGCCATGTCGGCAATTACCGCACTCACCGCCCAGAACACCACCGGAGTTTCCGGTATTTTCGATGTAACACCGGAGTTTCTGGCCGCACAGCTTGACGCCGTCTTTACGGACATCTTCCCGGACGCCGTCAAAATCGGTATGGTATCCTCCCCGGCACTGATCGAAGTCATCTCCGAACGGCTTCGCTTCTACCAGGCCAAACACATCGTTGTGGACCCGGTCCTCGTCGCTACAAGCGGCTCCGCGCTCGCTTCGGGCGGCGTGCCTGACCTGATGAAAAAACTGCTCTTTCCTCTGGCCGAAGTCATCACACCGAATATCCCAGAGGGAGAAGTTCTCTCCGGCATCAAAATCCAGTCGGAAAGTGATATGGAACGCGCCGCAAAAGAGATCGGGGATTCCTGCGGCTGTGCCGTTCTGTTAAAGGGCGGCCACAGTATCAATGATGCCAACGATCTTTTATATCACAACGGCACATTTACCTGGTTCACCGGAAAACGCATCGACAATCCGAACACACACGGCACCGGCTGTACACTCTCCAGCGCCATCGCATCGGGGCTCGCAAAGGGGCTTTCCCTTCCGGATGCCATTTCCGCCGCAAAAGAGTATATTTCGGGCGCACTCGCGAGCATGATGGATCTCGGCCACGCCTCGGGACCGCTGAACCACGCTTACCGGATCTGATTTTGAAAATAAAGGAGAACAACAGATGGAACGCAATTACGCAACACAGATGGACGCCGCACGCCGCGGCATTGTAACACCGGAGCTGAAAAAAGTCGCAGAAAAAGAGTATATGGCCGTGGAAGACCTGATGCCGCTCGTTGCCAGCGGAAAGGTTGCCATTCCGGCCAATAAGCTGCACACCTGCATCGATCCGGAGGGCATCGGCTCGATGCTGCGCACGAAAATCAATGTAAATCTCGGTGTTTCGAAAGACTGTAAAGATTACGATGTGGAGATGCAGAAGGTACTCTCCGCGGTCAATATGGGCGCAGAAGCCATCATGGACCTGTCGAGCCACGGCAATACGCAGCCGTTCCGGCGGAAACTGACCTCCGAATGTCCGGCCATGATCGGCACCGTGCCGGTATATGACAGTGTGATCCATTACCAGAGAGACCTGGATACGCTGACCGCCAAAGATTTTATTGACGTCATCCGCCTCCATGCCGAGGACGGTGTCGATTTCGTCACCCTGCACTGCGGCATCACCAGAAAAACCATCGATCAGATCCGCAAACACAAACGGAAAATGAATATCGTTTCCCGCGGCGGCTCCCTCGTGTTCGCCTGGATGTGCATGACCGGCGAGGAGAATCCGTTCTACGAGTATTACGATGAGATTCTCGATATCTGCCGTGAATACGATGTGACCATTTCTCTCGGCGACGCCTGCCGTCCTGGCTGCCTTGCCGACGCAACGGATGTCTGCCAGATTGAGGAGCTGGTGCGCCTCGGCGAACTCACCAAACGTGCCTGGGAAAAAGACGTTCAGGTTATGGTTGAGGGACCGGGCCACGTTCCGATGGATCAGATTGCGGCCAATATGAAAGTACAGCAGACCATCTGCATGGGCGCTCCGTTCTATGTCCTCGGCCCTCTTGTGACCGATATTGCACCGGGCTACGACCACATCACCGCTGCCATCGGAGGCGCGATTGCGGCCATGAACGGCGCTGCTTTCCTGTGCTACGTAACGCCGGCAGAGCATCTGGCTCTTCCGAACCTGGATGATGTAAAACAGGGCATCATCGCAAGCAAAATCGCCGCACACGCTGCCGACATTGCCAAAGGCGTGCCGCATGCGCGTGATATTGACGACAAGATGGGAGACGCCCGCCGCGTGCTCGACTGGGAAGCACAGTGGGACTGTGCACTGGACCCGGAGACCGCAAAAGCCATCCGCGCCGACCGCTCGCCGGAACAGGAAGATACCTGCTCGATGTGCGGTAAATTCTGTGCCGTGCGAAGCATGAACAAAGCTTTAAACGGCGAACATATCGACATTCTTTAACGTCAGTAGACAAGAAGTCACAGTACGCGAAAAGGAACGGTTTTCATTACGAAACCGTTCCTTTTCTGCATTTCCAAAATCTTTTTCTATTTTGCCCATCCTTCGGCGTAACGGACTGCTTTGTGCCATCCGTTCATCTTCTCATCGCGCTCCTCTTTCGAGAGCTCCGGCTCAAACGTACGGTCAATGGCTCCGTTCTGTTTTACCGTCTCCTGATCCGGCCAGTAGCCGACGGCGAGTCCCGCAAGATAAGCTGCTCCCATCGCGGTCGTCTCGATGCAGTACGGCCGCTCCACCGGCGCCTGGCTGATGTCCGCCTGGCACTGCATCAGGAAGTTGTTGGCGCTTGCTCCGCCGTCCACACGCAGCGCAGAGAGCTTCATGCCGGAATCTGCCTCCATCGCTTTTAAGACATCATCCACCTGATACGTGATCGACTCCAGCGTTGCGCGGATCACATGGTATTTGTTGACGCCGCGGGTCAGGCCGAGAATGGTTCCTCTCGCATACTGATCCCAGTACGGTGCGCCAAGGCCGGTAAACGCCGGCACGACGTAGCAGCCGTTCGTGTCGTTCACCTTCTGCGCCATGTACTCGGAATCCGCCGAGGACTCGATCAGCTTCATCTCATCGCGCAGCCACTGGATTGCGGCTCCGCCGACGAAAATGGATCCCTCGAGCGCATACGTAATCTTGTCCCCGATGCCCCATGCAATCGTGGTAACAAGACCGTGTGTCGAAGAAACCGGCTTTTCTCCCGTGTTCATCAGCAGGAAGCAGCCTGTTCCGTATGTATTTTTCGCTTCGCCCGGCGCATAGCAGGTCTGGCCGAACAGCGCCGCCTGCTGGTCTCCCGCTGCTCCCGCAATCGGAATCGGGCCGCCGAAATATGTGGATGCCGTCTCCCCGTAGACACAGCTCGACGGGCGGACTTCCGGCAGCATACAGAGCGGAATGTTCAGCTCTTTTAAGATATCCTCATCCCATTTCAGGGTATGGATATTGAACAGCATTGTACGGGACGCGTTGGTGTAATCGGTGACATGTATCTTTCCCTTTGTCATCTTCCAGATCAGCCACGTCTCCACTGTTCCGAAATAGAGATCGCCTCGCTCCGCCCGCTCGCGCACGCCCGGAACTTCATCTAGAATCCATTTCAGCTTCGTGGCTGAAAAATACGCATCGATCACAAGACCTGTTTTCTCCCGGAAACGGTCAACCAGTCCGCGCTCCATCAGGGAATCGCAGTATTCCGATGTTCTGCGGCACTGCCATACAATTGCATTGTAGACCGGCTCTCCCGTCTTTTTGTCCCAGACGATCGTCGTCTCTCTCTGGTTTGTAATGCCGATTGCCGCGATATCCTCGTAGGACGCGCCCGCTTTCTGCATTGCCTCCACGGCTACACCGAGCATCGTGGACCAGATTTCATTGGCATCGTGCTCCACCCAGCCCGGTTTCGGGAAACGCTGGGTAAACTCCTTCTGCGCAAGGCTTACGATCTGTCCTTTCTGATCAAACAGAATACAGCGGTTGCTCGTTGTGCCGGCATCAAGTGCCATGATGTATTTTCCCACGTTTAAAAATCCTCCTGTCTCACATTTCAAGAAGAGAGCCTGACAGAATCCACTGCCACGCTCTCTTCCTTTTCTTTGTATGTATCGTATCACAGAATTCTTTTTCTGTAAATCAAATCGTGTTTTTCTGCAGCAATTTATGCCGTAATGATCTCCAGCAGCGCACCGCGCAGATCATTTGAAAGTTCCATGCTCTGCAGCTCTGCAGCCAGAATTGCTACCTTTCCGTCTGCTTTGCGAAGAAGATTTGCGATCTGCTCTTTGGTGATGTAGCTGATTTCGGCGTGCAGCAGCAGATCCATCGCACGTGTCATGACATCGTTCTTTGCAATCTCCGTATCTTCCGGCAGACAGATTGTCACGGTATCCTGCGGTTTTACATCTGTTACCGCGATCGTAAGAAGTCCGTCTTTCTCTTTGACTTCTGCATCCGCTTCCACGCCGTTTACAAAGACCTTCGCTTCTTTTGCCGTACTTCCGCCGAATTCTACGCAGTACATTCTGCTTTCCGGAACGAAGCTCTGATTGCCTTCAACCGGTGCAATCGTAAATTTCCGCGCACCCCAGTCGAGCGTCATCGATGTTTTTGCACAGTCATCCTTCTCATATGCCATGGTAGTATTGTCATCCTCGTACAGGACAAATGTATTGTCCGCGCCCGCGTAAACGCGTACCGTCAGCTCATCCGGGTTGGATTCTACATCCAGCGCACTGATCTTCTCTGTCATCGGGATAATCGCACCTGCTTTCGCAAGAACCGGGATCTCCTCGAGCGTACGGTACAGATCCATACTTCTGCCGCCCTCGTAAATCATTCCGTTGAAGAAATCAAACCACGTACCTTCCGGCAGCCACACCTTTGTTTTTGCACGCTTCAGCTCCGGAATGCATTTCGTTGTCACCGGTGTTACCATCAGCTCGCTTCCGAAGAAGTACTGATTCGGTGCCTGATTTTTGCCCCAGAAAACCGTCTCCGGGTAATCATAATACATCGGAACAACGATCGGTGTGTCCTCTTTCCATGCACGGTAGTTCATCGTATACAGATACGGCACCAGTTTATGACGCAGACGGAGGAAATCATCCATTGTGCTGCGCACTTCCATACTGAAGTTCCAAGGCTCTTTTCCACTGAAGGCACTGTTAGAGCTGTGCAGACGGTTGATCGGAGAAAAGACTCCGTACTGATACCATCTTGCTTCAAGCTCATCGTCACGGTAGCCAAGCATATGGCCGCCGATATCATGACTCCACCATCCGTAGCCGATGTTGGAGGCTGTGCTGGTAAAGTATGGCTGGAAATCCAGGGATTCCCAGGTGATGTGGGTGTCTCCGGAAAATCCGACCGGATAGCGGTGGGAGCCCGGTCCTGCATAGCGGGAGAAGGTCATCGGACGTTTTCCGTCTCTTCCACTGTCAAGAAAATGATAGTGATTCAGCATCCACAGCGGATCAAGACCCTCGATCTTGGTACTTTGTCCCTGCTGCCAGTCAATCCACCAGAAATCGACGCCCTCTTTTTCCATCGGATGATGAACTTTTTCAAAATATACATCAACAAATTTCGGATCCGCAATGTCAAAATTGACCGGCTCTTCTTTTTTTGCATCCACTCCCATAGCCTCTGCTACTTCCGGATAGCAGTCCTCATACGCACGAATTCCGTCTGCCGGATGGACATTCAGTGTTGTCTTCATGCCGCGTGCATGGAGTTTTCCAAGAAAACGCTCCGGATCCGGGAAGAGTTTTTTATTCCAGCTGTAGCCGGTCCAGCCGCTGCCGTATTTCGGATCCACATCGTCTACACGGTGCCAGTCCATATCGATAACAGCAACCGAGAAGGGAACGTTCTCTTTGTCAAAGTCTTCCATCAGTTTCATATAGGATGTTTCACTGTAACGCCAGTAACGGCTCCACCAGTTTCCAAGCGCAAACCTCGGAAGCATCGGTGTCTTGCCACAAAGGTGGTAGAAATCCTTTAATGCCAAACGGAAATTCCAGCCATAGCCGAAGAAGTACAGATCCTGCACTCCTTTCTTTCTCGGGGTCACCCAACCGTCCTCTGTCATCAGAAGCGACTTCGAATCATCCAGAACAGCGGAACCAAACCAGGACATGATACCAGGTTCCAGTTCGCATGCTCCGTTGACCTGATCAAGCGTACGGGCCGTTCCTCCAAGATCCTGTGTCGGATCTCCGTAATGCCATGCCGGTACAGAACTGATGCCGACTGCCGTTGTTTTGCAGGAAAGTCCGTTTGCAGAGAATGCCTTTTTGTTGTAATTCAGCTGCAGATACTTTGTACGCAGCTCCAGCTCATCGCCTGTGTCTTTGACGGAAAATTCCACTGCTGGAAAATCACGGTTTACAACCGTCTGGGATGCCGCATCGATAAATTCACCGTCCTCACTGTATTCCAGCCGAAGAAGATGCTCCGTCAGCACCGTGATACGATATTTATCGCCCTTTACTACATTCTTCGGATCTGCAAGCGGATGTGTCTCCATTTTCAGATATGATTTCATGTTTTATTTTCCCCTTTCTTACTCTTACCGGTTTTTGCCGTATTTTGAGAACGGGAACCTGTGGCAAAAATCCGTTCTGCCACAGGTTCCTCTGCATTTTTTATTTGGTTTCCAGAACAACTGCCTCATACGCACGCAGTTTTCGTGTCCCTGCTGCCGCGCCGTCCTGCGGATAGTTGCTGATCAGTACCTCTGCTCCTGCAAAGGTTTCCGGAACCGTGTACTCCTGCTCCTCTTTTGTAAAATTGCACATCACGAGGAGTTTCTGATCGCCTAAGGTTCTGGTATATACATACAGTGCCTCGTCTTCCGGATCGAGCAGCTCGTACGTTCCGTAAACCATGATATCCTTCTCTTTCCGGAGATGAATCAGTTTCTTGTAATAATTGTATACAGAATCCGGATCCGCCATCTCATTTTTTGCATTGACGGTCTCGTAATCCGGTCCGACTTTGATCCACGGGGTTCCTGTGGTAAATCCTGCCGAAGCGGTATCATCCCACTGCATCGGAGTTCTTGCATTGTCTCTTCCGCGCAGGTTCAGGTAGCGCATCATATCGTCCGGCGCTACTTTTCCGGCTCCGGTCAGCTCGTGAAACGCGTTGATGCTCTCAATATCGCGGAATTCGGACAGATCGTGGAACGGAACGTTCTTCATGCCGAGCTCATCGCCCTGGTATACGTACGGGGTACCCTGCATCATATGAAGGCAGGTAGCCAGCATTTTGGCGCTTACCACACGGTATTCCGGTGAATCATCGCCGAAACGGGACAGGCAGCGCGGCTGGTCGTGGTTTCCAAGGAAGAGGCTGTTCCATGCCTTGCCCTCAAGCTCCGTCTGCCATGCTGTCATGACGCGTTTGAAATCTTTGAGCGGTACGCGTTTGTCCGTCCATTTGCCGTATTTTCCGCTTGCCAGCTCAACCAGCTCGAACTGGAATACCATGCTGAGCTCTTTGCCGTCTGCGGATGCATATTTTTCTGCCTCCTCGATCGTGACACCGGCACACTCACCGACCGTCATCAGATCATATTTGGAAAGGACTTCCTTGTTCATCTCCTGCAGATACTCATGAACATGCGGTCCGTTTACGCAGCCGGAGTCACCGTAGAGTCCGCCTTCCGGAATCTTTCCATCCGGCAGTCCTTCCGGTTTGGAGATCATGCTGATGACATCCATACGGAAGCCGTCGATGCCTTTCTCGCACCACCAGTTCATCATATCGAAAACTTCTTTTCTTACGGTCGGGTTTTCCCAGTTCAGGTCAGGCTGCTTCGTGGAAAACAGATGCAGGTAATACATCTCGGTCTGCGGATCGTATTTCCATGCGGAGCCGGAGAAGCAGCTTCCCCAGTTGTTTGGCTCTTTTCCCTCTTTTGCATCACGCCAGATATAATAATCGCGGTATGGATTGTCTTTCGATTTGCGGCTCTCCACGAACCATTTGTGTTCATCTGAAGTATGATTGACAACAAGGTCCATGACCAGCTTGATGCCTCTTTTATGCATCTCCGAAAGCATGCGGTCAAAATCCTCCATTGTTCCGAATTCCTGCATGATTGCCTGGTAATCGCTGATATCGTATCCATTGTCATCGTTTGGTGACTGGTACACCGGAGACAGCCAGATAACATCCACGCCAAGATCCTTCAGATAATCCAGACGGGATGTGATACCATTTAAATCGCCGATACCGTCTCCGTTGCTGTCCATGAAGCTGCGTGGATAAATCTGATACACTACGGCTTCTTTCCACCATTTTTTGTCCATTTTTTTACCTCCTTTATTTCATCCCCAGAACGTGTCTGGTTCTTTGATTCTGTCGTTTGCAAGCACAGTTTACCATACTTCACGGTGATTTTTCAATAGTTTTGCGTAAAACCAGCAGTTTCTACAAGAGTTTTTCTGTGATTTTGGTAACTATTTACTTCGTCAGATCTCTTACCGACTCCCGTTCCACCAGTGTTGTCGGCAATGGCGGAATATCTTTTTGTACCGGTTCATCCTGGATCAGGTGCATCAGTACCTCTACGGCACGGCGTGCTTTTCCATCCACCATCTGATGTACGGTAGTCAGCTTCGGCCGCGCAAGTGTCGCATAGGTAACATCATCAAAGCCCGCAATTGAAATTTCCTCTGGAACCTTTATTCCCCTGTTCTGCAGAAAGTTGGATGCTTCAAGTGCATAGTAATCCGATGAAAAAAAGAGCGCTGTCTGTTTTTTGAAGAACGGAAGCATCTCCTCATATGCCTTCTCTCTCTGCTCCGGATTCCACGGGATCACAATATGGCGGCTCTCAATGTCCTCAATTCCCGCCTCCTCCATCGCCTGACGCACACCGAGCCACCGATAGTGGTCAACCCCGAGATCGCAGTCGGATAAAAAGAGAAATTTTTTATGTCCCTTTCCAATCAGGTACTGACTCATCTGGTACGCACCGCCGCGGTCATCCATCGTAATGGAGCGGACTCCAAGTTCCGGCGGGAGATACTGATCAATGGTTACCAGCGGTTTTCCGAGACGTTCCGAGAGTTCTGCAATCTCCTTTTCCTTCAGAGCCATTGCAATCATGCCATCAAAATTCCAGCCGAGCGCCTGCTGCATAAGATCGTCCTGCTCATGGCGCGCAACCAGCATCATATAATAGCCGTGTTCCCGGATCTGATATTCCAGGTTTCCAAGCATTGCCGACACAAAGGGATCCTCAAAGGACGATGCATTTCCTTTCTTCATGAAACCAAGCGCCACACCAATAAGACCGGAGCTGTTGTTCGCCAGCATGCGCGCGCTGATACTCGGCACGTACTCCATCTCCTTTAAAATCCGGTTGATTTTCTCGACCGTCGCCTTTGAGACGCGCCCTGTCTTTCCGTGTATTACATTCGAAACCGTCGTCGGGCTGACTCCTGCGCGGTCTGCAATATCTTTGATTCTAATCATCGGTTCTCTGCCTTTCCTTTTTCTTCACAATTTTCTGAATTCTGTTATGTTTATTTTACCAGGACGGTAAAATGTTTACAACTACTTTGCATCGGCAAACACTACAAAATTATTACATTTTCTTAAACGATATGTAAGAAAATCTCCATCCCTCCTTCATTTACTTTCCGCCGGTTCCGTGGTAAGATAGGATGACAGAAAAAGTTCACCTTTTTTCTGTAAGAAAGGACCTACACATCATATGCGGCTTGCATTTACAAATTTTTCGATAAAATCTCCCACCGGCAAGAAATCCGGCCGGTTTTTTCTTGCCCTTTTTCTGGGCATTTTTCTCTTCCTCGCTCATCCCATGCTCTGTCAGGCTGGTTTTGCCTCCAGTACGCCGTTTACCGGCGCCTCCTGGGAATTGGTCGGGGAATATCCGATTCTCGGCAGCAACGGCGCGGTGCAGTCCGTCTGTGCGACGGAAGATTATATCATCTGCATCGAAAATTTTAATGATCTGACGACAGAGCCGGACGTAGTCTCTGCCTACTATAAAAATGATACAGACGCAGACGGAAATCCCGTTACGCAGTATTCCCTCGCGCATCAGGTAAGGGACGCAGACTTTGCTCACGCAAACGGTATGGCATACAATCCCGTCACACATGAAATCCTCGTGAGCGGCTACAGCAGCCCGGATGCTTCCAATTACGGATGTATCTTCCGCCTCGACCCGGATACCCTGGAGCAAAAAGAGCGGATTCAGCTCTCGACGAGCTACAATATTCTCGGCATCGATTATCTTCCCTCTACGGGCGGCTATCTGATCCAGACCGATGCGGACGGCGGCTACGGCTTTAAACTTCTCGATGCCTCACTTCAGGTGGTGGATGACTGGGGCACGTATCCCTTCGATTTTTACATGGAAAATTTTCAGGATCTCTGTGTTTCCGGCGATCTCTTTTTTATTTTTCCACTGACGATGCATCTCGGAATCGGAAACTTTATCCAGACATACTCACTCTCGCAGAAAACACTGCTTGCGGACGACACGGTTGATTTTGGCTTTTCCGACGATATCACCATCGATGAACCAGAGGACCTCTGCGAGACAAATCCTGGGGAATTTATTGCGATTGTAAACGTAAAAAAGGCAGATGGTGGACGGTATGTGCAGTTCTACCGCACCCGGGTGCCGTATCTGTTCACGGTTTCCACTTCCGCGGCGGAGCATGGCTCGGTGTCCGAGGGCGGGGAAGTTTCCCGCGGAGAGGAAAAAACCGTTTCCTACACGGCAGACGAAGGCTTCCGGCTCGCGAAACTCTCGGTGGACGGCTTGTATCTGCCGGTGACGGAATATCCGGACAGCTACACATTTTCCGATATCCAGAAGGATCATACCCTTGCCGTAACGTTTGAACCGGTTCCGACGGCGACACCGACGCCGACTGCGACGCCGACCGAAACACCGGCCATAACCCAGACACCGGAACCGGCCGTTTCCAAAGCACCGGCATCATCCACGGTTTCCTTCTCATCTGTGGCTTCCCATTTCGCAGCGTTCTGGAAAAGCACTGTGCATGCCGCTTCCTGGTTCCGCCATCTTGCCTCGGCCGGTGCATCCCTTTTTGCCCGTATCCGGAAGGCAGATCCTGTTTTTCTGGCGATGCCGTTTGTCCTTCTCGTTCTGATTCTGCTCTTTGTCCTCCGCCTGCGGTATGTCCGCCGCATCCGGCGGGAGCGGTCGCGGAAAGCGCTGGAACGCAGAAGAAGAACGTACGAAGAACTGGTCAGAGAAATTACGGAAGATCCGAAGGACGAAGAGGTTTCCATCGATGAGCTGCTGCTTACAATTGACGAACTGCAGAAGGAAGAACAGAAAAACACTTAAATGAAACGTATTCACCAGATCAGGAATTGATCTTCTCGGCACAAAAAAAGTATCCCGTTCCTTTTGGGGAAGCGGGATACTTTTTTATTTACACGGGCAACGAGCTAAAGTCCGTATTTGTTTTTACTCTTCGTAATCGAGTGCCGCACGCTCCGTTGTGTACGGACGTACATAGGTGTCTGCTACTTTTACGTGCTCCGGATGTTTTGCATATACAGCTACATCCTCTGCTTTTTCCAGTGTTGTGACAAGTGCCATATCATGGGTGGAAGATGCAAGCGGTGCTTCTACAAAGTCAACCGTCAACAGTCCCGGCACTTTGCCGACCAGGCTTTTCAGGTTCTCTGCCATCGCTTTTTTCAGCTCCGGTTTCTTTGCATCCTCTACTTCCGGTTTGAATTTCCACATAACAATATGATGTACCATTGTATTTTTCTCCTTTGCTTTTGTTTTATTGCCAATTCACACAGTTTCTGTGCAAATACCAGCCTTTTGTTACGGCTCTTCGCCTGCAATCCGCAGAATATCCTCAATCTCTTCCACGGACATGTCAAGATACGCGGAAAGCTCTGCCACACTGAAATCCATGTCATCGCCGTCGGAGAGTTCCTCGATGGCGTCTTTTAAGCGGTTTACTTTATTGACTACAGTATTGTCCTTATGTTTCTGAACTCTGTGTTCTTCCATGAAATCGCTGATCGTCTCACGCACAGCCGCATCAATCGCCTGCTCCGCCGTCTCAGCTTTTACAACGGACTCCAGCGCTACTAAAAGTCCGACATTTCCCTCCTGCACCAGATCCATCAGGAAGAAATCGCGGGTGTGCATTTCTTTTGCGGTCTCAATAACTTTCGGAAGCCAGAGCTGCACGAGCATGCTCTTTGCAAGGGAATCGCCCTCTGCCGCTTTCCGGTAAAGCTCTGCCGTTTCTTCCTCCGACGGTGTTCCTGTCTCCGGCAGTTCGTCAAGATACTGCTGTAAGGCACGCAGCTCCTCCTCGGAAAACTCCGGTTTTTTCTTTTCTTTTTCGGTCTCCTCCGGCACGACGCCCGGCTCATAATCTGCCACATCGACCTGCTCCATCGTCAGATATTCGCAGACAAAGGTGACTTTCTGCTCATCCAGTGCAAAGTCTTCAAAAAAGTCTCTGACTTCTTTCATCGTTACTTTATTTTCATGGTCTCTGGCGTAGGACAGCAATTCGGAGAGCTTCTCCTGGAACTTTTTCTGTTCGTCCTGCATCTTTTTTACCCTCTCTTTCTTCCGTTTCACGATTCCATTTCTTCGTACATTTTTTTCAATTTGTCCATTGCTTTTTCTGCTTTGAAAAGCTACTATAAAAGCAAACGAAAAACCACATTCAAGTGGAAAGGAGAATCCTTATGAAACAATTTTTTCAGGATGTGAAAAACAGTTTCCTGCTTTCAGCCGCTGTCTCTATTATACTAGGTATCGTGCTGATCGTCTACCCCGTAAAAACGAGTTTGCTGATCTGTTATATCGCCGGAGCACTGCTCCTGTTTGGCGGCGTTGTTGCGTTGATCCGCTACATTGCAAGCCGCGGCGAGCCGTTTTTCTTCCGCTACGATCTGTTCGTTGCCCTGGTACTGATTCTGTTCGGCTGCTTCGTTATCTTTGAAAGTGACCTTGTAATCGCATTCATCCCGGTTGTCATCGGTATCATCCTTCTGGCAAACGGACTGCTCAGCATTCAGAAGGCGTTCAACCTCAAAAAAACAGGGCTGGAAAAATGGTGGCTTGAGTTCCTGCTGGCTCTTTTAACCAGCGTTCTCGGCATCATCATCTGTACCAATCCGTTTGATGCCGTTGCAACCACAAACATTTTCATCGGTATCTGCCTTGTCTACAGCGGCATTTCCGATCTTGTCACCACCTACTACATGGGCCGCGCAAAACGCCGGATCAAAAACGTCATCCAGACCGAGATCAACCAGCAGAAAATCCTGCACGATGACAATGTGATTGATGTGGATGAGGACGAGCTTCACTAAAAAACAGCTTCTTCCATAAAAATCTTCTTTCATACGAAAAACCGGAACCCGGCACCGCTTTCAAACAGCAGCTCCCGGGTTCCGGTTTTTCTCTGTATTTCTTTTTTTATTTATTCCTCGTGTTTGCTCAGTACTTCCATGCCTTCTCTTAACTTCAGGCGGATCTTTCCAAGCTCCAGACCATTTGCGCCGAAGTACAGCTTCAGGTAGTGGTTCGGGCCGAAGAAGAAGCCAAGGTCTCTCGTCTCTTTGATCCACTCACCTTTTGTTCCGCGGATGCTGATTATAGTTTTTACGATATTGTCGATGTACACGGTTACCGGCAGCTGTGCGAGGTCTTCCAGATCGGATTTCATCTCGATTTCGATATCGTACGTTCCCATCTTGTCAGCCAGAATCGTAACACCGCATACTTCACTGTTTCCTTTTTTCGTGTTCCATGCGGATGCGTCAATCACAACATCTCCCGTTGCCGGATCTGCCTCGTATGTTACAAGATCTGCTGCAACGAAATCGTTGTCGCCCATCTGCTCCTGTGCTTCTTTCTCTTCCTCGCTGATGCGGTCCAGGAACTGTAAGATGCTTGGAGTTCCAAGGATGAAATGCAGGACATTCATCGCATTTCTCTGCAGGTCGCCTCTTGTGATCTCGCCGTTTTCCAGTGCCTCTTTCACATCGTCCTGTCCCATATCGGAGCAGTCGGTGCATACCATGAAGACATCGTTTCCGGCAGATACCATCGGTGCATGGGTTGTTTTGGTTGCTTCATATCCCTCACGGTTTGACATTGCCCACCAGTCAGTCATAACGAAGCCGTCGTAGTTCCACTCGCCGCGCAGAATCGTGGTCAGAAGATCGTAATTTCCTGCAGTCCAGATGCCGTTGACCGGTCCGTAAGTGCTCATGATGGATCTTGCGCCGCCTTCTTTGACTGCGATTTCATATCCCTTCAGATAGATTTCACGCAGGGCACGCTCGGAAACAACGGCGTCCACATGATGTCGGTTGGACTCCTGGTTATTTGCACAGAAATGTTTGATGGTTCCGGTTACATCGGATTTTTCCATACCAAGAATCTGTACGGCACTGATCCATCCGGTCAGGTACGGATCCTCGGAGATATACTCAAAGTTACGGCCGTTCAGCGGGTTTCTGTGAATATTCATACCAGGTCCGAGCAAGGCATCGACACGGTTCTGTCTCATCTCGCGTCCTGCCATCTCGTACAGATCTTCTACCAGCGGAAGGTCAAACGTACAGCCAAGCAGGGTTCCGTTCGGCATGGAGAAGGCTCTCGTTCCGCAGTCAAAGCGGAGTCCGGACGGGCCGTCGGTACAGCAGGCTGCCGGAATACCGAATTCCTGCAGTTCCGGTGTCAGGCCGCCGAATGCTGCTGCGGTTCCCGGAGTAACCTTCGGGCTGCACATGCCCTCGCCGCGGAAGATGCAGATCAGATCTTCATCGGAAAGCTGTGCCACGAACTCTTCCATCGTTACTTTCTTATCCAGGACATCACCGAGCTTGTAGCCTTTGTCACCGGTATAGGTGATCGGCTCCATGCGGTTTTCTTTCATGCGCTCGATCGGATCTACGGTGCGCAGAGGAGCTGCCTCATATCCCGGTTTTAACGTTCCGTCTTCGCCCGGAACAGCTTTCATGCGCTCAAATGCTTCTACCGGAGCCATAGCCTCGGTCAGGATCTCAACCACTTTGAACGGCTGCTCGTATGCACCGGCAAAGGCTGCGCTTCTGACATCGCTTCCGACGTAGAACTCATAACTGCCCTCTTCGAGTACGTAGCAGGATTTGTGGCCGGTTGCACCGCTGTCATCGTAGGATGCAAAGCTCTCTTTGGTCACATCGATCGTCAGCGTCTCTTTTGCGCCTGGTGCAAGAACACCGGTCTTTGCAAAACCGACGAGTGCGCGGGATGGTTTTCCAAGAACACCCTGCGGAGCTTTTACATAAACCTGAACAACCTCTTTACCATCCGTTTTGCCGGTATTTTCAACGGTTGCCGTCACGGTTACATTGTCAACATCTTTCTCTTCTGCCTCTGCGGTCACGGCAAATGTCGTATAGGAAAGACCAAAACCGAACGGATACAATACTTTCTCTTTTGCAAAGGTCTCAAAGTAGCGGTATCCGACGTAGATATCCTCTTTGTACTCATTGCGGGTCAGATCGCCGAAGCAGCTTTGGGACGGATAGTCCTCGATATTCTCTGCAATCGTGTCGGTCAGCTTACCGCACGGATTGACTCTTCCCATCAGTACATCGGCAACACCGTTTCCGCCTTCCTGACCACCCTGCCATACATAGAGAACAGCTGCCGGATTGCACTCTTTCACCCATTTCATGTCGATAATGTTTCCGACGTTCAGCACAACGATTGTTCTTGCAAATGCTTTGCTGACTTTTTCTACCATCTCTTTTTCAGTATCGGTTAAGAGATAGCTGCCTGCCTCATTTTTGTTGTCCTGATCCTCACCTGCGGTACGGCCTACAACAACGATGGCTGCATCGGCGCCTTTTGCACTCTCCACGATCTCGTCGGTCAGCTCCATCTCTTTTTGGGACCACGGCACCTTGCCCCAGCCCTGTCCTTCGTCGTACGGATTTTTCTCGATCCATTTTTCGTATGTTCCAAGAAGATTCTCGTCGAGTGTAATGTCTTTTTCTTCTTTTAAGGCATCCAGAATACCGACAACGTATTTCGTATTGACAAGACCGCCGGAGCCAAGTCCGCTCTTATAATAGTGGAATGCAATTCTTCCGAAAACAGCCACTTTGTCTCCTTTTCGAAGCGGGAGTGCCTCATTTTCGTTTTTCAGAAGTACACAGCCTTCTGCCGCTGCCTGACGGGCCAGTGCTGCATATTTGTTGAAATCCAGTGGTGTAAATTTTCCCATTTTGTTCCCCTTTCTCCTGTATCCTTTCTGATCCGACAAGTGCCGGGACACCTGATACTTCCGGGTCCCGGCACCTGTTCTGGTCTCTTGTCTTTTATTATCTCGTATTCCTGGCTTTTTTTCCAGTTCTTTTCTTATCTTTTTTTCGTCTGATATTGACCTTTTTGTTCCTGTCTTATCCGATCAGTCCCTGGACAATTAATACCAGAAGCAGCAACGGCAGAATATAAGAAAGATAAACCCGTACCCAGTCCGGCACTTTCAGGCCCCCGCCCTTATTTGCCTCTGCCTGGTAGTTTTTGAAGCCCCAGCCCCATTTTGAAGTACAGAACAGAAGGTAAATCAGAGAGCCGACCGGCAGCAGAAGGTTGCTGACGATAAAGTCCTCAAGATCAAGAACGGTGCTTCCTGCGCCGAGCGGCTGGAATCCGGACCACACATTGTAGCCGAGTGCACACGGCAGGGATCCTAAGATCACCAGAATGCAGTTGATGATGGCTGACTGTTTTCTGGAAACGCCGAAAATCTCAGAAAAACAGCACATGATATTCTCAAATACAGCAATGATGGTAGACAGCGCCGCAAAGAACAGGAACAGGAAGAAGAAGCTTCCGAAAATCCGTCCGCCCTTCATCGAGGTGAAAATGTGCGGCAGCGTCATAAAGATCAGCTTCGGGCCGCTGTCCGGCTGTACGTTGTAGGAGAAGCACGCCGGGAAAATGATGAGGCCTGCGGTAATCGCTACAAACGTATCGAGCGCTGCAATGCTGACTGCCTCGCCGAGCAGGGATTTTCCGCCGTTTAAGTAGCTGCCGAAAATCAGCATCGCGCCGATACCAAGGCTCAGCGTAAAAAATGCCTGGCTCATCGCGTTTGTGATAATGTGGAACAGTCCCACCTGTTCGATCTGCTGCATATCCGGCACCAGATAGAATTTCAGTCCCTCTTTGGCACCCGGCATCGTAAAGCTGTAAACCGCAAGGAAAATCATGATGACCATCAGCACGATCATCATCACCTTTGTAACACGCTCCACGCCGTTCTGCAGACCCACCGAACAGATCAGAAAGCCTGCAATTGTAATAATCAGCATGGTAATGACAAGAATCGACGGAGATGAAAGCATCTCGTTGAATTTTCCGGTTACGGCGTCGCCTGTCAGGCCGCTGAATTTTCCGATTAAAAAGCTGTAGAAATAGTACAGCATCCAGCCTGCAACGACGGTGTAGAACATCATCAGCAGATAGTTTCCGATGAGGGCAACGTATCCGTGGATATGCCACTTCTGCCCTTTCTTTTCCAGTTCCCCATACGCGCGCACGGTACTCTTTTTGCTTCCTCTTCCGATGGCAAGCTCCATCGACAGAATCGGAACTCCCATGATGGCAAGGAACAGCAGGTAAAACAGCACGAAAATGCCGCCTCCGTTGTTTCCTACCATATACGGAAATTTCCATACATTTCCGATGCCGATGGCACATCCTGCCGAAAGCAGAAGAAAGCCAAGGCGCGATTGGAATGTTTCTCGTTCCATTTCTTTTTGTTCCTCCCTTTTTTCTTCCATACTCCCGGAATTTCTCCGCAAGTACATCTTCGTACAAAACCAAGACTTCAGACAGCACCGTTCTGCCGTTCTTTCCGGTATGCCGACGGCGAGATTCCCATATGGTGACGGAATACTTTTCCAAAATAGTTTCCACTGGAAAATCCGGTTTCTGCTGCAATCTCTTCCACACTCTTTCCGGTATTCAAGAGCAGCGTCATCGCTTTGCGAATTCTCGCTTCCTGAAGATACTGCATGGGAGAAACGCCTGTTTCCTCCCGGAAGCATCTCGTAAAATGGGCAAAGGAAACCCGGCTCTGTTCTGCCAGCTGTTCAATCCCCTGCACAGATGCGCAGTCGGTATCCATCTGCCGTATCGCTTCCCGAACAAAAAAATGTGTCTGCTTCCGCTCCGGACGCTGTACCTCCCGCAGAAGAGAACAAAAAAACTGATACAAAAACACACCGCATTCATACGGTTCCGACCGGTAACCGTTTTTCAGTTTTCGATGCATCTGCAGTGCAGTCCGAATTGGCTCGCTATCTGCATCCGCATAAAAAACATCTCCTGTTTTTTCAAACAGTCGTTCTGCCGCATAGGACACTGCACTTCCACGAAAATGAAAATACAGAAAAATCCATGGTTCTTCGGATTCCGGATGCAGATAATATCTGCTATTCTCCGGAATCTGACACAAAAATCCTCTCCCGGGACGCATTTCATACGTTTTTCCGTTTTTTTCAAACCATCCTGTTCCCGAAAGCGTATACTGCATCAGCCATCCGGAATATGTTCCGCGGTCTGTATTATGAAATGCATACGGTTCCTTCCATCTCTTTTCCACCCCGCCGTCCAGCAGCAAAAACGGAGCGTTCGGCCAGTGATCCAGATCCAGGATTCCATATACTCCGATCAGATCTTCCATCAAAAAATTACCTCTTTTATCCGGTTTGTCTTCTTGTTTTGCACTATGTCCTTTATTATACTTTTCTTATCAGAAAAAAACAAGCATTGCTTTAGAAAGGAGTTTTTTCTTATGCATCTGACAAACAAAAATACATGTGCACCAACCCCACCGATGGGCTGGAACAGCTACGATTACTATGATACAACCGTGGACGAGGCTGCGGTAAAGGCAAATGCCGACTATATGGCAAAGCACTTAAAAGCATATGGCTGGGAGTATATTGTAGTGGATATCCAGTGGTATGCAAAAAAGGCCGGTTCCATGCGCGACCGGTATCAGTATATTCCATTCTCTGAACTGGAAATGGACGAATACTCCCGTCTGCTGCCGGATCCCGAACGTTTTCCATCTTCTGCAGACGGTTCCGGCTTTAAACCACTTGCCGACTATGTACACAGTCTGGGGCTGAAATTCGGAATTCACATCATGCGCGGTATTCCGCGAATCGCTGCACATCATCACGGAAAGATCAAGAACAGTTCTCTTGGTGCTGAACACGTTGTCGATCCTACGGTCATCTGCGGCTGGAATCCGGATATGTACGGTGTACGCGATCTTCCGGAAGGACAGCTTTACTATGATTCCCTGCTGGAGCTCTACGCTTCCTGGGGTGTTGATTACATTAAATGCGATGATATCTGTAATACCAACATGCACAAAAATCCGTTTGCAGCTGCGCATGAGATCGAGATGCTCTCGAATGCCATCCAAAAATGCGGACGGCCGATCGTCCTCTCTCTGTCTCCGGGACCTGCGCTCATAGAGAAAGCATGGTTCTATGAAAAGCACGCGAATCTCTGGCGCATCACCGATGATTTCTGGGACAACTGGGCACAGTTAAAGGATATGTTCCAGCATTGCGAGCTCTGGCAGAGCCACGTCTCTGCCGGCTGTTATCCGGACTGTGATATGCTGCCGCTTGGCGAACTCGGAAAAGGTTTTGCTACAGAACATCATACGTATTTTACCCCGGATGAGCAGAAAACGATGATGACACTCTGGTGTCTCTTCGGCTCTCCACTGATGCTCGGTGCCGAAATGACGCTTCTCGATGACGATACACTGGCACTTCTTACGAACACGGATATTCTCGCGATGCTGCCTCCGTCCGTTCGTCCGCATCAGATCACGCGTACAGACAATGAAGCTGTGTGGTATGCAAAGGATGACACAACCGGAACAACCTACGTTGCACTTTTTAATCTTTCGGATGCACCGCAGACGGTTTCTTCCACACTTGCCGATGCAGACTGCCCACTGGAGTCTGTTGCGGCGAAAGAACTCTGGAGCGGTAAAGCACTTTCTTTAAACGGCGGTTTTTCTGCTTCTCTTGCTCCGCACGCCTGCAGCGTATGCCGTTTTGAAACACGATAAAACGATCATTTCTTAAGACAAGCAGCAAATCATGTCCTGCCCGGGACCAAAACAATGGTTTTTCCTCCGGGCAGGGCATTTTTATGCTCTATTCATACCGCGCAATCTCTTTCCGCAGCCGTTTCATAATCCGTTTTTCCAGCCGCGAAATATACGACTGTGAAATTCCAAGAAGATCCGCGACTTCTTTCTGCGTTTTCTCCCGCCCCTCTGGCATATTGATGCCAAACCGGAGTTTCACGATCACCTGCTCCCGCTCAGAGAGCTTGCTGATTGCGCTTCCCAGCACGCGGTGTTCCGCCTCCTGCTCGAGCCCCTGATAGATCACATCCTCCTCCGTTCCGAGGATATCCGACAAAAGAAGCTCATTTCCATCCCAGTCTACATTGAGCGGCTCATCGATCGAGACCTCCATCCGTGTCTTGTTATTTCTCCGCAGATACATCAGAATCTCGTTCTCAATGCACCGGGACGCGTACGTGGCAAGCTTGATCTTTTTTTCCGGATTGAACGTGTTAATTGCCTTGATGAGGCCGATGGTTCCAATCGAAATCAGATCCTCCACACCAACTCCTGTATTATCAAATTTCTGTGCAATGTAGACGACGAGACGCAGGTTGTGTTCGATCAGCTCGCTCCTTGCCGTCTCGTTTTCCGGATCGGAAAGCCCCGCAATCGCATCGGCCTCCTCCTGTCCTTCCAAAGGCGCCGGGAGAACATCTGTGCCCCCGATATAAAAAATTTCTCCTGTCTGACGAAATACAGCCGGCACGGACCGCGGCAGCATACGAAGCCGGAATCCGTTTGGCAGTGCAGCCTGCAGCATACTTCATTCCTCCTGTCCTTCCATGAGATCTGGATGCAAAATTATTTCATAGCCCCTGGGAGATGAACTATTTTCTCCGCCAAGCGCAATCAGCGGTCCGCTTATGTGCCTGGCTGTATGTTCTGTCACAAGAATCATTTCCGAGATCCGGATCACCGGCAGAAAGCCCCGGCCTTCCAGTCCGCGAAACGGTATGTAACGGGGCTGCAGCGCAAGAAGCCGTTCCGGCTCCGGCACCGTCTCGTGCCTTGCAAGCGCCGCAATCCCTGTCCGCATTTCGTCCGGGAACAATTCGAGTATCACAGTGTACGGTACGACCGAGACCGGCTTTTTGGTTGTGGCATCCCGCAAAGTATTGCCCGTGTCGTACAGTCCTTTTACTTTTTTCCATTTCCCATTCTGCACAAGCTGTACCGTAACCTGCCTGGCGTGTTCCAGGAGCATCTCCTTTCGGATCTTCAGCAGGAGGAGTGTTCCCGCATATGCGGCACTCCCGGAAAGAAGAAAAAGAAAAATTCCCCTTCCCGGCATCAGCTCCCGGAACAGGCGGTATGCACTGCCGATCAGAAAACCGGACAGTATATAGCCTGCCATTCCCACCACAAGATCCCGTACTGTCGTGATTCTGCAGCCAGATTTCACCATCCCTGTTGTAATTCCGATTCCGACCAGGGCGAGCAGCGCACCCGGCAGATACCGTGCAAACACGGCATACAGCACCGCATAACCGGCGCCGAGCGCGGCTGCCGCAAAACTCCTTCTTCGCGTGGCAGATCGTTTCAGAAGAAAGGAGGAAAGGCGCAGAATAGTATAATTCAGCAGAAGATTCTCTGCAAAGAGAAGATCCAGAAAGATCTCATAGTGCAAAAAAACACCCCCTGCGCCTTTTGCATGGTCTGAATTTCTAACAGACCCTATTATAGACGGAAGGGGGTGAATTTTTTGTCGTTTTCGGAAGAATGACCTTCTTTTTTGATCAACAAACTTCGACACGCCGCAACATTTTCGGTCTGCGGCGTGTCGAGGTAAATTCGTTATTTGCTTATTATTCTTTGCTTATCTGCGGTTTCTTAAGAAATCCGGGATCTGGATGTCCTTTTTCGGAACATTGCTTGTCATGGTCTGCTGAGCCTGTACCTGCGGCTGCACCTGAACCTGTGGCTGCGGCTGTACCGGAGCGGAAGCTTTCGGAGCAGTGTGTACCGGAGCGGCTGCCTGTGCAGAGAAGCTGCTGCTGGAAAATGCGCTCTTTCTTGCATCTGCCGGCTCTTTGCGGGATACGCTTGCCTGTTTCGCCGTTGCATCGTTGAGGCCTGTTGCGATAACGGTGATCTTCGCTGTATCGGTAACAGAATCATCATACATAGCACCGAAGATGATGTTTGCATCCTCTCCAGCCAGATTCTGTACGTAACTTGCAGCATCATTTGCATCCATAAGGGAGATATCTCCGGAAATGTTGATGATAACGTGGCTTGCACCCTCGATGGTGGTCTCAAGCAGCGGACTGGAAACAGCCTGCTGTACAGCCTCGAGCGCTTTGTCGTCGCCCTTTGCCTCGCCGATACCGATGTGGGCGATACCCTTGTCGGTCATAACGGTCTGAACATCTGCGAAGTCGAGGTTGATGAGTGCCGGCAGGTTGATCAGGTCTGTGATGCCCTGTACGGCCTGCTGCAGAACCTCGTCTGCTTTCTTTAATGCCTCCGGCATGGTTGTCCGGCGGTCTACGATTTCAAGAAGTTTGTCGTTCGGGATCACGATCAGGGTATCTACGTTTTCCTCGAGTTTTTCGATTCCCATCAGCGCATTGCTCATACGGGTTCTTGCCTCGAATTTGAACGGTTTTGTTACAACGCCGACAGTCAGAATGCCCATTTCTTTTGCAACGCCTGCTACAACCGGTGCTGCACCTGTTCCGGTTCCGCCGCCCATACCGCAGGTGACGAATACCATATCAGCGCCTTCCATGATCTGTTTGAGCTCTTCGATGCTCTCCTCGGCTGCTTTCTCTCCAACCTCAGGTTTTGCTCCTGCGCCCAGTCCCTTGGTCAGCTTCTCGCCGATCTGGAGAATGGTAGGTGCCTTACAGAGGGTCAGCGCCTGTTTATCGGTGTTGATTCCAACGAATTCAACGCCGCCGATGGATTCCTCCACCATTCTATTTACAGCATTATTTCCTGCACCACCTACACCGATTACGATAATCTTTGCAGATGATTCTGCCTCATTTGTCATGATCTCTAACAATTTCAACTTCCTCCTTTTGATTATGAACTGCTGTCTATCTCAAAATAGTCTGATATTCTGATGGTCATACATAAAGATATAATATAATTTCTTCGGAAAATAATCAACTGTTTTTTTCGTATTTCATAAAAAATTCAGGATTATTGCGTTTTTTTGACGGCTTTCCTTTCCTCTTATACATCTTTCGAGAAGACAAAGCTGCTGTCGCCGTCCTTGTAATCCTCCATATGGAGTTCTCCGGAAAGACCGGAAAGGCTCGGCAGGATTGCTGCTACGCGCGTCATCTTTTCTTCTAACGCCGTATCGGTTCCAAGCAGAATCCGCACGGTATCATAGTAATGCAGAATAATTTCGCTGTTCTCATTAAATTCCACACTGTCCGGCGTGATATTGTATTTCTCCGTCATTCTCGTAAGTGCGAGCATGGTGCGGAAAACTGCCGGTTTTTCAACCGGGAGCTGCTCGTTCACGGTCACATAGTCAAACGTAAGTCCTGTTACAAGCGGAACATCGGAAAGGGTAGGCTGAAAGTCTGTCGTTGTCACACGTGCACTTTTAATCGTATCCGCCGAGAGCGCACCGTCGGACGTACTGCTTTCGGATGCAAGCGGCTCACTCGTAAGGGATCCATCCGCACTCGTTCCATCGGAGGCAGTTCCGTCGGAAGACTCACCCTCCGCAGGTGTTTCCTGCTCCTCGTCCACGCACTCCAGCACGATGCCGTTCTTGTCAAAATAGACCTTCTGGCCTTCGTACTCGACATAACCGACCACTTTTTTCTCATTTACCTGGATGCAGATGGTGTCATAGCTTACAAACGTAAACTCCACGGAGTTCATAAAAGGAATATCGCTCATATCAACCTTCGAATGAAACGTCGTAAGAAGCACCGTGTTTTTCATCCACTTGTCGCCCGCGACCATCTCTTTGATTTCATCTTTTGTATACCGGGTGTTCCCCGCCACCTGGATATTGCGGATTTTGAACACATTAAAAAACAAGGCACCTGCAAGGCCGACGCCAAGCACCACCCCGGTCAGAATCCGTATTTTTCTGTTTTTCTTCTTTTTTCTGTTTTTTTTCTGTCTCATATTTCTTTTTCTACGATAATCTTGGCTCCGAGTTCCCGGAGCGTTTCTGGAAACCGTTCATACCCCCGCTCAATCAGTTCTGTCTGCCGGATTGTGGAAAATCCTTCTGCGGCAAGCGCCGCCGATACGAGTGCCGCGCCGCCCCGAAGATCCTGGGAAACAACTTCTGCACCGTGCAGACGGCTTTTTTCGGCCATCAGCCATTTTCCGTAGATCTGCAGCGTACCGCCCATTTTCTGCAGCTCCTCTGCCGTCCGGAGGCGGTCCTCAAATACATTTTCACAGATACAGCTCTTTCCTTCCAGCGTCATCGCTGCCGCCAGATACAGCGACTGCAGATCCGTCGGAAAACCGGGATATTCCTCTGTCTCCACGTACGGAACAGCATGCTGCACGTTTTTGCTGTCTGCTACCAGTGTACCACTCTTCCTTGTATATTGTCCACCTATTTTCTGATAGAGGGACAGAACCGCCCCCATTTCGTCCAGCGGCGCGCCGGAAAGCGTCAGGTGCCCCCGCGTCGCCGCGCCCATCAGAAGATACGTCCCTGCCGCGATCCGGTCACCCGGAACACGATACCGGCAGCCGGACAGCAGTCTCTTTCCCCGCCTTCCGTAAACGGTAATCTGCTCCGTCCCCTCGCCGGTAATCTCCGCTCCCATGGCCTTAAGAAACCGGCAGAGATGAACCACTTCCGGCTCCCGCGCACAGTGCTCCAGCCTTGTTGCACCTTCCGCTCCGACAGCAAAAAGAACCGCATTTTCCGTCGCCCCGACGCTCTTTTTCGGAAAGCAGAGCACGGCTCCTTTCGGATGATCTGCCTTTGCCCGAATGGTGCCGTCCTCCTCGAAGACCTCGGCTCCCAGAAGCTCCATTGCCCTCTGATGCAGGTCCGTCGGCCGCTTTCCGATCCGGCAGCCGCCGGCCCCTGCAAGGTATGCCTCCCCTGTCCTTGCAAGAAGACTTCCCAGAAACAAAAGAGAGGCGCGCAGTCTCTTCGAAAGCGCTCCCTCCACACGGCTTTTTTCGATCTTTTCACAGTTCAGGTGGAGCGCATTCCTCTCCCACCAGACTGTTCCGCCAAGGCTTCTTACAATCTCCGCCATATCCTCCACATCGGAAATCTTCGGGCAGCCTTCCAGCACGACCTCCTCTTTTGTCAGAACCGCCGCCGCGATCATGGGAAGAACGGCATTTTTGGAACCCTGGACTGTTACCGTTCCGCAAAGCCGCCTTCCGCCGAGAATCTGATATACTCCCACCTGTTCTCTCCCATCCGGCCTCTCTTTTTACGGTATGCATTACACTCCCGTTTTGTTCCCGTTCTGCAGCGCTTTTCCGCCTTTTTAATCGGTGTCCCTCGAGACCGACAGGGCAAGCCCCATCTCGCCGAGCAGAAACAGCACGGAGGTGCCGCCGTAACTGATAAAAGGCAGCGTAATGCCGGTATTCGGAATCGTATTTGTCACAACCGCGATGTTCAGGATCACCTGAAGCGCAATATGCCCCATAATTCCGCCCGCAATCAGTGCTCCGCCAAGATCCCGCGCATGGATCGAAATGACCATCAAGCGCCAGATCAGCACCGCAAACACGGCGATCACCAGGCAGGCGCCGAACAGTCCGCCCTCCTCACAGATAATCGAAAAGATCATATCATTCTGCGCTTCCGGCACAAAGCCAAGCTTCTGCAGGCCTTTTCCAAGCCCGCAGCCAAAGATTCTCCCGCTGCCGATCGCATAGAGTCCCTGAATGGTCTGGAACCCCTTCTCGTACGCCTCCGGGTTGCGCCAGATGGCAAGGCGTTCAAGGCGGTAGCTCTCCATCATTAGAAAAACGGCAATAAACCCGATGCCGGCGCCTCCGATTCCGAGAAACGGCAGGTAGCCCGGATGTGAAATAAAGATCAGAAACGCACAGATTCCGAGCAAAATAATCGCCGTACTTAAGTTATTGCTTCCGACAAGCGCTGCAATCGGCAGGGTGCACAGCACCGCCTTTGTCATAAACCAGAGACTGTCGGACCGGCCTTTCGTGTGCTCCATCACCCAGGGCAGGAAGAGAATCACCGCCATCTTGGCAAATTCCGAGGGCTGGAACGATAAGGGGCCAAGCTTTAACCACCGCTTCGAGCCGTTGTACTCACTTCCGAAAAAGAGCACCGCCGTCGAGAGCGCAAGGGAAGCCGCATAAAACCACGGTGCCAGTGCAAACAGCCGCCGGTAATCTATTTTTGCAACCGCATACATACCGATCACACCGAGCGCACTTGCAAAGAGCTGCTTCTTGAAATAATAAGCCGGGTCATGGAATCTGACCCGGCCGTTATACGCGCTGGCGCTGTACAGAATCACAAGGCCAAGGCCAAGCAGAATCCATACCGTCACCAGCAGCGTCCCATCTATTTTTTTCTCTTTTTCCTTCCGCATCCGCGCCACACCCGCCGTTCGCTCTTTTTCAGCTTATGCGGGATAGTTTCCTGATATGACGTTTTTACAGTGCTCTTACGTACTCCTTAAACAGCTCACCGCGCTGCTCATAGCTCTTAAACTGATCCCAGCTTGCGCAGGCCGGGGAAAGAAGAACCGCATCCCCTGCATTTGCCTTGTCGTGGCAGATCTGTACGGCTTCTTTTAAGTTGTCTGCCATGATAATGTCGTTGAATCCGACGTTTCTTGCCGCTTTTGCGATCTTCTCTTTCGTATCTCCGATCAAAACCAGGAAACGTACCTTTCCATCGAATGCCTGAATCCACTCTTCGTAGGTGGACTGCTTGTCGTAGCCGCCGCCGATCAGCAGAGTCGGGCGGTTCATCGCCTGGATGCCTTTGATGGCCGCATCCGGATTCGTTCCCTTGGAATCGTTGTAATATGCCACGCCGTCCTTCTCGCAGACATACTCGATGCGGTGCTCTACCCCTGCAAACTCCTGAATGACTTTGCGGACAGTTTCCATCGGCACGCCTGCATGAAGTGCCATCGCAGAAGCAACCATGACGTTTTCAAAATTATGTAGGCCGAGCAGTTTTAAGTCGTCGGTTCTGGTCAGAAGCTCCGTCTCGCCGTTCTTTGCAATGCGGATTTCGCCGTCCTGATAATAGATGCCGTCCTTTAACGCACGCAGACTCGAGAAGTACATCACCTGTACTTTCTTCTCTGCCATCAGTTTCTCGCCGAACGGGCGCAGGATTTCGTCCTCATAATTCAGCACACAGAGATCATCCATCGTCTGATTTTCGGTGATACACTCTTTCACGCGGATATACTCTTCCATCGTGTGATGGCGGTTCAGATGATCCTCGGTAATGTTTGTGATCGCACTTGCCGCCGGATGGAACTCTTTGATGGTTTCCAGCTGGAAGCTGCTGATCTCGGCAACCGTTACGGTATCATCTGTCGTGTCGAGTGCCGCGGATGTGTACGGGGTTCCGATGTTTCCGACCACTTTTACTTCCGGCTGATATGCTTTCATGATCTCGCCGAGCAGCGATGTTGTGGTGGTCTTTCCGTTAGTACCGGTAATCGCAAGCACTTTTCCGCGGCTTACCTGATACGCCAGCTCCACTTCACCGATGACCGGGATCTCTTTTTCTTTCATTTTAAGGACAACCGGCAGATCCGTCGGAACACCCGGGCTTAAAACGACAAGATCAAGGCTGTCGAGCATCTCCTCCGGGAGCTCGCCTAAGACAACTTCCACGCTGTCACGGCTCTCTAATTTTTTTAAGATTTCTTCTTTTTCGAGTTTGTCATTTCCATCGTAAAGAACGACAGAAGCACCTTTCTTGTGCAGCAGCTCCTCCGCTGCAATTCCACTCTTTCCGGTTCCGAAAACCAGTACTTTTTTTCCTGTGAAAATCATGTTTGATTACCTCCATATTTTAAAGCCCCATCAATGCGATCAGGCATAGTATCGCTGTGATTGTAGCAAACACCGTCACAATCTGTGTCTCCGACCAGCCCATCAGCTCGAAATGGTGATGGATCGGCGTCATCTTGAAGATCCGTTTTCCCTTCGTCAGTTTGAAGAATGACACCTGCAGGATCACAGAGAGAATCTCCATCATATAAATGAATCCCACAAGCGGCAGAAATAAGGGGAGACGTAAGAAACACGCCATTCCCGAGACGAAACCGCCGAGTGCCAGACTTCCTGTATCGCCCATAAAGACGCGGGCAGGAAATACATTGAATACCAGAAACCCCAGCAGACTCCCGATAACCGCAAGCGGGGACGGGGAAACACCGTTTCCGAGGCCGATCGATGCCACGGAAAAGAAAACAGCATTTAAAATCGTCACACTCGCCGCCAGCCCGTCAAGGCCGTCGGTAAAGTTGACACCGTTGACCGTTCCAAGAATCACAAAGGCGAGAAACGGAATCGTAAAAATCCCTGCGTCCAGCTCTTTGCCTGGAAAGAACGGAATGCGCATCCGGAGGGAAATTCCGGAAAAACGCGCCAAATACCACAGAAAGACTGCTGTAATCACTGCCTGCAGTGCCATTTTCTGCTTCGGGTACAGCCCGTCGCTGCGGTGCAGCACGACTTTCAGATAGTCATCGAGAAAGCCGATCAGGCCAAAACCAAGCGTCAGAAACAGCACCGGAACCACTTCCGCTCCCTCTTTCCGGAAAAGGAGGGAAACTGCGGTAAACGCCGCCAGAAACATCACGCCGCCCATCGTCGGGGTTCCCGCTTTTTTCTGGTGGCTCGGCACACCCTCTTCCCGCTCCTTCTGCCCCGCTTTGACTTTTCGCAGAAACGGGATCAGAACCGGCCCCAGCGCCAGGCTGATGCCAAAGGAAAGAAGAACCGGCAGGATCATTTCTCTTTTCATAGACGCACCTCTTCCTTTTTGTACGGATTGTGTACGGAACAGGCATGTCAAAATATTTTCTCCAGCCTATTCAGTATATAGCTTTTTGTTCTGTTTCGCAACCTTCTTTTATAATCCAAGTTACGGTTCGCTCAGCAGTGAAACACTTGCTGTTTCGCTGCGTAAGAAAGTGATTCAGGTGTGAGCAGCCCTCCTTTTGCGAAGCAAAACTTTAAATGAGGGCTGCGAAGGACACAATTCTCAGGTTTCCTGAGAATTGTGCCCAATACCGAGATACGGAAGTACATTGGAAAAGATATCGCGGATCACCGGCGCGCAGATCGTTCCGCCGTAGTAGACGCCCTGCGGATTGCGGATAATGCAAAGCCCCAGCACCGTCGGATGCTCCGCCGGGGTGAAGCCGAGGAATGAGGAAATATAGCGGTTGGCGCTCCGCGGAAGTGTCTGCGAAGTTGCCGTCTTTCCGCCGATGGAATATCCCTCGATGTACGCATTCTTTCCAGACCCTTCTGAAACGACGCTTTCCAGAATTTCGCGCACCGTCCTGGAAGTTTCTTCCGAAAGAACCCCTTCTTTTTTCGGAAAATTCAGATGCTTTACAACATTTCTTTCTTCATCGAGCACATCCGTTGCGACATGCGGCGTCACCATTTTTCCGCCGTTGACGAGCGCAGAGACCGTCGCCGCCAGGCGGATCGGCGTGATCTGGAAGGACTGGCCGAATGCCATCGTCGCAAGCTCAACCTCTCCGATGTTTTCCTCCTTGTGCATAATCGTCGATGCCTCGCCCGGCAGATCGATCCCCGTCTTTTCCATCAGACCGAAATTCCGGAAGTAATCACAGAACTTTTCCACACCGAGCCGCAGCCCCACTTCAATGAACACCGGGTTGCACGAGTTCTGCGCGCCCTGCACGAAGTTTTCGGCTCCGTGTCCCGTCCGCTTGTGGCAGTGGATCCGGCGGTCCTCCACGATTTTGTAGCCGGGACAGAAAAACGAATCGTTCGGCGACACAACGCCCTCCGAAAGTCCCGCCGACATCGTGATGATCTTAAAGGTAGATCCCGGCTCGTACGTATCGTTGATGCAGGCATTCCGCCACATCTGGTTCAGCAGATCCTGAATTTCTTTTTCCGAAAGTCCCGTTGTATCCTGCTGCAGCGTGAACGGATCGTTGAGGTCGAACTCCGGCACATTGACACAGGCATAGATTTCTCCGTTCTGCGGATTCATAAGAAGAATCGAGACGCTGTCCGCCTGTTTTTCTGCCATCGCCTTTTCCGCCGCCTGCTGGCAGTACGCCTGGATATTGACATCCAGGCTGACCTTTAAGTCCCTTCCCGCCACCGGCTCCTGGCGGCTCTCCCCGATGCCGTTCTGCTCAATCCCGCGCGCATCCGTTGTCGTCAGGATTTTTCCGTTGATTCCTTTTAAAATTTCCTCATATTCCACCTCCAGTCCGATGATGCCCTGATTATCGCCTCCGGTGAAGCCGATAACGCGCGACGCCAGCTTCCCTTTGGGGTAATACCGCTTGAAATCCTCATCCACTTTTACCCCCGCGTATCCGTACGACCGGATGGTATCACCCGTCTTCTTGTCCACATTCGTCTTGACACGCTCGATTGAAGACCGCTTCTCCACGCGTTTCCGCGCCGTCTCCTCCGAAATTCCAAGCTCTTTTACCAGCATCGCGATCACCGCCTCCGGCTCCTCAATCTGGCTGTGGATCACGGAAATCGTACAGACCGTGCGGTTTGCCGCGAGAACTTCCCCGTTTGCATCAAGAATCCGGCCGCGCGCCGCCTTGATCCCGCGCTCCCGCTCGTGCAGATCATCCGCCTTCTCGGAATAATAGACGGACCGGAACACACACAGATACACCAGCCGCCCGGCAAGTCCGACCATCATTCCCATGCAGAGTACCCACAGAAGAACCGTCTTTTTCCGGTGATACGTTTTGTTTTTACGCATAGAATACCCCATAGCCGAATCCATTATGATAACACTATATGGAAACTGCTATGGGGTTATGTCTTTTGTTTTTTATGTTTTTTTACTCTTCATTGATGAGATCCAGCTCGGCGTTTGTCAGACCGCCGTTCTCGATATTACTGTTTTCAGCACTGTTTTCCGTATCGTCTTCCTGCACCGGTGCCGCTACGTTTGGATCATCCGTTCCGGTCTCGGAGCCTTCGCCCGTCACACCGTCCGTATCATCCGGGAATACGTTCAAATACGGCAGCAGTTCTGTGTAGATCTCTTTTACGATCTCCTGTGCCAGCACACTGTTCGCCTGATTTTCTACATCCGGCTCGTCCACAATCGCGTAAACAACAGCTTTCGGGTTTTCTACCGGTGCAAATCCGATAAAGGAAACGAGATATTTTCCATTGCCTCGCGGATACTTCTGTGCAGTACCTGTTTTTCCTCCCATCGTGTAACTGGCAACCTTTGCACTCTGGCCGCTTCCATCGGTCACGACTCCCTGGAGGAAACTTCTCATTTTATCGCTGATTTCCGCGGAAACCGTCTGACGCACCAGATTCGGCTCATTGCTCTCAACAACAGCTCCTGTGCTGTCCGTGATCGTCTTCATCACATGCGGCTGGTAATAATTGCCTCCGTTGATCAGAGAGGAAAACGCAGCTGCCTGCTGTACCATCGTCACGGTATAGCCCTGTCCGAATGTACTCGTTGCAAGCTCGGTCGGTCCCATAGTATCCTCCGTGTGAACCAGGCCGTACGCCTCACCCGGCAGGTCAATTCCTGTCAGACTGCCGAAACCGAAAATATCCTGATAGCGGAGAAATTCCGCTGCTCCCATCTTCTGTCCGATCTGCATCATACCAGCGTTGCAGGAGTTTTTCAGTACATCGGCCGGTGTCTGTACGCCATGTGTTCCCGGATAAGCTCCGCAGCGGATCATCTGCCCTGCAATCGTCTCAAACCCCTCACAGTCAAACAGGGTATCATCATCGATTACATCGAGGGAATATGCCGCCGCCACGTTCATCGGTTTTGCCGTGGAACCTGGCTCATATGCATCGGAAATACAGTAGTTTTTCCAGATGGCACTCAAAGCCTCCATTGTCTCGTTATCGTTCATCGCATCAATTTCTTCCTGCGAATAGAACGGTGTCAGATCTCTTGGATTGTTCAGGTCATACCAGTCGGAAGAATCCATACCAAGAATCTCTCCATTGTTCGGATCCATCACGACAACGCCGATATTCTTTGCCGCTTTTGTCTGACGGTTCGTCTCAGTGTCCGATTCGTCCGCGCCGTTCTGGACATGAATCCGCTCATTGTAATTCTCGATCGCCGTGCGGATGATCTTCTGAATATTTACATCAATCGTCGTAACCACGTTTTTGCCCGGCTGCGCCTCGATGATCGTCTGTTCCATATCCGCATCTTCGTTGTAATAGCCGAACTGGCGGCCATTCACGCCATTTAAGATACTGGAATAATACCCTTCGATTCCCCAGTCTGCCGTGTCTCCTGAATACGTAAAGCCGATCAGATCGCAGGCAAGTGAATTTAACGGATACGTTCTGTGGTAGGATTCCTCGAACCAGACGCCGCGGATGTTGGCACGGTATGCTTTTTCCGCCTGCTCGTTCTCATCGAGCTCCTTGTTCTTTTTGTCCGCGTACTCGTCCACATAGGCCTCAAACGCTTTTTTCGCGTCCATCGAGACCTCTCTGGCGAGAACCTGGTACTGGCTTTCTTTTGTCGTTTCGCCGGTCAGACGATCCCGGATATCCGTCTCGTCGAGTCCGAAGTATTCAACCAGTGCTGCTACGGTCGGATCGACGTACGGATGGGTATCGTTCTTTTCTTCATCTTTTACCGTCGTATTGGCAAGTTTACAGTCGAGAATAACGTTGTAAACCTTCTCACTCGTTGCCAGAATCGTTCCGTTCCGGTCGGTAATACTTCCCCGCTGGAATGGAATTGTCCTGCTGTCGTAGGACTGCTGCGTCTGGCTTAAAACCTGTCTTTCGTATTTTTCTCCCTTTGTGGCATTCACATACGTAATGTCAATCGCTAAAGCAACAAAAACCAGCATCACTCCCAAAAAGAGTGCTACCAGTTTTCTGCTCATACGCCCACTTGTCTTCCGTCTCCGGAATGCCCCGCTTCGTTTTTTATTTTTTTTCTGTTTACTCACGTTTTCACCTATTTCGCATCCGGAACATCCTGATACTGTCTCACATAGCTGTTTTCTGAATCATCGAAATAAATTACCTGGGACTCATCTGCATATTTCATGCCGAGCCGGTTCTGTGCTGCTTCTTTGACTGCCTCAAGATCTTCGGAGGCAACCGTTGTATTGTAATAGGCGTCATTGTCCGCCTTCAGATCGCTCAATTCTTTTTCTTTGCTGGTAATGTCTTCCGCCTGCGTGGTAACCACGGTCTGCAACTTGACATACGCAACACACGCCGCGATACACAGTGTGCAGACAATGGCAAGAAAAACAGCGTAGCCCGCGCTGATCTGTGTCGCCCGTGCCCGGTTTCTTCTTGTCTGGCTGCTCACACCCGATTTCAGAGGCCGTGCTTCTTTTGGTGCTTCCTGCGGCTGTGCTGCAAGACGCCGTACCGCACTTCCGTCCTCAAACGTATCTGGCGTATAACGTTTCGTTCTATCTGTCGAATTTACCCTTCCATCTGCCCGTCTGGCCATAACTTCTCTGTCTCCTTCGTGCCGAGCCGTCACACTTTTCGTTCAAAGACGCGCAGTTTTGCGCTCTTGGAACGGGGATTTGTTTCCATTTCCTCTTCTCCCGGCAAGATCGGTTTCCGAGTTACTACGGTTCCCTTGGACTTCTTTCCGCATACACAGACCGGAAATTCCGGCGGACACGTACATGGATGCTCGTTTTTTCTGAAAATGTTTTTTACGATACGGTCTTCCAGAGAATGAAAGGTGATGACACAAAGTCTTCCACCGTCATTTAAGAGATCAATCATGCCGTCCAGTGACTCCGACAGAACGGTAAGTTCCTGGTTCACTTCGATACGGATTGCCTGAAAGGTTCTCTTGGCCGGATGGCCGCCCGTCGCCCTTATTTTTGCCGGAATCGAGCGCTTGATGATTTCGATTAACTCCCCAGTTGTTCGAATCGGCGCCTGCTGCCGGCTTACGCATATATTGTGTGCAATTTTTCTTGCAAAACGCTCTTCTCCATATTCATGGAGAATACGCGAAAGATTCTCTTCACTGTAATCGTTCACGACTTCGTACGCGGAAAGAGCATTTCTCTGATCCATCCGCATATCCAGCGGAACATCCTCACGGTATGTGAATCCACGCTCTGCATTATCCAGCTGATAGGATGAAACTCCAAGATCCAGCAGGATTCCGTCTACCCCGGTGACTCCGATTTCGGCAAGACGCGGAACCATATCGCAATAATTGCTGCGGATAATCGTGACCTGGTTCTGAAATGGTTCCAGGCGTTTACCCGCAGCAGCTATCGCAGCTTCGTCCTGATCTATGCCTATTAATCTCCCCGTGGCAGATAAGCGCTCACATATATGACTGGAATGTCCAGCGCCTCCCAACGTCCCGTCCACGTAGATTCCGTCCGGTTTTATCTTAAGGTTTTCAATGGTTTCCTTCAGTAATACTGATGTATGCGAAAATTCCATGGTCATCTCCTGTATCCCAACGAAACAGATCAGATCACAATGCCCATCTCTTCCATTGATTCGGCGATGGCATCCATATCATCATAATTGCTGTTTTCGTTCCATTTTTCCTTGCTCCAGATTTCAATCCGGTTGATATTTCCGGTAAGGACTACATCTTTTTCCAGACCAGCAAATTCCCGCAGCGTTGCCGGTACGAGAATCCTCCCCTGCTTGTCCAGTTCACATGACGTAGCACCTGCTACAAAGAAACGGGAAAAAGTTCTGGCGTTTTTGTTTGTAAGTGGTAAGGCTCTCAGCTTCTCTTCAAAGGCAGCCCATTCGTCGTTTGGGTAAATGGAAAGGCATCCGTCCAATCCCTTCGTCAGTACAAACTCTTCTCCCAGCTGTTCTCTGAACTTGGACGGTATGATCAATCTTCCCTTCGCGTCAATCGTATGACTGTACTCTCCCATGAACATAATGAAAACCCTCTTATCACCTGAAATGGCGGTCTCCCCACGCACCACTTCATGTATCGCGCCGCAGCCGGACTGCCACATCCGCTCCACAACGCACCACTTTTCACCACTTTCTACCACTTATATTTTTATTCTATATCAACTCAGGGAAAATAGCAAGGTCTTTTTTCTATTTCATTTTTAAGATTTTCCCCAAAATGCAACATTTTTATGCGCATTTTCCGCCTTTTTTATACCAATTTTGTATCAAAAAAAGAGAAAACCTTTTTTGCCAGTTTTCCCCTTTTCTGTATTTTTATTCTGTTTTTTTCACTGGTTTTATCCTTAAGAATGGGCTGTCTCCCCACCGGATGATAATTTTTTTCGTTTCCATACCACCAAGATGGTACATCCCACCACAAGGCACCCCGAAAGGAGCTGGGAAACCGGAAGTCCCACCACCGGAAGCAGAAGCTGGTCGGTGCGGAGTCCCTCGATCCAGATTCTTCCAAGGCCATATCCTATCAGATACATCAGGAACACTTCGCCGTTAAATTTTTTTCTTTTCCGAAACCAGAAAAGAAAAAGCAGGACACCCACATTCCATAAACTTTCATATAAAAAGGTGGGATGCACCTGAATATACTCGACGCCGTTTACCGTCACCACATGATCCCACATTTTCTGTGTGATTTCATTGGCACGGACCGCGGAAACCGGAAGCTGCATCGCAAACAGGTTGTTAGTGTAGTCACCGAATGCCTCACGGTTAAAGAAGTTTCCCCACCGTCCCATAATCTGACCGAACACGATGCTCATGCTCGCGGTATCCATCAGAAGGCTGAAGTTCTGTTTCTTCTTTCTGCTGTAAATCACCACCGCAATGCAGGCACCGATGATACCGCCGTAGATGGCAAGTCCGCCCTGGCGGATGTTGAAAATACTCAAAAGATCATCCTTATAATAGTCCCAGGCAAATATAACGTAGTAAATCCGCGCCCCGAGAATACCGGCTGCGATGCCGATCATCGCAAGATCGAGGTACTGCTCCGGGTTCTGCCCCGTCCGCTTTGCCTCTCTTTGGGCAATCCAGATCGCAATCATCATACCGGTTACGATCACGATGCCGTAATAGGCAATGGAAAATCCGAAAATACTGATGTTTTTTCCCACATGGTCGAGATAGATCCCGAGATTGGGAAAATTAATTTCCATATCCATAACTTATATTCTCTCTTATTATTACTTATCAAACGTTGAAACGGAACAGGATGACATCGCCGTCGCGGACAATGTAATCTTTTCCTTCCATACGCACAAGGCCTTTCTCTCTTGCTCCTGCGTAGGAACCGCAGTCGAGCAGATCCTGATAATTGACAACCTCGGCTTTGATGAATCCGCGCTCGAAATCGGTGTGGATTTTTCCGGCTGCCTGCGGTGCTTTTGTTCCGACTTTGATGGTCCATGCACGGGTCTCATCCTCTCCTGCTGTAAGGAAGCTCATGAGGCCGAGCAGACGGTAGCTTGCTGCGATCAGTTTTTCCAGGCCGGACTCGGTAAGACCAAGATCCTCGAGGAACATTTTTTTCTCATCCTCTTCGAGTTCGGAGATTTCTGCCTCGATCTCGGCGCAGATAACGAATACTTCGCTGTTGTGCTCTTTTGCATATTCGCGGACGGACTGTACATAGGAGTTGTTTGCGCCGTCGTCAGCGAGATCATCCTCTGCTACGTTTGCTGCGTAGATGACCGGTTTGCTGGTCAGCAGGTTGTACTCTGCGATCCATTTCTCCTCGTCCTCGTTCTGCAGCTCCATCAGGATGGCATCTTTTCCGTCCTCGAGCAGTTTTTTCAGACGCTCCTGGAATTCGAGCTCTTTTGCTGCCTCTTTGTCCATTCTTGCAGATTTTGCAGTTTTGGAAATACGGCGCTCGAGTACCTCAAGGTCGGCGAAGATCAGCTCAAGGTCGATGGTCTCGATATCACGGAGCGGATCAATGCTGCCGTCTACGTGGATAACGTTCGGATCCTCGAAGCATCTGACAACGTGAACGATAGCGTCTACCTCACGGATATTGGCAAGGAACTGGTTTCCAAGTCCCTCTCCTTTGGATGCACCTTTTACAAGACCTGCGATGTCAACGAACTCGATGACAGCCGGTGTTACTTTCTTGGACTGATAGAAATCTCCGAGCTGCTGCAGACGCTTGTCCGGAACCGGCACGATGCCGACATTCGGGTCAATGGTACAGAACGGATAGTTTGCGCTCTCTGCTCCTGCTTTGGTCAGGGAATTGAAAAGTGTACTTTTTCCGACGTTCGGAAGGCCCACGATACCTAATTTCATAGTAATCTATATCTCCTTTGTTTTTATTTTTCGCTTCTTTTTCTGTTCGGGTTCTTTTTATGCACAAAAAGAGCCCAATGCAACTATAAATTATAGCACACGGGCTCTTTGATTTCAATGGATTTTAATCTCTTGACTGTACCATCAGAAGAATGCCGCCCTCGTACGATACATGCGCGGTCTCCTCGACGATCTCATTGCTCACGCACAGACCACCCGAAGTATTCGGCAGATAGTGATGGTCGAGCGGGTAGGCGAAGCCCTCCAGGGTGATGGATGCGACTTCCTTTTCCAGCGGGAAGAACGAAACGTACTTTCCGAACTGATCTTCTTTCCGGATTTCAAACGAAGTTTCCACCGGAATCGTAATCAGATTGCGGCTGTCCACGATGTAAGCCGGAATTTTCTTCTCCCATGCCGTTTTCAGGTTCTGCACAATACTTAAGAAATGGTCGAGTCTTCCTCCTGTTGCTCCGAGGATCGTGATTTCACTGCTTCCCAGAACAATCGCCTGCTGAAATGCGATGTCCGTGTCCGTATTGTCCTTCATGGGATTAAATTCCCGGATCGGTGCGACATGGTTCTCCTTGTAATAATTTAAAATCTCCGGAGATAAACTGTCAAAATCTCCCAGAATATACGTCGGCATAATCTGGTAATGGTAGCAGAACTCCAGTCCCCGGTCTGCTGCCAGGATAATATCAAACTGCTGTTTCTGAAGATATGGGAAGGCAAAATCCGGTTCGATCATCCCTCCCGAAATAATACATGTTCTCACGTTTCCCTGCCTCTTTTTTCTGTCTTTTTGTATCTTATTCTGCCTTTTTGCTGTATAAAGAAATTTTTTCCTGCAGCTCGCGCACGTTCTGCTCGATGTTGCTGCCAAATACAGCAGAGCCTGCCACGATGATGTTGGCACCTGCCGCAAGGACTTCATCGATGGTCGCGCGGTTGATGCCGCCATCGACCTGAATGTGCACATGCTCCAGTCCCTTTTCATCCAGCATTCTGCGGAGCGTACGGATCCTCTCCGTCGACTCCGGGATATACTTCTGGCCGCCGAAGCCAGGATAAACGCTCATAATCAGAATCATTTCTACCTGATCCATCACGTCCGTAACCGCAGAAAGCGGCGTATCCGGATTTACGGCAACTCCGGCATCTGCGCCTGTTTCATGAATCTTTTTCACGGTTTCTGCCAGATCGCGGCATGCCTCCGCGTGAACCGTGATCATATCCGCCCCGCAGCTTTGAAATTCTTCTACGTACCGCTCCGGGTCCTTTACCATCATATGAACATCAAAATACAGACTGCTTTCTTTTCGGATCGACTTTACCACCGGCATTCCAAACGAAATGGATGGTACAAACATTCCATCCATAATATCGATATGAAGCCACCGGCACTCTGCTTTCTCTACCCTTTGGATCTGTTCTCCGAGACGGTTGAAGTCTGCGGATAAAATAGAAGGTGCCAACTGATATACTCGGCTCATGCTAGTATCTCCTCTTTTCCTGTTCTTTCAGTTCTTCATAGAACATGGTATAGTTTTCAAATCTTTCTTTGCTGATATTTCCCTGTTCCAGTGCCTCTTTGACGGCACAGCCCGGCTCTTTTCCGTGGATGCAGCCGAGGAAACGGCATTTTCCTTCGTACGGATGAAATTCCGGGAAAAAGTTTTTCAGCTCCTCTTTTTCCATATCGGTTGTATAAAGCGAGCTGAACCCCGGCGTATCGCACAGATACGTCTCATGGTCGATCGGGATCATCTGGGAATGGCGCGTCGTGTGTTTTCCTTTTTTCAGCTTTTTGCTGATCTCTCCGGTCTCCATCTGGATTTCTTTCTGCATCCGGTTTGTGATCGAAGATTTTCCGACGCCGGACGGACCGGCTACCACCGTTGTTTTCCCTTTCAGGTATGCTTCCACTTCCTGCATGCCCTGCTCTTTCGCTGCACTCACCGTAAAGACACGGTAACCGCAGTTCTCATAGACGCTTCGCAGATGGTCTGTGTAATCTTCCCCCGCAAGATCTCTTTTATTGAAACAGATTGCCGTCGGAACGTTCTGCTGTTCCATCATCACAAGAAAACGGTCCAGAAGCGTCAGGTTCGGGGTCGGATTTTCCAGCGCAAAAATCACAAGCGCCTGATCGATATTGGCCACTGCCGGACGGATCAGTTCATTTTTTCGCGGCAGAATCCGGGTCATATTTCCTGTTTTTTCCGCTTCATCCAGAATCTCGATTTCCACAAGATCTCCGACGAGCGGTTTCTGGCCTTCCTTTCGGAAAATTCCTTTTGCTTTGCACTCATAAATGCCGGATTCTTCTACGTCTACGTAGTAGAATCCGGCAATTCCTTTCATAATCTTTCCTGTCATACTCACCCTTCACTCAACGGAACCGATGGGTACTGTGCAATTGCCTGATAACTTCCGCTCGAATCCATCTCATAGAAGACGATTCTTCCGGTAGAAGAAGCAGACGATGAAGCACTCCAGTTGGTGTTGACAGAATACGGCCAGCTCGTAATGGCCTGTCCGTCCATGATGGTGATGGAGGTTTCGTTTCCGTTTCCATCATCCTGGATCAGCTCAATTTTTGCAATACCACCCTGATACTGATCCGGCGCACTTAAGGTCTGGCTGCAGGACCAGGTAACATCCGTAGCGGTATTTGCGCCCGGCTCGGCCGGTGTCGGGGTCGGTGTATTCTCATCCGGCGTCGTTGGCTGTGCACTTGGGCTGTTGACATAAATCGTAACGTCCGAACCTTTCTTCACTTTGGTTCCGATTGCCGGGTCAACCTCCATGACTTCACCCTCGGCCACCTTGCTGCTGGTTCCTGTTTTTACAATAATATTGAAATCGCTCAGGATTGATTTTGCAGTTTCCTCATCCAGACCAATTACATCACGGATTGCAATTTCTTCCGCGTCCTTTGATCCCTTGCTGACAACGAGGGTAACGGTGGATTCCGGTGCAACCTGGCTTCCTTCGGCCGGATCAACGGAAATTACGTATCCTTCGGCAACGGTATCGCTGAAATCCTCTGTGGTAGAAACCTGAAGTCCAAGCTGGGTCAGAGCAGCGCTTGCAGCGTCTTTCTGTGTTCCCACAATGCCGGTCGGAATCGTTACGGTTTCTTTTCCGGAGCTTACATAATACGTAATCGTTGCATTTTTATCGACTTTCGTTCCCGGTTTCAGATCCTGGCGGCAGATCTTTCCTGCCTCAATGACATCCGATGCCTCGGTTCCGCCGTTGACCACACCAAGTTTCAGGCTGTTTGCCAGTGTGGTTGCATCTGCCTCGGTTTTATTGGTCAGATCCGGAACGGTTACTTTTTCCTCTTCTTTGCTGCTGGAAGAAACAACTTCCGTGCTGCTCGAAGATGATGCGGAACTGGAAGAGGCTGCGGTCGGTCCTTTTCCGCCGACAATGCCGGCTGCCTGTGCAATAAAGTAGATCAGCATGCAGATGATGATGGCTGCAATCGCAAAACCGCCGATTGTGATGATCTTTTCGAGTTTGTTTCCGGCTTTGTCATCGTCGTCGTCATCGTCGTAGTAGGAATCGTCGTCATCCTCATCGTAGGAATCGCGGTCATCCTCTTCTTCGTCCTCATCCTCGTCTTCTTCGTCCTCGTAGCTGTAATCTTCGTCCTCTTCCTCATCCTCGATCTTGCTGTAGCGCTTGCGGGCCGGCTCCTCTGCCGTCTGCGCATTTGCCTTTGCTGCTGCGCCGGAACGGATCTGGCTTAACTCCTCTGCGGATACCATAACAGTCTCGGCGTGAGAGCTTAACGGAGTTACTTTTACGAAATTGCCCTGCGGCTCCATCAGCGAATGCTTCAAGTCGTCGATCAGCTCCGCCATGTTATTGTAACGGCGGTCCGGGCTCTTCTGGGTACATTTTAAGATAATCTGCTCCAGTGCGAACGGAAGGTTCGGGGTATATTTGGATGGAGATTCAATCTCCTCCTGCAGATGCTTGATTGCGATGGCAACGGTGGTGTCGCCGTCAAACGGCACTCTTCCGGTTACCATCTCGTACATGGTGATACCAAGGGAATAGATATCACTCTTATAGTCCGAATATCCGCCGCGCACCTGCTCCGGAGAGCTGTAATGTACGCTTCCCATAACGTTCGAACTGATCGTATTGGAAGAAGTTGCCTTTGCAATACCAAAGTCGGAAAGTTTTACTTTTCCGTCTGTGGAAATGATGATGTTCTGCGGTTTGACATCGCGGTGTACAATATTGCGGTTGTGTGCTGCTTCAAGACCAAGGGAAACCTGAATGGCGATGCTGGTTGCCTCTTTTACGCTCAGTTTTCCTTTGCGGTCAATGTAATCCTTCAGAGTAATTCCCTCGACAAGCTCCATGACGATATAGTAAACGCCGCGGTCCTCCCCGACATCGTACACGTTTACAATATTCGGATGGGACAGTCCTGCTGCGGCCTGTGCCTCCGTGCGGAACTTGCGGATAAAGGTTTTATCCTCCCGGAATTCCGGTTTTAAAACCTTGACGGCCACCATGCGGTTCAGCTTGTGGTCTTTTGCTTTGTAGACATCAGCCATACCGCCGGAACCGATCCGGCTTATGATCTCATATCGTTCTCCTAAAATAACGCCCTCTTTTAACATTCTTTCACCTCGTTTGTAAATGGTTCAACGACAATGACTGCGATATTGTCTCTGCCGCCATTTGCATTTGCTTTATCAATTAAACGTTTCGCCTTGTCCTCACCGTCTTCTCGGCAGATGAGTTCGAAAATCTCCTCATCCGTTACCATGTTGGAAAGGCCGTCCGAGCACATCACCAATTGATTGCCCTCTTCAAGCTGAATGTCAAAGAAATCAATCTTTACGGTATCCTGTGTGCCTACTGCTCTGGTAATAATGTTTTTGTCCGGGTGATTCCGCGCCTGCTCGGGAGTGAGTTCTCCAAGGCGCACCATCTCTGCGATCAGGGAATGGTCCTGCGTCACCTGGTCAAACGTGCCATCTGCTGCCAGATACAGCCTGCTGTCTCCTACGTTTGCAACGTAGGCATAGTTGCCGACAACCGTAGCTACTACCATCGTCGTACCCATGCCTTCCATGGATATATCTCGTTTTGCCTGCTCAAAAATCTGGCTGTTTGCTGCTTCAATTCCATGCCGAATGATCCGCACCGGGTTGAAATTCGTATCCCTTTTTACAGATTCCACCAGTACAGAAACACCGTAACGCGAAGCAAAATCGCCCGCGTTATGGCCTCCCATGCCGTCTGCAACGACAAAGAGGTTCGGAAGGTTTCCGACCGGAGAGGCGGAGGCAAACACAAAATCCTGGTTCATCGTCCGTTTCTGTCCGATATCGGTTGCAGAAAATACCTTCATGCTTTTTCTCCTGTATTGACAGCCGCTTTTTTACGGCTGTTCGTTTGATTTATCAATAAAACTTTTTCTTAACTGTCCACAGGCTCCGTCAATATCAGCGCCCATTTCCCTTCTAATAGTAACATTAATTCCGTATTTTTCAAGTTTATTTTTGAAATTCTCTACGACTTTTTTCGTTGATTTCACGTAATCGCGCTCTTTGATCGGGTTGACCGGGATCAGATTTACGTGGCAGTTGATATCCGAAATACGCGAGGAAAGCTCTTTTGCATCAGCCTCGCTGTCATTTTTTCCACCAACAAGAGAATATTCAAATGTAATCCTGCGTCCTGTTTTTGCAAAGTAATTGCGACACGCATCAAGTACCTCATCAATGGAATATTTATTGGCGATCGGCATCAGCTCACGGCGCTTCTCATCGTTTGGTGCATGGAGGGAAAGTGCCAGGGTAATCTGGAGTCCCTCATCCGCCAGTTTATACATATTCGGTACAATTCCACAGGTTGAAACCGTGATATTCCGCTGGCTGATATTGAGACCCTCCGGGCTGGAAAGCAGTCGCACAAAACGCACCAGATTGTCGTAATTATCCATCGGCTCTCCCGTCCCCATCACAACCAGATTGGAGACCCGCTCCCCTGTGTCCTCCTGAATCCGGTAAATCTGATCCAGCATCTCCGACGGTGTCAGACACCGCACCAGTCCGCCGATTGTGGACGCGCAGAAGCGGCAGCCCATCCGGCAGCCGACCTGGGATGAGATGCAGACGGAATTTCCGTGGTAGTACTTCATCCAGACGCTCTCGATCACGTTGCCGTCGCTAAGGCGGAACAGGTATTTTCTCGTTCCGTCGATTTTAGACTCCTGCACCTGCACTTTTTCGAGACAGGTAAGCGGATACTGTTCCTTTAATTTTTCCCGGAAGGCAAGCGAGAGATTCGTCATCTCATCGTAGCTGCCCGCCAGACGATGATGCATCCAGTCGTATAACTGTTTGGAACGGAATGGCTTTTCTCCCATCTGCTGGCAGGCGTCCTTTAATTCGTCTAAGGTCATTGATTTAATATCCATCTGTTACGCCCGTCCTTCCTCTGTTTTCCGGAATTTTGCAAGGAAAAATCCGTCTGTCTTGTGTACCCCCGGGATCAGCTGCAGCTGTCCTTCGGCCGTTTCTCCGCTTTTCAGCTCATCCGGCAGCAGTTCATCCAGACTGACTGCTTCAAACGGGAACTGTTCCAGAAACCATGCGGCATTCTCGCCGTTTTCTTTTCTGTTGACGGTACATGTGCTGTACAACAGTGTGCCGCCCGGCTTTACGTACGATGCGGCATTTGCAAGGATTGCCCGCTGAATCCGTACCAGCTCCTCTTCTTTTTCTTTTGAAGCGTAATATTTGATATCCGGCTTTCTGCCGATGACGCCGTATCCGGTGCACGGCAGGTCTGCAATCACAACGTCCGCTTTTCCGATCCATTCCGCATCGAGCTGTTCCGCATCTTTTACCTTCGGCACGACGCAGGAAACACCTACTCTCTGCACATTTTCCCGGATCAGATCGACCTTGTATTCGGTGAGATCACGCGCTTCCACGCATCCCTGATTTCTCATTTTATCTGCTGCATGGAGGCTCTTTCCGCCCGGTGCCGCGCAGAGATCCAGCACCTGGTCACCCGGCTTTGGATCCGCCAGATGCGCCGCCATCATGGAGCTCACATCCTGAATCTGGAACCGGCCTTCCTGGAAGGCATTCAGTGATGCGATCGTCTCAAAGTTTTTCAAATAGAACGCCTCGCCAAGATACGGCGCTTTTTCCAGCTCTGCCCCCTGGCTTTCCAGGCTTTTCTTCGTCTCCTCGATCGTATTGTTCCAGCGGTTGATACGGATCGTCACCTGTTTTTCTTTCAGGAAATCCGCCATCATCGTTTCTGCCGTTTCTTTTCCGTACTGGGATACGAACTCCTCAACCAGAAATTCCGGCATGGAGTATTTCACGGAAAGATACTGCGTAGTATTGTTCTCCTTCGGCATCGGCAGATGATCTTTCTCCCGCACGATCGTGCGCAGAACGCCGTTGACAAAGCCCTTTAAGTTGTAAAAATGCTTCTTTTCCGCCAGTTTCACCGCCTCATTGACGACTGCCGAATCCGGTACTGCGTCAAGAAAACGGATCTGGTACACCGACATCCGTAAGATCGCACGAATCACCGGCTTGCATTTGTTGATCTTGATTTTGGAATACTGATTGATGATGTAGTCATTCTGGATGCCGTATTCCACGGTTCCCTCGCAGACCCGCTTGATAAACGCACGGTCCTGCCGCGGCAGGAACTGGTATTTATCGAGGGCGTCCCTTACAGCAAGATGGCAGGGCGTTTTCTCCCTGTCCATCTCAAGCAGAATGTTCATAATCAGCTCTCTTGTATTGATTGTATCAGTCATCATTTCTCCTAAATGCTCCGGATAAAATCAGCAGCCGGAGCAGCTGCAGCAGAGAACCGATCACCGCTGCCACGTATGTCATGGCTGCAGCCCAGAGTACTTTCTTGACTCCGTCGTGTTCCGTCTCTGTCACCATACCGCCCTCACTGAGCATTTTTAATGCTCTTCTCGACGCATCGAACTCGACCGGAAGTGTTACCACCTGGAATGCCAGTGCCAGCACAAACAGCCAGATACCGGCTTTCACCAGCATTGGAAGGCTGAAAATCAGTCCGATCAGGAACAGCGGCCAGAAAAGCTGGGATCCAAGGTTCGCTGCCGGAACAATGGCGCTTCTTACTTTCAGCGGCACGTAATCCGTATTATGCTGTACGGCATGGCCGCACTCATGCGCTGCGACGCCGATCGCTGCGACCGAGGTTGAATCGTAAACCGCATCCGATAAATTCACGGTTTTTGTCCGCGGATCATAGTGATCGGTCAGTTTACCGGATACGTGGCGGACGGTCACATCGTAGATGCCGGCCTGATGCAGAATGCGCATCGCCGCCTCGCGTCCCGTCATGCCGCTGTACGAGCGGACGGTCTGATATTTGCTGAAAATCGTGTTCATGCGGGCGGATACCGCCATGGAAATCAGTGCGGCAAGAATCACCAGCAGATACGTACTGTCATAAAAAAGTCCCATATCGTTTTTCTCCTTTTTTCTCAGGCACAGCAGCCATCACACCGCTGTGCAGTTCCCCGCCTTAACTTCAGGTTGCTTTTTCTCTTTTATTCGCCAAGTCTGGTACCCGGCTCGATCGCATAGCCGCGCAGGAAATCGGCGGTCTTCATCCGTTTCTTTCCTTCGAGCTGCAGCTCCTCGATCACCAGAATGCCGTCTCCCGTCTTTACATGGAGGCCTGTCTCATCTGCCACCCAGACTTTTCCGGCACTCTTCGTCGGATTCTGTCCCGGAATTTTCGAGAACAGATCGCCGCCGAACATGGCAATGACTTTGGCATCCCAGATTTTCAGGTTCTTTCCGTTTACTTTTGTAAAAGCACTCGGCCACGGGCTCATCGCACGGATCTGACGTTCGATCTCAACGGCACTCTTCGTCCAGTCGATCTTTCCGTCTTCTTTTTTGATCATCCGCGCATACTCTGTGGTGCTTATCTCCGGCTGTTTTTCCGGTGTCACTTCGCCTTTTTCAAGTTTTGGAAGTGTCTCCACCAGAAGTTTTGCTCCGGCTGCAGCGAGCTTGTCAAAGAGACTGCCGCCGGTCTCATCTGCTGCAAGCGGAACTTCCACTTTCGTCAGCATATCGCCTGTGTCGAGGCCTTCATCCATCTTCATAATGGTTACGCCGCTCACTTCATCGCCGTTCATGACAGCCCACTGGATCGGCGCTGCTCCGCGGTAAGCCGGAAGCAGGGATGCATGAACGTTGATGCATCCGTATTTCGGCATGTCCAAAATCTCTTTTGGAATAATCTGGCCGAATGCAACGACAACGATCACATCCGGCTCCATTTTCCGAATCTCCTCGATCGCCTCTGCATCCCGCACGCGGCGCGGCTGATAGACCGGAAGGCCGTGTTTTTCGGCTGCCTCTTTCACCGGTGTCGGCATCATCTGTTTTCCGCGGCCCTTCGGTTTGTCCGGCTGGGTCACAACGCCTGTGATCTCATAACCGGCCTCCACGAGTGCCTCAAGTGTTCCCACGGAGAAATCCGGGGTTCCCATAAATACCACTTTCATCTGAAGTCATCTCCTTTATTTTAAGACTTACTCTTCGTCCTCGTACTCCTCATACTCATCGTACGTGTTGTCCCAGAGTTCGCCTTCTACTTTTTCTGTATACATATGTCCATCGAGGTGATCGCACTCGTGGCAGATGCAGCGAGCAAGAAGTTCGGTTCCCTCCAGTTCAAACGGCTGCATGTCGCGGTCCAGCGCTCTTACCTTTACGTAATTCGGACGGGTTACTGTACCGGATTTTCCCGGAAGGCTTAAGCAGCCTTCTGCTCCTGTCTGGCTTCCGGAAGTCTCCAGGATTTCCGGATTGATCAGAAGATGTGGGGTTCCATCCACATCCATGACTACGATTCTCTTTAAGATGCCGACCTGCGGTGCGGCAAGGCCGACACCGTTTGCCTCATACATGGTGTCAAACATGTCGTCGATCAGCTCGCTGATTCTTGGTGTCATCTTCTCCACCGGTCTGCATTTTTTCGTTAATACGCGGTCGCCTACGACTCTGATTTCTCTGATTGCCATAATTCTTTTCCTTTCTTTTGCTCTTCTATTATAAATAATCTATGTGTAAATAGTATGAAAAAACTAATACTTTCTGCTGAAGTCAAACTGTAAATAAACGGTACGGAAGCCTTTGTTAATCTCGATATACCGCTCCAGTTTTTCCCGCAGCTCTGCCAGCACCTCTTCCTGCGGCGCGCGTACATACACGGCCATGCGGTACAGGTCATTGATTTTCGACACTGCCTCACTTGCCGGGCCGATGATCTGGACTTCGCGGTTTCCCCGGATGCGGATGAGATATCTGCGAATGTATTCCATCGCCTGCGTCAGATGCGCTTCATCCTCCCCGGCTCCGTGGATCGCCAGAAGCTCCGCCGCCGGTGGATATCCCATCAGACGGCGGTAGTCCATTTCTTTCTCATAAAATGTCCCGTAATCCTGCTCTGCCGCCGTCTGAATGCTGTAATGTTCGGGATGGTACGTCTGAATGACTGCCATTCCCGGCTTTTCGCCTCTTCCGGCGCGGCCGACTGCCTGCGTCAGCAGCTGGAACGTACGCTCCCCGGCACGGTAATCGACTGCATTCAGGGAGAGATCCGCCGCCAGCGCTCCCACCAGCGTGACATTCGGGAAATCGTGGCCTTTTACGATCATCTGGGTTCCAATCAGGATATCGGCCTCCCCCGCCGCAAATGAGGACAGGATTTCTTCATAACTGTTTTTCGTTTTTGTCGTGTCGCCGTCCATCCTAAGAACGCGTGCCTTTGGAAACAGCTTTTTCACGTTCTGCTCGATCTGCTGTGTGCCGGCACGGAAGCCGCCGATGTACGGGGAACCGCACGACGGGCACGCATGTACCTGCGGTGTTTCATAACCGCAGTAATGGCAGACGAGCTTTCCGTTATTGTGTGCTGTCAGTGATACATCGCAGTGCGGGCATTTCATCACATGGCCGCATGCACGGCATGAGACGAAGCCCGCATAGCCTCTGCGGTTCAGAAACAGTACAACCTGTTCCTTTTTTTCAAGCCGTTTTTCGATCTCTTCCCGCAGTTTTCCGGACAGAATCGAACGGTTTCCCATCTGTAATTCTTCCCGCATATCCGCGATCCATACGGACGGAAGTGCTGCATTTCCGTACCGCGCATCCATCCGGAACAGCGCGTACGCTCCCGTCTCGCAGGCGTAAGAAGCATCCACCGACGGCGTTGCCGAACCCATCACCACATGGGCATGCTCCAGCCCGGCACGGCGCACAGCGGTCTCCCTTGCATGGTAGCGCGGCGTCACTTCACTTTTATAGGAGGTTTCATGCTCCTCATCGATTACGATCAGCCCCAGATCCGGAAACGGTGCAAAGAGTGCGGAACGCGGACCGATCATAATACTGACCTCCCCGCGCCGCGCGCGCTCCATCTGGTCGGCGCGCTCGGACGGTGTCATCCGCGAGTTGACCACCGTGACCCTTGTTCCAAACCGTGCGCAGAACCGCTCCACGTTCTGATACGTCAGCGCAATCTCCGGGATCAGCACGATCACCTGTTTTCCTTCCTTCAGCACTCGCTCCATCAGCTCCATATAGACGAGCGTTTTGCCGCTTCCCGTCACACCGCGGATCAGGCAGGGGCGGTTCTGTCCTTCCCATTCCTTTCGAATGCCGTCCACCACGGCCTGCTGCTGTTCGTTTGGTTTTCCCGCAGTTGTTCTTCCTGCCGCATCAGATACCGGATTTCTCCAGGTGCTCGTACGGCGGATTTCCAACACGCCCTGCTCTTCCATCACGTGCAGCGTATCTGCCGTGATTTTCAGTTTCTTGCTCACAACCGGCCCTGGAAGAACCGGCTGGGCCAGCAGCGCGTTTAAGAGACGGATTCTCGCTTTATAATTTTTCTTTCTGTAGTTTTCCAGCAGCTCCTCACATCTCGCAGGATCTGCAAGAAGCGCAATTTCGCGGGTTTCTTTCCCGCGCGCCTTTACTTTGACCGGAAGCACCGTCTTTAACGCCTGGATCATCGTCGATCCGTACGTATGACGCATCCACGCGGCGAGCGCGATGAGCTTCGTCTCTACGGTCGCCGCATCCTTTTGTACCGCGAGGATGGCCTTCATCCGGTCCTGCGGATATTTCGGCTCGTTTCCGACGGAAAGCACATAGCCGGTGATCGTGCGGTTTCCGTTTCCAAACGGAATCTGTACCGCCGTTCCCGGACTGATCTCCCCTGTCAGTTCCGGCGGAACCTTGTACTGAAAGGTCCGGTCCAGTTTTTCATTTGTGATGTCTACGATTACATCAGCGTAAACGCTGCTCATACATTCCCCTTACTTTCTTCCAGTATTTCCCGGATCAGCACGCGCTCATCCATCTCGTACCGTTTCCCCTTCCGGATCTGATACGTTTCGTGGCCTTTTCCCGCGAGCACCACGAGATCGCCCGGCTGCCGGTTTTCGATCACATACCGGATCGCCTCCTTACGGTCTGCAATCTCAACGAAAGCGCCTTCTGTCTTCCCGATTCCCGTCCGGATATCGTCCAGAATCGCCTGTGGTTCCTCATCCCGCGGATTGTCCGAGGTGATGACGGTCAGATCCGCCAGACGCCCCGACACCTCTCCCATCTGGAATCTCCGGTCCCGCGCGCGGTTTCCGCCGCAGCCGAAGAGACAGATCAGGCGCTTCGGATGGTACTTCTGCAGTGTCTTTAACAGGCTTTCGAGGCTCATCGCATTGTGTGCGTAGTCAATGAGAAGCGTCATTTCCGGATACACCGGAACTGCCTCACACCGCCCACGGACGCGGACTGCGGAAAGTGCCTCCTGCATCGCCTTTTCCGGGATTCCCATCTGCGCGCAGACCGCAATGGCGGCAAGCGAGTTGGAAACGGAAAACAGACCCGGCAGATCTACCCGTACCGGAAAATCCGCTGCGCCCTGCACCCGGTATGAGACACCGAGCACGCCGGGCGCCTGATCGAGTGCTGCATCTGCTGCCATAAAATCAGCTTTTTCCCTGCATCCGAATGTCACCAGACGGCAGGTGCTCTGCCTTATGATCTCCGGAAACCTTTTGTCATCCCGGTTTACAATTCCGGTTCTGCAGGTGCGAAGCAGCTTCTTTTTGCAGGACAGATATTCTGCAAACGATGCATGCTCCCCGGCGCCGATGTGGTCGTTTCCAATGTTGGTGAACACACCGTAATCAAACGTAATTCCATCACACCGGTGCTGTTTTTCCGCCTGCGAGGAAACCTCCATCACAACATGGGTGCAGCCCTCCCGCATCATTTCAGAAAACAGCTTCTGCAGCACAACCGGCTCCGGCGTTGTATTTTCTGACGGAATGCTTTTTTCCCCGATCCTCGTCTCGATCGTTCCGATGAGTCCTGCGTGGATCCCTGCTTTTCGCAGGATTTCGTAAATCATATATGCAGTCGTCGTCTTTCCCTTCGTGCCGGTCACTCCGATTGTCACAAGGTGCTGCGCCGGATCGTCCTCCCAGGCACAGGAAAGCTGTGCGAGTGCTTCTCTGCTGTCCTTTACTACGAGTACGGTTACCTTTTCCGGAATCCCTTCCAGTTCCCGCTCCGCAACCAGGACAGCAGCGCCCCTCTCGACTGCTTCTTCTGCATATACGTGCCCGTCCATCCTGTTTCCGCGGATGCAGACAAACACGTTCTGCGGCTGTACTTTTCTGCTGTCGCATGTGATTCCTGTAACTTCCGCATCCAGACTGCCCTGCTGGAGCTGATATGCGATCCGTTTTTGTAACGTGCGCATGTTTTTCATGCCGGGACCTCCCTTTCACGTTTCAAATCCCTACGACTCAGATACTTTTATAGAATACCATAGTCCGAAAAACATTTCAATGTGCGCAATGTCGGTTTCTTCTTGATTTTTGCCCCCATAAACTTTATAATAGTTCTATATTGATGCCTGGTTTTTTCGTATCAAAATCTATGAACTGCAAAGAGAGGTATCTTCCAATGAAAAGAAAAAAAATAGTTGTTGCACTAGGACACAAAGCTCTTGGAACGACGCTGCCGGAACAGAAAGCAGCCGTAAAACGTTCCGCAAAAGTAATCGCAGATCTCGTTGCTGCCGGTGCTGATGTTGTCATCACCCACAGCAATGCGCCGCAGGTCGGCATGATCCACATGGCGATGAATGAATTCGGCAAAATGCACACCGCCTACAGCGCAGCCCCGATGTCTGTCTGCTCCGCTATGAGCGAAGGCTACATCGGCTACGACCTGCAGAACGCCATCCGTGCTGAGCTTCTCCGCAGAGGAATCTTCAAAACCACATCCACGATTCTTACACAGGTTGAAGTAGATCCGTACGACGATGCCTTCAACAATCCGGTCAAACTGATCGGCCGTACGCTTACCAAAGAGGAGGCTGACGCAGAGGAAGAAAAAGGAAACTACGTAACGAAAACCGAGGACGGCTACCGCCGAATCGTTGCTGCTCCGAAGCCGCAGGATATCGTAGAGATCGACTCCATCCGTCTTCTTCTCGATGCCGGACAGGTTGTCATCGCAGCAGGCGGCGGCGGAATCCCGGTTCTCCCGCAGAATGAAGAGTTAAAGGGTGCATCCGCAGTCATCGAAAAAGACCTCACCAGCGGCCTGATGGCAGAAATGCTGAACGCAGACATGCTGATGATCCTGACCAGCGTGGAAAACGTTTCCATCAACTACGGTACCCCGGACGAAAAACCGCTGGAGCACATCACCGTTGCTGACGCGAAGAAATACATCGCAGAAGGCCAGTTCGGAGAAAACTCCATGCTGCCGAAGATGGAAGCAGCTGTTTCTTTCCTCGAGAAAGGCATCGGCCGTACCGCAGTCATCACTTCCATTGATTCTGCACTCGCCGGATTCCAGGGAAAAACAGGTACGATTATCGAGTAATACAAAGTATACAAAAAAGGATTCCCGCGAGTGGGAATCCTTTTTTTCTACTCTTTTTCCGGACTAAAAAGCCAGATTAGAAAGTAAATTTATCTGCAAAGTAAGCATCGAGATCCTCAATTTTAATTCTCTCCTGCTCCATGGTGTCACGGTCACGGACGGTAACAGCACCATCGGTCTCGGAATCGAAGTCGTAGGTGATGCAGTACGGAGTACCGATCTCATCCTGACGGCGATACCGTTTTCCGATATTTCCACGGTCATCAAACTCGCAGTTGTATTTCTTGGACAGCTCTGCAAAGACTTTCTCAGCGCCCTCGTTCAGCTTCTTGGAAAGCGGAAGCACACCGATTTTTACCGGTGCCAGTGCCGGATGGAAATGCATCACGGTACGAACATCATTCTTCTCTGCGTCGAGAACTTCCTCGTCATAAGCGCTGCACAGGAATGCCAGAACGACACGGTCAGCACCAAGAGACGGCTCGATAACATACGGGATGTATTTCTCGTTCTTCTCTGGATCGAAATAGGTCATATCCTGTCCGGATACATTCTGATGCTGGGTCAGGTCGTAATCGGTACGGTCTGCGATTCCCCACAGCTCGCCCCATCCGAACGGGAACAGGAACTCGATATCGGTTGTTCCCTTGCTGTAGAAGCACAGCTCTTCCGGAGAATGGTCTCTTGCACGCATCTCTTCGTCTTTCATGCCGAGGCTCTTCAGCCAGTTGATGCAGAAGCCTCTCCAGTACTGGAACCAGTCAAGATCGGTGCCAGGCTCGCAGAAGAACTCCAGCTCCATCTGCTCGAACTCACGGGTACGGAAGGTGAAGTTACCCGGTGTAATCTCGTTACGGAAAGATTTACCGATCTGGCCGATTCCGAACGGAATTTTCTTTCTGGAAGTACGCTGTACGTTTTTGAAGTTTACGAAGATACCCTGTGCAGTCTCAGGACGAAGATATACGGTGTTCTTCGCATCCTCTGTAACACCCTGGAAGGTTTTGAACATCAGGTTGAACTGACGGATATCGGTAAAGTTATGTTTTCCGCAGGACGGACACGGAATCTGATGCTCCTCGATGAAGTTCTTCATCTCTTCCTGGGACCATGCGTCTACACTGCCGCCTTCGATTTCAATGCCTTTTTCCTCGCAGAAGTCTTCGATCAGCTTGTCTGCACGGAAACGCTCGTGGCACTCTTTACAGTCCATCAGAGGATCGGAAAATCCGCCGAGATGACCGGAAGCTACCCATGTCTGCGGGTTCATCAGGATCGCGCAGTCAACACCTACGTTGTGCGGGCTCTCCATCACGAATTTCTGCCACCATGCTTTTTTCACGTTGTTTTTCAGCTCAACACCGAGCGGGCCGTAATCCCAGGTATTTGCCAGGCCGCCGTAGATTTCGGAACCCGGATATACAAAACCTCTGGATTTTGCTACTGCCACAATTTTGTCCATTGTCTTTTCCATAGTTAGTTACTCCTCTATTTTATTTGTTTACTTACCATAAACAACAATAACAGGACTGGCAAGAAGAACGTCCTGCTCATATTCCTGCTCTGTTTCTTCTGTCTTAGTCTGCTCTGATGATGACGCAGAAGCACTCTCTGTGGACTTTGTGGTCCACTCGCCGGCCGTATCCACCGTGTTTTTTCCTTTGATCACGGCTGTACCGGAAACGCAGAGCACCGGATCTTCCGTTACGATTTCCAGCGGCTCCTCGCAGACAATCACGCGTACATGCTTAACGCCTTTGACCGCATCTTCGACTGAAACCTCATTGCCTTTAGAATCGACAAAGGAAGCGGAAAAATCATATCCCGCTTCTTCTGCCTCATCCAGCGTGCCTGCGAAAAATTCTGCTCCGTGATAATCCGCGTAGGACTGGTAATCTCCGTATTCCATCCGGATCTCCACCTTGTCCTCTTTGATCTGGCATTTTTCCAGCTTCACGGAATCCGCATCGCCGCGCTCCTCTGTGAATTTTTTGATGTCATCCTCCACAAAGACCTTCAGTTCGTCTTCCGTGTAATCATCGTCTTTGCTGTAATCTTCCACAATGGCTTCTGTCACAACACCATTTTTGCTCACATAGACAGATGTCGTTGTCACATCTTTTAACTTCTCACAGCCCGACAGCAGCACGGAAGCCGCTGTCAGAACTGCGAGAAGCTGTCCTGCTTTTTTCATAAAAATCCTCTAAAAACCGCCTGAATTATTTGTTGCGGTAAATGATATCGTCTCTTCCCGGCCCGTTGGAGATCATGGTGATCGGGAATCCGATTTCTTTCTCTACAAACTCGATGTAGTTTCTGCAGTTCTCCGGCAGCTCCTCGTATTTCTTGATGCCGCGGATATCGCATTTCCATCCCGGAAGGGTTTTCAGAACCGGTTTTGCTTTCTCAAGAATGCTGGTGTTCGGGAAATCGTGGATTTCTTTTCCGTCTACTTCGTATGCTACGCAAACCGGAATCTCGTCCAGATATCCGAGAACGTCAAGTACAGTAAATGCTACATCGGTGGTACCCTGCATTCTGCAGCCGTAACGGGAAGCAACACAGTCGAACCATCCCATACGTCTCGGGCGGCCTGTGGTTGCACCGAACTCTCCGCCGTCTCCGCCGCGTCTTCTGAGCTCATCTGCCTCATCGCCGAAGATCTCGGAAACGAAAGCACCTGCTCCTACTGCGCTGGAGTAAGCTTTGCATACGGTTACGATTTTCTTGATTTCATATGGCGGAACACCTGCTCCTACTGCGCCGTAGCCGGCCAGTGTGGAAGAAGAAGTTACCATCGGGTAAATTCCGTGATCCGGGTCTTTTAAGGAACCAAGCTGACCCTCAAGCAGGATCTCCTTGCCTTCCTGAATCGCGTTCCACAGGAATGCGGAAGTATCGCATACGTATGGCTCAACCATTTTTTTGTATTCCATCAGCTCTGCATAGATCTCATCCGGATTTAACTGCGGTTTGTGATACAGATGCTCGAGCAGAATGTTCTTGGTTTCGCATACAGATTTCAGTTTCTCTTTCAGGTGCTCATCGTCGAACAACTCGTTTACCTGGAAACCGATTTTTGCATATTTATCTGAGTAGAACGGAGCGATACCGGATTTGGTGGAACCAAAGGATTTTCCGCCCAGACGCTCTTCCTCATACTGATCGAACAGGATGTGGTACGGCATTACCATCTGTGCACGGTCGGAAATTTTGATCTTCGGTGCCGGCACTCCCTTCGAAACGATCTCATTTAACTCTTTGATCAGAACCGGAATATTGAGTGCAACACCGTTTCCGATTACGCTTGTTGTGTGGCTGTAAAATACGCCGGATGGAAGGGTATGAAGTGCAAACTTTCCATAGTTGTTTACAATGGTATGGCCTGCATTCGCACCACCCTGGAAACGGACAATAATGTCTGCCTCTTTTGCGAGCATATCGGTAATCTTACCTTTTCCCTCGTCTCCCCAGTTTGCTCCTACTACTGCCTTAATCATGTGACATCCTCCTAATTCAACGTATACTTGCGGCCTCTTTGTTTCGGCCGTTCATGCATAGTATACCATGTTTTCTTCATAAGTAAAACTTATTATTACTTATAAAATTTGTTTTTTTATTATTTCTGTTTATCAAACGCATCAGACGTTGATTTCCGCAGTCATGCCAAGTGCCTCTTTGTTTGCCTCAAGCACCGGATTAACTACGTTCTTCAGGAATGCGTCAACCTGTACGGATGCGCGGCCTGTGTATTTGGACGGATCCATCGTCTTTTCCAGCTCTTCTTTGGTCAGATGGAACATCTCATCCGCTGCGATCAGATCCAGAAGATCGTTGTCGCGGCCTTCCTCTTTGACATGTTTTCCGGCGATCATGGACAGCTCGCGGATTCTCTCATGCAGCTCCTGACGGTCGCCGCCTGCTTTTACCGCATCCATCATGATATTCTCAGTTGCCATAAACGGAAGCTCTGCCATCATGTGTTTTAAGATAACCTTTGGATAAACCACAAGTCCGTCTACGACGTTCATGCACAGATCCAGGATACCGTCGATGGCAAGGAAGCCTTCCGGAATGGAAAGTCTCTTGTTTGCAGAGTCATCGAGGGTTCTCTCAAACCACTGTACAGAAGAGGTGATGGCCGGATTTAATGCATCGGTGATCACATAACGGGACAGGGATGCGATACGCTCGCTTCTCATCGGATTTCTCTTGTATGCCATGGCGGAAGATCCGATCTGTCCTTTCTCGAACGGCTCCTCAACTTCTTTTAAGTGCTGCAGAAGACGGATGTCGTTGGAGAATTTTGTTGCGCTTGCCGCAATGCCTGCCAGAACGTTTAATACTCTCGTATCGACTTTTCTGGAATACGTCTGTCCGGAAACAGGATAGCAGTTCTTGAAGCCCATTTTCTCAGCGATCATCGGATCGATCTTGTCGATGGTCTCCTGATCTCCGTCGAACAGCTCTAAAAAGCTTGCCTGTGTGCCTGTTGTTCCTTTGGAGCCGAGCAGCTTTAAGGTGCTCTGTACGTACTCGAGATCTTCAAGATCCATTAAGAACTCCTGCATCCACAGGGTTGCACGTTTTCCGACGGTGGTCGGCTGTGCCGGCTGGAAGTGGGTGAAGGCAAGGGTCGGCTGGTCTTTGTAGGTATCCGCAAATTTTGCCAGCTCAGCGATAACGTTCACCAGTTTTTTCTTCACCAGCTTTAAGGCTTCGTTCATGACAATGATATCGGTATTGTCGCCTACGTAGCAGCTGGTTGCTCCCAGATGGATGATTCCTTTTGCTTTCGGACACTGTACGCCGTAGGCATACACATGGGACATTACGTCATGACGGCAGACTTTCTCTCTTTCTTTTGCCACATCGTAGTTGATGTTCTCGGCATTTGCTTTCAGTTCTTCGATCTGCTCATCTGTAATAGAAAGTCCCAGTTCTTTTTCTGTCTCAGCCAGCGCAATCCATAACTTTCTCCAGGTACGGAATTTCATATCCGGGGAGAAGATGTACTGCATCTCCTTGCTTGCATAACGTTCGGAAAGAGGGCTTACATATCTGTCAGTTCCGCTCATAGACACGATTCTCCTTTTCTTGTCAAAATGTGTATTCGGTTTCTCTTTTATCCCCGCTCTTTTTCATCCCCAAAAACAGAACGGGGCGTATAAAGAGCGTGTTTGAAATACGTTTCAACCACGCTCTAGTATAACGCATGTTGTTTTTTTAGGCAAGTGCAACGTCGTTACTTCTCACGAAATTTTCCCAAAAAGCCCTGCATTCTGGCATTTTCGGAATCGAAGACTTCGTCCGGCGTTCCTTCCACGGCGATCACGCCCTGGTCCATAAAGATGATGCGGTTGGAAATCTCCCGGGCAAAATTCATCTCGTGGGTAACGATCACCATGGTCATATTCATCTCCGCAAGGGATTTGATGACCTTCAGCACCTCGCCTGTCAGCTCCGGGTCGAGCGCCGAAGTCGGCTCATCAAAAAAGAGCACCTTCGGGTTCAGCATCAGCGCACGCGCAATCGCAACCCTCTGACACTGACCGCCGGAAAGCTGACACGGATACGCCTTTTCTTTTCCTGTGAGTCCCATTTTCTGCAGCAGCTCTTCTGCCTGTGCTTCCACCTCCGCACGATTGCGTTTCTGCACATGAATCGGCGCATCGCAGAGGTTTTTCATCACATCATAATGTGGAAACAGGTGGAAGCTCTGGAATACCATTCCAAAGTTTTCCTGAATTTTCCGCAGCACGGCCGGCTTTGCATAAACGGATTTTCCATTTTGCATGGTGACTGCCTGCTCGCCAAGATATGTCAGGTCACCGCCCTCCATCGTCTCCAGCATCGCCGCACACCGCAGCAGCGTCGATTTTCCCGATCCCGACGGGCCGATGATCGAGAGCACCTCGCCCTCTTCTACTTTGAGGGAAATATCTTTTAACACTTCGAGATCCCCAAAGCTCTTTCTTACATGGTTCATTTCCAGATAAATCATATCGTTTTCCGCTCTCTTCTATAGTTAATGATAATAAGAAAATTTCTTTTCCAAAAGTTCCATCACCCACGCCACGACAAAATTGAAGATGTAGTAGAAAATACCGGCGGCGACGAACGGAACCATCGTGGTCTTGGCCGCCGCGATCTGTTTTGCGATCGTGAACATTTCCACATAGGAAATGGAAAAGGCCAGCGACGTATCCTTGACCAGCGTAATCACCTCATTGGTGATCGCCGGCAGAATCCGTTTCACAACCTGCGGCAGAATAATGCGGACAAACGTCTGTCCCTTCGAATAACCAAGAAGCTTTGCTGCCTCGTACTGTCCACGATCCATCGAAACGATGCCGGAGCGGTAGATTTCTGCAAAATAGGCGCCGTAGTTTAAGGCAAATCCGGTGATAATCGCCGGAAAGCGCCATTTTCCTATGTTCATACCGAACAGATAGAACGGTCCGAAGTAAACCACCATGAGCTGCAGCATCAGAGGCGTGCCGCGCATCAGGGAGATATAGAGCCGGAAAATTCCGCTCACAATCCGGTTTTTCGACATACGCCCGAAGGCGATCAGCAGACCGAGCGGCAGGGAAAATACGAGCGTCAGGACAAATATCGAGATCGTTCCCGCCATTCCGGTACTAAGCTGTGATAGAATTATGGACAACTTCATGCTGCTTTACTCTCCTTTTTTCTCCAGACACACCATGTCTGCGATTCCGTATTTTTCTGCGAGCTTGTCGAATGTTCCGTCGGCCAGAACCTGCTGCAGGCCTTCGTTTACTTTATCGCAGAGCTCGGTATTTCCTTTTTTGAATCCGATCGCATATTTCTCAGAGTTCAGGTGCTCGTCGAGGATTTTGTATCCTTCTCCGCGGCTTTCCAGCTGATATTTGGCAACGCCGATATCCATGGCAACCGCATCGATGGAACCTGCCTGAAGCTCTACAAACGCATTGTTGTAATCCGGGAACTGCTGCAGAGCGGCGAAAGTATCGGCGAGTTCTTTCTGACCGCCTTCTTCCTCACTCTGTAAAAGATCGAGTGCTGCGGATGCTGCCTGCACACCAACCGTCTTTCCTGCCAGATCGGACAGGCTGTTGATGCCGGAATTCTCGGATACGACCATCACCTGGCTGTTGTCCACGTACGGATCGGACCAGGTGTAATCGTCCTCTCTGCCGTTCATGGTAAAGCCGTTCCAGATGCAGTCAATCGCACCAGAATTCAGCTCGGTATCTTTCGCATCCCAGTTGATCGGGGTTTTTACCAGCTTCCAGCCGTAAATCTCGCAGACTGCCTCGGCGAGCTCCAGGTCAAATCCGGTGTAATCGCCGGTCTCATCGTCCATGTAGCCATACGGCGGGTATTCTGCATCGAAGCCCACGGTAAAGGTTGTCGTTCCGTCTGCGGAAGAGGATGCTGCTCCTGCTGATGAGGCAGATGTTTTTGCTGTGTCTGCAAAGCCGCAGCCAGCCAGCAGGGCAGATACACAAAAGGCTGCTGTCAAAATGCTAACCATTTTCTTTTTCATAATAATCTTCTCCTTTTCTACGTGATCATGCTATCACTGTACTACGCTAAACTAATTGGTATCCTACCATACTCCGGCACCGCCTGTCAACCCGCACCGGTTAAATAATCCAGAAAACCTGTTCCAACACAAAAAAGTCTCCGAAACGGTCAGCAGATTCTGCTTTTTTCCGTCTTCGGAGACTTTGATTTTTCTATTTTGGATAACTATTTATAAACCCTTGTTACACGGCTGCTGATATCGCAGAGCATCTCGTAATCGAAACGTGCCGCCGGATTGGCGATCTCTTCGATCGTGATGGTCTCATCCCCGTCGGTTCCGACAAGCGTTACAACGTCCTCCACCTGCACATCCGGGATGTCGGTCACGTCCACCATCATCTGATCCATACAGATTCTTCCGATGATCGGTGCTTTTTTCCCGTGGATCAGCACACAGCCCTGGTTCGAGAGAGCTCTCGGATAGCCGTCTGCATAGCCGGCTGAAACAGTTGCGATCCGTGTCATCGGTTTCTCGGTCACATACGTGGCACCGTAGCTGACGCCGATGCCCGGGCCGACTTCCTTCACATGGATGACATGGCTCTTCCAGGAAAGCGCCGGGATCAGATCGAGACGCTCTTTTTTTACCTCCTCGGATGGGTAAATGCCGTAGGTGATGATACCGGAACGCACCATCTCAAAGCGGTGATCGTCAAATTCCATGATTCCGGCGGAGTTGCAGATATGGCGAAGCGGAATCGTCACGCCGCGCTCTGCTAAAAGTGCCGTCATCTTATCATATTTTTCCATCTGCATCGAACAGTACGTCTTGTCTTCCTGATCGGCGCAGGAGAAATGCGTAAACATACCTTCCAGCTCGATGTGCGGAAGATCCGCGATTTTTGCCGCCTCATCCGCATCGTGCTCCGTCACCTGGAAGCCGATCCGCGTCATGCCGGTATCGACCGCAAGGTGTGCTTTTGCTTTCCGGTTCTGGCGTGCTGCCTCTTTTTCGAGGGCAAGTGCCTGTGCGTAGCTGTCGATCGTCTGAGTGATGTCGTATTCCACAAGGTCGCCGTACTGGGACGGGGACACGTAGCCGAGAATCAGGATCGGCGCGGAAATGCCGTTTTCTCTGAGCTCGACAGCCTCCTCGATGGTTGCGGTTGCAAAATAATCAACCTGGTTTTCCAGATAAGATGCTACCGGAACGGCACCGTGGCCGTAGGCGTTCGCTTTTACAACGCCAAGAAGTTTCACGCCCTCCGGTAGTCTTTTTTTCACTTCTCTGATGTTATGCCCGATCGCTTCGAGTGAAATCTCTACATAACAGCGTAAGTATCTGTTCACTTTTTTCCTTCTTTCTTTCCGTACTTTTTCTGAGACGCCAAAACGTGCCTGAAAACTCTTTCGGATTATTTTCAGACACGCTCTCGTATCAGATTCCGGCTGTGCCGGTTTTTATTTGTCCGGTCTGCGGATGGCGGAATAGATATTTTTTACATTTTTCAGCACTACATGCGTTCTTGTCGCATCGACGCCCGGAAGGCTCATCACCTGGCGGTGGATTTCTTCGAGTTCGTCGGATGAGTGACAGGAAATGCGGATAATCAAATCAAAATCTCCGGTCTGATAATAGCAGGATACGATGTACTCCAGTTTCTGGATCGCATCTGCAAAACTGTCAAAGAACTTCGGATGCTCCAGGCTGACTTCCATCAGCGCGGTCATCTCATTTCCCGTTTTCTTTTCGTCTACAATAATGGTGTATTCTTTAATCACTCCGGTTTCTTCCATTTTACGGATTCTCTCGATGACTGCAGAAACCGATAAATGAATCTCTTTGCTGATATTGGAAGCCGTCTCGCGGGCATTTTTCTGCAATATCTTCAGAATCTTATAATCAATGGCATCCATGTATTTTTCCTCCCATAAGAATTGACAGGGCTCTTCTTTCCAGATTTTAGCATAAAATTTCCCTGTCACTACCTTTCTATTATATCAAATTTTTCAGATAAGTCCAGTTTTTCCCAAAATATTTTATAGAAAGATTAGAATGCTTCTTTAAATTGCACAGATGCTCCTTTTTTCCTATTCTCCGAAGGTTTCCGCAATATCCTGCATCAGAATGCCGATCCCGAGGTGCTGCGGGCACTGCTTTTCACAGCGATAACAGTTGATGCAGTCATCGGCACGTTTGTCCTGACGCTCATACTCTGCACGAACCGCTTCGACGCCTTCCGTCGCTGTCCGGTTGTAAAGCGCAAACAAACCCGGGATGTTGATTTTTACCATGCACGGCATACAGCTCTGACAACCGGTGCAGCAAACCAGAAGTTCTGTTCCATTTTCCTGCATAGGGAAATTCCCCCTTTTTTGCTTTTCCGTTTTTCTATTATAGTACATTTCCCGTTCTGGAACAAGGCTGATCTTTGCGGACATTTTCACGCCCCTTTCACCCTGAATTTTCTCCTTTTTCAGTGTTTTGAAAATTTTTTAATTTTTTTCAAAAAAGGGGTTGACTTTTTCTCAGCTTTCCTGTAGAATACGTTTTGTCAGTGAGGCACGGCAGTCAACAAGACAGAGAAAAAAAATCAGTGCCCATCATCTGCGGGTGTAGTTCAATGGTAGAACACCAGCCTTCCAAGCTGGATACGTGGGTTCGATTCCCATCACCCGCTTCATCCAAAAGGATGTATATGCGCGAGTGGCTCAGGGGTGGAGTACAACCTTGCCAAGGTTGGGGTCGCGGGTTCGAATCCCGTCTCGCGCTCTTTTTATTACCGAAATTTCTTCACAGGAATTTCGGTTTTTTGTTTTTCCAAAAACTTTTTTACCAAAGAAAGGAATTCTTATGATTCAGGACATTGCTCCGCATAAATATTATGTAGATTACCAGCCTTCTGTTCCGAACGATACGGATCTTGTTTTAATTTACGGTCATCATACAATTCTGTGCAATTTCGAAGATCCCGAGATCTGCTACCCTTCCATTGCGGAAATTGCAGCTGTTTTTCCGGAGATTAAAGAAAAGGCAAAATTTCTGTTCCGCATTGATGAGACGGACTATTATGAACTGCGCAGTCCGCAGCTTCCGGAATTTGGCATCTGGAAATACGAAAATACACTAATTCTTCGCAGCGCCGTTCCGGGATGGCTCGGGTTTGCCGGTATCACCGGTTACCAGATCCACACCTGGTACACCGACCACACCTACTGCGGCCGCTGCGGAACGAAGATGCATGCGCCTGGAAATGAACGCGCGATGCAGTGCCCTTCCTGCGGCGCGCTCTCCTATCCGGTCATCTGCCCGAGCGTCATCGTTGCCATCACCGACGGTGACCGCCTGCTGCTCACGAAGTACGCACCTTCCCACAGCAGCCACCGCCAGTACGCCCTCGTGGCCGGCTATACCGAGGTCGGTGAGACGCTGGAACAGACGGTGCACCGTGAAGTCATGGAAGAAGTCGGATTAAAGGTCAAAAATCTGAGATACTATAAGAGTCAGCCGTGGTCCTTCAGCGGCTCGCTGCTCGCCGGATTTTACTGCGATGTGGACGGCGATCCGTCCATTACCCTCGACCGCGAGGAACTCTCCGTTGCCGAATGGTTTGACCGCGATTCTCTTCCGGAGACGCCGAACTTCATCAGTCTGACCGGTGAAATGATCGAATGCTTCCGCCAGGGAAAAGAACCGAAATAAAAAATAAGAAATCATTTTGTGACTTAGTCACAGAACTTCCCGTTCTGCTGTGGTATTCTACAGTCACAACAGAAAAACACTTACCGGGAAATAAAAAATCCCGTTTTAAAAAAGGAGGACTTCTATTATGTCATTAATTCATGTTACATCCGAAAACTTTGAAAAAGCTCTGCAGGCAGCACCTGGCGTTGCCGTTGTTGATTTCTTTGCTACCTGGTGCGGACCGTGCAAAATGCTCGCCCCGGTCATCGAAGAGGCAGCTGAGGATATGCCGGAGATCCAGTTCTACAAAGTAGACGTTGACGAAGCACCGGAGCTGGCAAGATCATTTAAAGTCATGAGCGTTCCGACCCTCGCTTTCTTCAAAAACGGCGAACTCGTAAAGAAAAACGTCGGCGCCGTTTCCTATGAGGAGCTGGAAGAACTGATTAACTCTGTAAAATAAACAGCGTAATATTGGAAATGCAAGAAAAAACGTATCGGCACAAAAACCGATACGTTTTTTCTTGCATTTCTTTCCGTTCTTTTCTATCATGGAAGAAACGGCTGCTGCCGTAGTTTACAAAAGAACGTTTTTCTTCCGAAAGGAGTTTTATTTATGTCATCTTTTCTGGAATCCTGTTTTCAGGAGCATTATCCATTTTATTCAAAGCTTACCGCCGATGAACAGCAGACACTCGTGCTCTCTTCCGTCTTGACGACGTATCAGCGCGGCGATTTTCTCTACAGCTGTGACGATGACTGTCTCGGCGTTCTGCTTGTCCTCTCCGGCAAGCTCCGCATCTTTATCCAGTCCGGCGAGCAGCGGGAAATTACCCTGTTTACCACCGGTCCCGGCGAAGTCTGCACGCTGTCTGCCTCCTGTGCGATGCAGGAAATCAGCTTTGATATTCTGATTGAGGCCGAGGAGGAGACGAAAGTTCTCATCACTCCGGCCAGCACGTTCCGCAGACTGTTGAATCAGAATATTTACGTTGAAAACTACATTTACCGGGAAACAACGGAGCATTTTTCCGAAGTCATGTGGGCGATGGGCCAGCTCCTCTTTACGCGGCTTGACCAGCGCCTTGCCGGATATCTCGAGGATGAACGCATCCGCACCGGTTCCCCGGTGCTCTCCACCACGCACGAACAGATCGCGCGGAACCTCGGCAGTGCCAGAGAGGTCGTTTCCCGCACCTTAAAGTCGTTCGAGAAAGACGGCATCGTCGCACTCTCCCGCGGCACGGTCACGATTCTCGATGTCAAAAAGCTCCGCGGCATCTGCCGGATGCGCCGATAGTTCTTCTACGCGCGCAGACATTTTCCCACAGGCTCTGCCCTGCCGCTCGAGAAAATATTTTTCAAAAGCGTTCTAACGGCACTCCATCTTAATTTCAATCTCATTTCCTTCCACGGCCACCTTCGCATAACTTCCGACGATCAGCGGCATCGCCGGATGAAGGTGTCCGATGTCGAGATCCATCACGATCGGCACGTTGTATTTTCCAAGCAGATCCGTCACGGCGCGGTACTGGTCGAGTTCCCCGAATTTCTGTCCGAACTGCAGCGGGCGGCCAATCAGAAAGCCTTTCACATATTGGAACCAGCCGGCGTGCTCCATCTGCCAGATTGCGCGGCGGATCGCAAAGACGTTCAGATCGCACGCTTCCAGAAACCAGACAAAACCGTCCTCTTTATATTTTTCCACAAAATCAACCGTTCCGTCGTACTTCGTTCCAAGAATATTGACGAGACAGTCGAGACAGCCGCCGATGAGCCGTCCCTCAAATGCACTGTCCGCATCCGGGAAGCGGCGCAGAACGCGCGGTTCTGTAATCTGGTACGGCAGATACGGATTTTCCTCGCTTCTGCCCTTCGCATCGTCTCTTTCCCATCCCTCATAGCCGCGGACGGTACGCACTTCTCCCGTCAGTACGCCAAACGCATCCGCTACGGATTTATGCCACGGCTCCATGCCGAAATCACTCGCACACGGACCGTAAACAGCCGCCGTATCGCAGAGGGTCGGCAGAAGATACGTAAAATGCGTATTGTCAGAATAGCCGAGATACCATTTCTCCGGTGCCTTTCTGATCTTTTCAAAATCCACGTAATCGAGATCCTCGCACATCAGCTCTCCGCCGCCGCAGGAAATCAGACAGTCATTCTTCTCACTGACATAATATTCCGTCAGCTCTTTTCCGCACTCCTCCGGTGCCGCGCTGATTCCGATGCCGTGCTCTGCATAGCAGTTTGGCCCAAGATCCAGCTGATATCCCATCTCTTTCCATTTTTTCTGTGCATTTGCAAACGCGGACTTGTATGGCTCTGTCGTACATCCAAACGATGGTGCCACAAAGCCGATCGTTCCGCCCTTTTTCAGATTTTCCGGAAACCTCATGTCGCATCCTCCTTTATCCTAATTCTTCTGCCTCCAGATTCTTATACTGCGTCAGCTCATCCCCGAAGATCAGCTCTCCGTCGTTCTGCGCAAAGTACAGCTCCTCTTCTTTTTCCAGTTTTGCCTTTCCGTTCGTCCCCTCGGTAATCTCCGCGCAGAGACGGTCCACCTCCGTTTTCGGAACGAGAACGCGGATTTTCACCTGATCGGTGTACTCGGATTCCAGAATCGGAATCCCCCGCTGGCCGAGCAGATACTGGATTTTACCGATGCCGTTGTAATCCGTCTCAATCAACAGCCGCACGCCGCAGATCTCGTCAATCAGAACACTGTTTGCCAGCCCCTCCTGCACCGCCTGCGAGTACGCGCGCACCAGGCCGCCCGTTCCCAGCAGCGTACCGCCGAAATACCGCGTCACCACAACAAGCACATTGCGGAGGCCTGCTCCCTGTACCACATCGAGCATCGGCCGCCCTGCCGTGCCGGAAGGCTCCCCGTCATCGCTGCAGCGCACCGTCTCCTGATTTTCTCCAATAATATACACAAAACAGTTATGCCGCGCATCCCAGTATTTTTTCCGCAGAGCTTCCAGGCAGGAAAGTGCCTCCTCCTCAGATTCCACCAGACGCACCGTCGCAATAAAACGTGATTTCTTCTCCACGATTTCCCCGGTTCCACCCCGGTAAACCGTCCGAAACTGATCGATCATATGTCCTTACTCCTTCATCCAAATATGTACCTATCTTACCATATCATTTCTGAAAAATCAGCATTCTTTTCAGAAATACTTTTATTCCAGCCCTTTATTTGGTATAATAAAAATAAGTATACCCTGCTTTTTGCAGGGCAGGAACACCATTGATTACTGAACTAAATCAGTTTTGCAGGAACATGACATAAGGAGGATTTTCTATATGCACTTTGGAAAAAGTCATCTGGAAGACAAACGTGAAGATCTGCGGTCCCATTACGGAAAGATTGAAAAGACGGCCGGCGTGACGGCGCTGCGCATCGCGTTCTGTCTTCTTCTTGTCGTTCTCGTCTGCGGTGCCGGGCTTGTGATCGGCGCTGTCCGCGGCGTGATTGACAGTGCCCCTGATATCTCGGAGGCAAATATCATGCCGCTCGGCAACGCGTCGTTTATCTACGATGCTGACGGCAACCAGGTACAGAAGCTGACCGGGGCTCAGGGAAACCGTGTCTCGATTTCGATTGAGGAGATTCCGCTCGATATGCAGCACGCGATCGTCGCGGTTGAGGATGCCCGTTTTTATGAGCACAACGGCATCGATCCGAGCGGTATCATCCGTGCTTTCGTTGTCGGCGTCAGCCACGGCTTTCATTTTACCGAGGGCGCCAGCACGATCACACAGCAGCTCTTAAAAAACAATGTTTTCACTGACTGGATGGAAGAGACGCGGATGCAGAGCTTCAAGCGGAAGATCCAGGAACAGTACCTGGCGCTGAAGCTGGAAAAAACACTGACCGCAGAGGGTGAAAACGCCAAAGACGTTATTCTGGAAAATTATCTGAATACGATCAACTTAGGTTCCGGCTGCTACGGTGTCCAGACGGCAGCGCAGACGTATTTCGGAAAGGATGCAAAAGATCTGACGCTCTCTGAATGCGCCGTTCTTGCCGCAATTCCAAAGGCGCCGACGGCATATAATCCGAAAAACCACCCGGAGAAAAACCAGCAGCGCCGCGACAAGATCCTGAACAACATGAAAGAGCAGGGCTACATCACCGAAGAAGAATACACCATTGCCATGAACGACAACGTTTACGACCGCATCGCCATGCACACGCAGTCCCAGGCGGAGAGCGCGCCGTACTCCTACTTTATCGATGAAGTCATCACCAACCTGATCAACGATCTGATGGTACAGAAAGGCTACACCGAAGTGCAGGCAAAGAACGTTGTCTACAGCGGCGGCCTCAAAATTTATACCACACAGGATTCCTACATGCAGTCAATCCTCGATACGGAATTCCAGAATCCGGAGAACTTCCCGGCGAACACGCAGATCGGTCTCGACTGGGCGCTCACCGTAGAGCAGGCAGACGGCGAGGTACAGAACTACAGCAAAGAGATGCTGCAGCTCTACTTCCGCAACAGCGATCCGAATTTCGATCTGCTCTTTGACTCCCAGGAGGAGGCACAGAGCTATATCGACCAGTACAAAGCCGCTATCATGCAGGAGGGCGATACGATTGTTGCCGAGCGCAGCAGCTTCACCCCGCAGCCGCAGGCGTGCATGACCGTTATGGACCAGCGCACCGGTTACGTGAAAGCCATCGTCGGCGGACGCGGCGAAAAAACAGCAAGTCTTACCTTCAACCGCGCAACCGATAATTATTCCCAGCCGGGTTCCACGTTCAAGATTCTTTCCGCGTACGGACCGGCGCTCGACCTTGGAAAGATTACACTCGCTACGGTAATTAAGGATGAGCCGTTCAACTACAGTGACGGCACACCGCTGCAGAACTCGGATCTTACCTACCATGGTGATGTTACCGTCCGCCAGGCGATCATCAATTCCATCAATATCCCGGCCGTCAAGGTACTGACCGAGCTTACGCCGAAGGTCGGCTTTGATTATCTGAAGAAGCTTGGTTTTTCCAAACTCTCCGAGGAATACGATATAATCCAGCCGCTGGCTCTCGGCGGTATCACCTACGGTGTCAGTGATCTCGAACTGACGGCAGCCTACGCGGCAATCGCAGACGGCGGCCAGTACCGCAAGCCGGTGTTCTACACAAAGGTTACCGACAGCAAGGGAAATGTTTTAATTGACAACACAGAAAACAAGGCAACGCAGGTCTTCAAGGCAAGCACTGCCTCCCTCCTCACCAATGTCATGGAGGATGTTCTGGAAAAAGGTACCGGTGTTGCCGCCCGCCTCGACAATATGCACGCAGCCGGAAAAACCGGTACGACGAACGAGGCCAAGGATCTCGTCTTTGCAGGCTTTACACCATATTATACCGCTGCCATCTGGGCAACGTATGATACACACGCGGAGTTTCCGGAGAGCGACCGTGAATTCCACAAACGTCTCTGGGCAAAGGTCATGAATGAAATCCACGAAGGCCTTGCCGATATGGATTTCGAAACTTCCGCAACAGTACAGGAGGCAACGATCTGTACGAAGACCGGCCTGCTCGCCCGCTCAAGCTGCCCGTCCATCACCGAATACTTTGCGGTATCCGATCTGCCGACCGAGCGTTGCAAGGGCCACTACACCGCGCCGGCCTCAACACCGACGCCGACCAGAACCCCTTCCGCAGCATCAACTCCGCAGACAACCCCGACACCGACGGAGGCACCGCAGGAAACTCCGGCTCCGACCGAAACACCTGCCGATCCGCCTTCTAATACACCGGAGACTCCTGACACACCGGAGACTCCTGACACACCGGAGACCCCTGATGCACCGTCAGAACCGGATACCCCGGCGGAGATATCGGAAGTACAGCCGCAGTCCGAAGAGAGCGGCTCTTCCGAATAACTTTTTCAGTCAGTCTATACACAAAAAACCGGCCCTCTGGCATATGCCAGCAGGACCGGTTTTTCTATACTTCTTTTTCCATCTGAATCAATTAGTCAATCAGCATTTTTGCTGCGCCGTAGATACCAGCATCGTTTCCAAGGGAAGCGAGTACGATCGGGGTATCTTTGCATGCGATGAATGCTGCTTCACGGTAGTATTTAGCTACGCCGTCGATCAGGATCTGGCCTGCTTTGGATACACCGCCGCCGACTACGATAACTTCCGGGTCAACAACGCATGCGAATACTGCAAGTGCTCTTCCGAGGTACTCGGAGAACTCCTGAACGATTGCTTCTGCTGCTGCATCGCCTTCTTTTAATGCATCAAAGACAGCTTTTGCACTGATGGACTCTCCTCTTTCTCTTAAAGAAGACGGAGTATCATGGGATGCCAGATATTTCTTTGCCAGACGAACGATACCGGTTGCAGATGTCATCTGCTCGAGGCATCCGTGGTTTCCGCAGTTGCAGACCGCTTCTTCTTCCGGCTCAACACATGCATGACCAACCTCGCCGCCTGCGCCGTGAGCACCTGCTACGATCTTGCCGTCCACGATGATTCCGCCGCCGACACCGGTTCCAAGGGTAACCATAACCAGGTTCTTGCTTCCCTTTCCGCCGCCTGCCCACATCTCACCGAGAGCTGCTGCGTTTGCGTCGTTTGCTGCTTTTACTGCCATTCCGCCGAGTTCGTCGGAAAGCTCTTTTACGATATTTTTATATCCCCAGTTCAGGTTGACTGCGATGGAAAGCTCACCTTTGTCATTAACCGGGCCAGGTACGTCAATGCCGACACCGGCAACATCATCTGCCGCGATACCCTTCTCAGCCATTTTTGCTTTTACGCTTTTTGCGATATCCGGCAGAATTTCGCTTCCGCCGTTTTCGGTGCGGGTCGGGATTTCCCATTTTTCCAACAGAGTTCCGTCTGTCTGGAACAGTCCGCATTTTACTGAAGTACCCCCAACATCGATTCCAAATACATAGTTTGCCATTTTCTTACTTCTCCTCTCTTTTTTTCACTAAGTTAGCCTGTACACGGCGGTACAGCTCCTGTGCGGCATTGTAGCCCATCTTCTTCTGTCTGTGGTTGACAGCAGCGGTTTCTACGATGATCGCCAGGTTACGGCCCGGACGGATCGGAAGGGAATGGCAGACAACCTTGTTTCCAAGGAACTCAATATACTCTTCTTCCAGGCCCAGACGGTCGTATTCTTTCTCTTTGTCCCACTCCTCGAGCTTGATGACAAGATCGATGGACTGGGTATCTTTTACGCTCTCGACACCAAACAGTGTCTTGACGTCGATGATACCGATACCGCGCAGCTCGATAAAGTGACGCGTGATATCCGGTGCCGTTCCGACCAGCGTAATGTCGCTGACACGGCTGATTTCAACCACATCATCGCTGACGAGACGATGGCCTCGTTTGATCAGCTCCAGTGCAGCCTCGCTCTTTCCGATTCCGCTCTCGCCCATGATCAGAACGCCCTCGCCGAATACATCGACCAGCACGCCGTGGATGGAGATCATCGGGGCAAGCTGGACATTCAGCCAGCGGATGATTTCAGCCATGAAAACGGAAGTCGATTTGTCTACCGCAAAGGCCGGTACCTGATAACGATTGCACAGCTCCAGAATTTCCGGTCCCGGAATCATCTTCGTGGTGAAAATGACACATGGGATCTTGCGGCTTACAAACTCTTCAAACGCGCGGACGCGCTCGCTCTCTTCAAGATGCTGCAGATACGTGAACTCTACATAACCGATGATCTGCACACGCTCATTGGCAAAATGCTCATAGTAACCGGTCAGCTGCAGTGCAGGACGGTTGATATCCGGTGTGGCAATGACAAAATCTGTCATATCAACCTCTGGTGTCAGGTTGCGGAGATCCATTTCCTCCACCATTTTGGTCATTTCAATTTCTTTCATTTTCCTGTCCTCCGACTTCATTCGACGTCTTTTTAAATCCGTCTCTTCTATGATTTTAGCACAATAAAGCATCACGGGCAACCTAGAAATTTAACTATTTTGACGAATCCTCATTTTCCTCCTGTGCAGGTGCGTGAAAGAATGTGTAAACCTGCTCCGCCGCCTTTTTATTCATGCCCGGAAGTCCGGAAAGTTCTTCCACGGTTGCCGCCTTGATATCATCAATTCCCTGAAAGTGGCGCATCAGTTCTTTCCTTCTTGTCGGCCCGATGCCCGGGATGTCGTCGAGAATCGAGTGGACCTGGCCTTTGCTCCGCAGCAGGCGGTGGTATTCGATTGCAAAGCGGTGCGCCTCGTCCTGCACGCGTGTGATCAGTTTGAAGCCCTCGCTGTTCCGGTCGATCGGGATTTCCACGTTTCGGAAATACAGACCCCTCGTGCGGTGCTTGTCGTCCTTTACCATACCGCAGACCGGAATCGCAAGATCCATTTCTTCAAGCACCTCAAGCGCAATGTTAACCTGGCCGCGTCCGCCGTCCATCATGATCAGGTCCGGCAGCCGCTCGAAACCGCTGTCCTCCTGGATGCCGCGCAGAAAACGGCGGCTTAAGACCTCTTTCATACTGGCGTAATCGTTCGGTCCCTCGACGGATTTGATCTTGAATTTTCGGTAATCGGCGCGCTTTGGCTTTCCTTTCTCGTAGACGATCATTGAGCCGACCGACTGGAAACCGCTGATATTGGAGATATCGTACGCCTCGATGCGGTCGATCGACGGCAGGTTCAGCCATCTGGCGATCTCTTTTACGGCACCGACCGTCCGACCCTCTTCCCGCTTGATCCGCTCGCGGTCCTGGTCGAGAACGATCTGTGCGTTCCGCTCTGCCAGTTCCACCATTTTTTCCTTGCTGCCCTTTTTCGGCACGCGGATGCGGACCTTCTGGCCCCGTTTGCTGCTTAAATACTCTTCCATCAGCTCCTGCTCGGCAATCTCCTCGGAAATCATGATTTCCCGCGGGATGAACGGCGTGCCGGAATAGAACTGTTTCATAAACGTGAGCAGCACCTCGCTTTTCTGCTCCTCCTCCCCGATCCGCAGATAATAATGCTCCCGCCCGATCAGCTTTCCGTTCCGGATAAAGAAGACCTGCGCCACCGCATCCTCTTTGTCCATCGCAAGCGCAATGACATCCTTGTCCTCGCCGTTACTGTTCGTAATCTTCTGCCGCTCGCCGATCCTGCGCACGCTGTCGATCAGATCACGGTACTCCGCCGCCTGCTCGAACCGCATCTCCTCAGCCGCCTCCGTCATTTTTCCAGTCAGCTCTTTGATCATGTCATTGTAATTTCCATTCAGAAAACTGATTGCCTTTTTGATCTGCTCGCCGTACTCTTCTTTGGAAATGTATCCCTGGCACGGTGCCTTACACTGGTGGATGTGATAGTAAAGACACGGGCGGTCTTTGCCGATCTCCTTTGGCAGGCTCTTATTGCAGGAACGGATATCGTACAGCTTCCGCAACAGTTCGATCGTATCTTTCACAGCTCCGGCGCTTGTGTACGGGCCGAAATATTTCGCCTTGTCCTTCTTCATCTGATGGGAAAACAGAATGCGTGGAAAATCCTCGTTCACGGTCACCTTAATGTACGGGTACGCCTTGTCATCTTTCAGCATCGTATTGTATTTCGGACGGTGCTCTTTGATAAGGTTGCACTCCAGCACGAGCGCCTCCAGTTCGGAATCCGTCACAATATACTCAAAACGGGCGATATGCGTGACCATCCGCTCAATCTTCGGCCCTTTGTTGCGGCTCGTCTGGAAATACTGGCGGACACGGTTTTTCAGCGAAATCGCCTTTCCTACGTAGATAATTGTATCGTCCGCGTCGTGCATCAGATAGACGCCGGGTTTCCCCGGCAGTTTTTTCAGTTCTTCCTGGATATCAAACGCCATATGACCCTCCTCTTTTTGGGACTGTAATGTTGAAAATGCCCAGCGTGCAGAGATCGTTTTCTCTGCTCCCGCCGGGCCTTTTCGCTTTCTTTTTATATTTCTGGATTTTCAACCGCTTCTTCCGCGTTTCCATTCCGTTTTGCAATCACCTGATGAAAAATCTCCATAAATTCTTTTCCGGTGATCGTCTCTTTCTGGATCAGGTAAGCTGCGATTTCATCCATCGCATCGCGGTTAGCTGCCAGAAGTTCTTTTGCCTGCTCATACGACTCTTTCAGGATCTTCATGACCTCGTGGTCAATTTCGGTTGCTGTGGCATCGCCGCAGTTTAAGACCATTCTTCCGTCGAGGTACTGATTCTGCTGGGTCGCAAGACCGATCAGACCGAATTTCTCCGACATACCGTACTGCGTGATCATCGCGCGGACAATCTTCGTCGCTTTCTCGATATCATTCGAAGCTCCCGTTGTCACATTGCCGAATACGATCTCCTCTGCCGCTCTTCCACCGAGGCACTCGACGATCATCGCCTCGAGTTCGCTCTTCGTGTTGAGGTATTTCTCCTCCTCCGGCACCTGCATGACGTAGCCGAGCGCACCCATCGTACGCGGCACAATCGTGATTTTCTGTACCGGCTCGGAATCCTTCTGCAGTGCAGTAACAAGTGCGTGGCCTACCTCGTGGTAGGAAACGATCTTTCGCTCTTCCTGGCTTAAGATGCGGTCCTTCTTCTCTTTTCCGACGAGGACAACCTCGACTGCCTCGAGAAGATCCTTCTGGGAAACGGCTTTTCTTCCGTTCTTGACCGCAAGAATCGCTGCCTCGTTGATCATATTTGCAAGATCAGAACCAACGGCTCCCGATGTCGCAAGTGCGATGCCGTCGAGATCAACCGTCTCATCGAGCGATACGTTCTTGGCGTGTACTTTCAGGATTTCCACACGGCCTTTCAGGTCCGGTCTTTCTACGATAATCCGGCGGTCAAAACGGCCTGGACGCAGCAGCGCCGGGTCAAGAACCTCCGGGCGGTTTGTGGCCGCAAGGATCAGAATACCCTTGGAGCTGTCGAATCCGTCCATCTCGGCGAGGAGCTGGTTTAACGTCTGCTCCCGCTCGTCGTTGCTGTTGTAGCTGTTGTCACGGCTCTTTCCGATCGCATCGATCTCATCGATAAAGATGATGCACGGTGCGTTTTTCTTTGCTTCCTCAAACAGGTCACGCACACGCGATGCACCGACACCGACGAACATCTCGACAAATTCCGAAGCGGACATCGAGAAAAACGGTACGTGCGCCTCACCGGCTACGGCTTTGGCAAGCAGTGTTTTTCCGGTTCCAGGAGGGCCTACAAGAAGCGCTCCTTTCGGAAGTTTTGCACCGATTGTCGTGTATTTTCCAGGGTTATGCAGGAAATCCACAACCTCCTGGAGCGATTCTTTTGCCTCGTCCTGTCCCGCAACATCGCGGAATGTCACGCCGGTTTCTTTCTGTACGTAGGCCTTTGCTCTGCTCTTTCCTACGCCCATGACTCCGCCGCCTTTGTTCATGCTGCGCATCACCCATACCATGACAGCGACAAGCATCACAACCGGCAGAATGACGGTCAGCAATGTGTAAATGATCGTTCCGGTAGAATCCGGCGGATCTTTGTGGTACGTAATGCCTTTCTCCTGTAACAGATCGACCAGCTCCTGCTCATCTCCCATCATCGTTACCTGATAGGTGATTCCCTCCGATTTCTGGTCTTTCGGCGTTACGGTCAGTGTTCCCGATTTCAAGACAACTTCCTGCACTCCATCGTTGTTTACCATGTCCAGGAATTTGCTATAGTCAAGATCCTCGGAAGTAATTCCCCCAAGGGCATTGTTCAGAAGTCCCATCACCATCAGGCTGACGAGGAGGCAGATCAGGATAATGAGTATCGTCTGTCTGTTTTTCGGTCCTCCCCCGGAGCCTTTTTCTGGTTCCCGGTTCTGATTTTTTCTATCGTCCATGCTTTTCCTCCTTGTATGTCAAACCGCCCCTCTTTTTTACGGACACTTTAACTCTTACATTATATCGGATTCCCTCTTAATTAGCAAGCCGGACTTTGTGAAAAAAGACTGAATTTATCTATACAAAAACGGCCCGCCGACACTCTTTCAAGTATCGGCGGGCCGCCAGATAACACTCACATTACATTAGTCGTTATATCCGTTCGGATTCTTCTGCTGCCAGTTCCAGGAATCGGCACACATCTCCTCGATGCCGTACTCAGCCTCCCAGCCAAGCTCCTCTTTTGCTTTGTCGCATTTGGAGTAGCAGGTTGCGATATCACCGTCACGGCGCGGTTTGATTTCGTATTTCAGCGGATGGCCGCATGCTTTCTCGAATGCGTGGATCACATCGAGTACGCTGTAGCCTTTGCCGGTTCCGAGGTTGTAAATGGAAACGCCGTCGTTGTCAGCCAGTTTCTGGATGGCTTTTACATGGCCGCGTGCCAGGTCAACAACATGGATGTAATCGCGGACACCAGTTCCGTCCGGAGTATCGTAGTCATCACCGAAAACGCCGATGCACTCGAGTTTTCCGATGGCAACCTGTGCGACATACGGAAGCAGGTTGTTCGGGATGCCCTTCGGATCCTCTCCGATAAGGCCGCTCTTATGCGCTCCGATCGGGTTGAAGTAACGAAGCAGGATAACATTCCATTCCGGATCTGCGGTGTGGATGTCGGTCAGAACCTGCTCGAGCATACTTTTTGTCCAGCCGTATGGGTTGGTCGGGGTTCCCTTCGGGCACTCCTCGGTGATCGGAATCTGTGCCGGATTGCCGTATACGGTTGCAGAAGAACTGAAGATGATGTTCTTTACGCCATGGTTTCTCATCTCATCGCAGAGAATCAGGGTTCCGGTCATGTTGTTGTGATAATATTCAATCGGTTTATGTACGGACTCGCCGACTGCTTTTAAGCCTGCGAAATGGATGACAGCGTCAATTTTCTCGTTGTCGAAAATTTTCTTTACGCCTTCGCGGTCCAGCATATCGGTTTTGTAGAAGGTTACTTTCTTTCCGGTAATCTGTTCTACACGCTCGATGGCTTTCTCGCTTGCATTGTAAAGGTTGTCCATGACAACAACGTCATAGCCTGCGTTCAGCAGTTCCACACAGGTGTGGCTTCCAATATAGCCTGCACCGCCAGTAACTAAGATTTTCATTTTGGTATCCTCCATGTTTTCCTTCGCTGCTGCTTTTTTGCCGCAGCGGGTTAATTGAAGCATTTAGTTTATTCTACAACGTTTCCATGAATTTTGCAAATGCACTTCTGCCTTCCTCGGTGCACTTGTAAACGCCGGCATCCTCGAGTACGCCGACAAAGACTTTTCCGACTTCCTCTTTCAGGATATCCATCACATTTTCGCTGTTCAGCTCCGGATGGCGCGGCAGGAATTCGTCTACCCAGTCGGCATGTTTCTCCAGCTCTGCGACAGCGCGGACATCTTTTCCCTCTACAAGGCATTTGGAAAGCTCTTCCAGCTCATCTTTTAAGCGCGCCGGCAGAATCGCAAGTCCCATAACCTCAATAAGGCCGATGTTCTCTTTTTTGATGTGATGATACTGTGCATGCGGATGGTAAACACCGAGCGGGCATTCGTCCGTCGTGATGTTGTTGCGCAGTGCCAGATCGAGTTCGAACGTATCGCCCACTTTTCTTGCGATCGGTGTGATCGTGTTGTGCGGCTCTCCGTCAGTCTCGGCGAATACAAACGCATCCTCATCCGTGTAACCTCTCCAGCAGTTCAGGATATGCTCTGCCAGATCGATCAGCCGTTTCTCATCTTTGTGGCGGATCCGGATGACGGACAGCGGCCATTTGACGATGCCGGTTTCCACATCCTCGTATCCTTTGATGGTAAAATGGCGCTCGATCGGCGCTTTCGCCATTGCGAAGGTATAGTGACCGCCCTGATAATGATCGTGGCTTAAAATGGAGCCTCCCACGATCGGCAGATCCGCATTAGAACCGATGAAGTAGTGCGGAAACAGCTTGATAAAGTCAAACAGCTTCACAAAGGTCGCGCGCTCGATCTTCATCGGGTTATGCTGGAAATTGAACACGATGCAGTGCTCATTGTAATACACATATGGCGAGTACTGGAATCCCCACTCCGTCTGATTGATCGTCAGCGGAATGATGCGATGGTTCTGGCGCGCCGGGTGGTTGACGCGTCCCGCATAGCCCACATTCTCCTTGCAGAGCAGGCATTTCGGATAACCGCTCTGTTTTGCCAGTTTTGCAGCCGCGATCGCCTTCGGGTCCTTCTCCGGTTTGGAGAGGTTGATCGAGATATCAATATCGCCGTAGGCACTCGGTACGCTCCAGCGGATATCCTTTGCGATGCGGTATCTGCGGATGTAGTTGGAATCCTGGCTCAGTTTGTAGAAGTAATCGGTTGCCTCCTGCGGGCTCTTCGCATAGAGTTCCTCAAACTTCTTTACCACCTCTCCCGGGCGCGGCATCAGGCAGTCCATCAGTTTCGTATCGAACAGATCGCGGTAAACGACGCTGTTGTGTTCGAGAAGACCGCGCTTAGCTGCATCATCAAGCAGTTCATTTAAAGTCTCTTCCAGATCCGGGGTCTCCGGAATCTGCTCCGGCTCTTCGTAATCGGAAATCTGCATGACTTCCAGAATCCGGTTTGTCGCATAGATTTTATCCAGTCCCGAAACAAGACCGGCATTTTCTCCATATTTTACCAGTTTTGCAATACTCTCGTTAATCACTGTAGCTTCCTCCCTGCTGCCGATCCAGCTTTTTTATTTCTTATTTTAATACGCCTGCGCCGTCTCCGATGTCTACGACATAGAAGTCTGCGGCATAGCCGATTTTTTCTTTGTAAGCTGCGCCTACTTTTGCGATGAAGTTGTCAATATCTTCTGTTTTTACGATGCTGACGGTGCATCCGCCGAAGCCTGCGCCTGTCATACGGGATCCGATGACACCCGGGCAGTTCCATGCTTCTTCCACAAGAGTATCCAGCTCGATGCCGGTTACCTCATAGTCATCACGCAGGGAAACGTGGGATGCGTTCATCAGCTCGCCGAATTTTGCGATGTCGTTTGCCTTTAAAGCTGCAACGGCCTGAACGGTTCTCTGGTTCTCGTAAACAGCATGTTTTGCACGTTTCTGGCGGACCGGATCTTTGATGGCATCTTTCACTGCCTCAAACTCTTCCTCGGTCAGCTCGCCAAGGCTCTTGATGTCTTTGACTTTCTGAATCTCAGCCAGAGCAGTCTCGCACTCGCTGCGGCGCTCGTTGTATTTGGAGTCGCCAAGGCCGCGTTTCTTGTTGCTGCAGGAGATGACAATTCTTGCGCCTTCCAGTTTAACCGGTGCGTACTCATATTTCAGATCGCTGGTGTCAAGAAAGATCGCACAGTCCTTTTTGCCCATGGCGATGGCGAACTGATCCATGATACCGCAGTTGACGCCGTTGTAGTTGTTCTCGGAGAACTGGCCGTACAGAGCGATGTCGATCATGGAGATGGTGTCGTAGCCGAACATGTCACGCAGCATTACGCCGGTTACGGTCTCAACGGATGCGGAAGAGGAAAGGCCGGAGCCGTTCGGAATGTTTCCGTAGAGCACGATATCGAAGCCCTGCTCTACCGGGAAGCCCTTCTGGCAAAATGCCCACATCATTCCCTTCGGATATGCGGTCCAGTTGCCTTCTTTTCCCATCAGGAATTCATCGAGAGAAGATTCTACCACGCCGAGTTTTTCAAAGTTCATAGAGTAAAAACGAAGCTTTCTGTCGTCACGTTTTCTTGCTGCCATGTAGGTTCCGATGGTCAGTGCGCATGGAAACACGTGGCCTCCGTTGTAATCGGTGTGCTCACCGATCAGGTTTACACGTCCAGGTGCGAAGTAGGTGCGGATGTCGCCCTCTCCCCCGAACAGTTTTGCAAAACAATCCAGTACCTGCTGTTTCATTTTGTTGTCTCCTTTTCTTTTTGGTGTGTTGTTTTCATGGTTTCGTTTTGTGTGTTGTGTGTGTATTGTGTGTTTGTGTGTTTGTGTGTTTTTTCTTATCTTCTTAAGTATCATTATAGTGAGCCGTACGCCCATCTGCAACAACAATATTGGGGCAAACGATAATTATATTGAGGTGATCTTCGATTTTTTCTTGTTTTTTTTCCCTTTTTGCCGCATACTTTACTTATCGTATGATTTTTAACGGATTTTATGGATTGGAGGTACGTTTCATGCAGATCCGCATGGATAAAGAAAACCGTGAGCTGAAGGCCCACGGCAGCTATGAATTTCCTGTCAACATCAGTTACGAACAGCTCTCCCGCTACGAGCGCGGCTCCTTTTCCTGGCACTGGCACCCGGAAATTGAGCTGACGTTTGTCCTCTCGGGGCAGATCGGATATCAGGTCAACGGCAAATCGTATGTCTTAAAAGAAGGGGACGGCATTTTCTGCAACACGAATGCGCTTCACAGCGGCCACATGATCGACGGGATGGACTGCGTCTATATTTCAACCACGTTCGCCCCGCGCTTTCTCTATGGTTTTTCAAACAGTGTGATCCAGACGCGCTACGTCGAACCGGTGCTGACGGATATGCAGCTCGCCTCCATCGTCTTTTCGCCGGAGATCAACTGGCAGAACCAGGTACTTGCCTGTATGCACCGCATCTACGACCTCTCGCTTTCGCAGCCGTCCGCGTTTGAGATGGAAATCCAGGAGCTTCTGCTGTCGATCTGGATTGAGATTTACCGCCACGCATCGTTTTCCGGTGAATCCCAGAACACGGCGGCAGCGCGTGATGTTGAGCGGCTCCGCATTCTGCTCGACTACATCCACCGCCATTATATGGAGCATCTGACGCTCGAGGATCTCGCCGCACAGATCCACATCTGCCGCAGTGAATGCTGCCGTTTTTTCAAGAAATGCATGAACGAATCCCTGTTTGACTATCTTCTCGATTACCGTATTGAAAAAAGCCTGCCGCTCCTTCTCGAGCGCCAGGCCAGTATCACTTCCGTAGCGGAACAGACCGGATTTTCCAGTCCTGCCTATTTTTCTAAAATTTTCCGGCAGCAGATGGGCTGCTCGCCGAGCGAATACCGGAACCGCGCGGATCACACGTAACGTTCAGCGCTGCACCGAGATTTCATTTCCTGCTGCCCGGCTTTTGATCCGCTCTCACAATCCACCCTCTCCCAAAACGAATGGATTACCTCCGGGAGGCTGCTGCGCTGCACAATCCGGCAGTCCTCCCATTCTCTTGGGAACAGCTCGCGGTACTCCCGGTTTCGGAACCGCTCGTCGAGCAACAGAATCACACCCGTGTCCTCCGTCGTACGGATCACGCGCCCTGCCGCCTGCAATACTTTATTCATGCCGGGATAGCGGTACGCGTAGTCGAAACCGTTCTCTCCGCTACGGTCAAAATATTGCTTTAAAAGTTCTCTCTCCGGCCCCACCTGCGGGATTCCGGCTCCCACAACGGCCGCGCCGATCAGCTTTTCCCCGTCCAGATCAATTCCCTCCGAGAAAATGCCTCCCATGATACAGAATCCCACCAGCGTTTTCTCGTTGTCTTTCGCAAATGCTTCCAGAAACGCTTCTCTCTCCTGCTCCCGCATCGCCGACTCCTGGATCAGGCAGGTCACGTTTTCATCTGCATACAGTTCCTCATAGACCGCATAGACATCCTGCATCAGGCGGTATGACGGGAAGAACGCCATATAGTTGCCCTTCCGGCTCTGGATCATCTCGTTCAGATAGGCAGCGATCTTCTCAAACTCTGCGCGGTTTCTCCGCTGATACTTCGTGCTGACCTCGCTTCCGATCGCCAGACACCGCTTCGTGGGATCAAACGGGGACTCCACGTAAATCGCGTAATCGTCCGTATTCGTGCTGAACATCTTCTTATAATACTGCACCGGCAGCAGCGTCGCGGAAAAGAAGACGGCCGACCGCCCCTGGTTGATACACTGCTGCAGATTCTCCGCCGGGTTGACGCAGAACAGGCGCAGTGCAAAATCGCCGTTATCGAGATAACTCGTGTAGATCAGATAATTTTCATCCACTAAATTGTAAATCTCGGAAAAATTTCGCAAGTTAAAGTAAAATTCCAGAACCTGCTTCCGGATTTCGCTTGTCTTATGCGCTTCCAGCCAGCCCGCCAGTTCTTCCAGCAGCTGATTGACCATCATAAGAAACGTCGATACGCTTTCCAGCTCCGTGCAGGAATCGCACTCTCTTTTGTAGACGAGCATCTGGTGATTGCAGCGATTCAGCGCCTTCTCGAGCTTTTTGCCCGGTGCATACGGGCGGAGGAGCTGGCGGACCTTTAAAATCTCCTCTTTGACGAGCGTGGCACTGAACATATCGCGGCCCCGCTCGACCAGGTTGTGCGCCTCGTCGATCAGAAAGATGTAATCACCCTTCGTTCCTTCTGCGAAAAAGCGTTTTAATTTCGAGGTCGGATCAAACGCATAGTTGTAATCGCAGATCACGCCGTCCACCCACGAAGCCACATCAAACTGGAACTCGTGCGGGCAGACGTTCCATTTTTCCGCCTGGCGCAGGACTTCCTCTCTTGTGTAGGAATCGCATTCCGTCAGCATCTCGTACACCGCCGCGTTGATCCGGTCAAAATGGCCTTTCGCGCGCGGGCAGTGGATCGGATCGCATTCGGGCTCATCGAGGATGCACATTTTTTCTTTTGCGGTCAGCGTGATTGCTTTGAACTGCAGTCCCTTCTCTTTTAGAATGGAGACCGCCTCCTCTGCCACGGTACGGGTGATGGTTTTCGCAGTCAGATAAAAAAGACGGTCGCCGCAGCCCTCTCCGATCGCGCGGATGGCCGGAAAGACCGTGGACATTGTTTTTCCGATGCCGGTCGGTGCCTGGACGAAGAGTTCTTTTTTCCGCAGAATGGTACGGTAGACGCCGCTCACCAGTTCCCGCTGGCCTTTCCGGTACGGGAAGGGGAATTCGAGGTGCTGCATTGAGGCATCTCGCGCTTTCTGCCACTGGTACTGGAATTCCGCCCAGATAAACCAGGCGTCGAGTAGCTCATCGAACCACTGCTCCAGTTCCGGGAGCTTGTACGTCTGCAGAAAATGGCGGATGCGCCAGTTGGAGTGCTCCGGCTTTACCTCTTCTTTGGTGAGCGGGCGCAGAAGGCCTTCCTCCTCGGAGGAGAGCAGGGTGTACGTCATCAGCACGCCCATCTCCTCTTTGCGGTTCTGAAAGCCGTAGATGTAAGCGTAGCACTTCGCCTGTGCCAGATGTACCGGAACCGGCTCTTCCATCGTTTCGAGGTCACGGTACGTTCCCTTGATCTCCTCGATCACGGTCGTGGTTCCGTCCTCGTACATGCCGTCTGCTCTTCCCTCGACGCGCAGGATGAAATGCTCATATTCTTTTTCGTGAACCAGCGGAACCTCCGCACGGTAATCGGCGCCCCGTTTTTTCTGAATCTGCTGATGCACCCGCGTTCCCGCCTGCATGGCATCCCGCTCGCCAAAACCGCCCGACGAGTTGTCCAGATCCCCGCTGCGCAGAATAAACTCCACCAGATTCCGCACGGAAATCCGGATCTCTTTCTTCTTCTCTTCCACTAGCCCGCTCCTTTTCTAACCAGACTATTCAGAGCCCCATCTCGATTCCGCTGCGCTGCATCTCGATGTGGCTTCTCGCCATATGAAATTCCAGAAAAGAACGCTCATTCATGCAAGCATGATTCGTGTCCTTTTCTGGAATTTCGCATGGCTCTGAATAGTTATCATTATACAGAAAAAAGGAGACTGCCGCAACAGTCTCCTTTTTTCTCTCTGAAGTTATGTGTCTCGTGTGATTAGTTTTTCTTCAGAAAGTCCCCTGCGCAAATTCTGTCTCTACTCTCGCTGGCGGCGCAGGCTGAATTTTTTTCGTTTCCCTTAATAAAATTTATGCTACAGCAAATTTCTGCAGGGTTTTATTGAATGCCGGACTGTCACCATAGCAGTGTACGGTGAGATCACGGTTCAGATCCATGCTGAGGATGCCAAGAATGGATTTTGCATCAATAATAACGCGGTTGTAAAAAATGTCAATATCAAAATCACATTTGGAAGCTGCTTTTACAAACTCCTCTACTTCCTCAGTTCCATTGAGTCTTACTACGCAGTGTGACATACGATTCACCTCTTTCTTAATCAATAGCTGTTTGTTTTCCTATCGTTGAGGTAGATTATGCACTTTTTCTCTTTAAATGTCAATATTGAATTTATTTCCTTGTTTTTGCCATATTATGCATGTTTTTTATGCAAGTTTTTCTCATTAACCCTTCATATTTGTCGCTTTTTGTCTCATTTGCGCAGTCGTGTGTAACCGGTTACACAAAATCCGTTTAAAATAAAATAGTTTTTGCCAAAAGAAACGTAAAAATCTTGTCAAAAAAACCCGCTTTTCCTTGTAAAATCAAGGAAAAACGAGTTTTTCATGCCATTACTTGCTTCTATATTTAATGATTAGATGTTGATCTTTGCAATATCGGTGTTATCCACTTCTGCAAATCTTCCTTCGTCCACCAGCTCGGCAAACTCCGGATGAATCGGCATTTTGCCGAGAACCGGCACGCCGATCTCGGCTGCGATCTCGTCGATGTGGCTTTCGCCGAAAATGGACAGCTTTTTGCCGCAGTCCGGACATACGAGGTAGCTGTAGTTCTCTACGATACCGAGCACCGGAACGCTCATCATCTGTGCCATCTTGTAGGCTTTCATGACGATCATGCGCACCAGATCCTGCGGGGAAGATACGATCACTACGCCGTCTACCGGAAGAGACTGGAAAACGGTCAGCGGAACATCACCGGTTCCTGGCGGCATATCGACGAAGAGATAGTCCAGGTCGCCCCAGATGACGTCGGTCCAGAACTGTTTTACGGTTCCTGCGATGACAGGTCCTCTCCAGATGACCGGCTCTTCCTCGCCCGGAAGCAGGAGGTTGATGGACATTACCTTTACGCCGTTTGCTGCAACTGCCGGGTAAACGCCCTTGTCATCTACGTTTGCAGGTCCTTTCAGGCCATACATTTTCGGGATGGACGGTCCTGTGATATCGGCATCGAGGATACCAACCTTGTAGCCCTCTTTTGCTTTCTGGTTTGCCAGAGATGCGGTTACCATGGATTTACCAACACCGCCCTTGCCGCTGACAACGCCAATGACATGTTTGATCGAAGAATCGGCATTCAGATCAATATGAAAATCCGGTTTGCCCTGTCCTGCTTTGCTTGGACATCCTTCGCAGCTTTCTTTGGAACAGCTCGAATTGCTGCATTCTTTTGCCATGTTTCTTTCCTCTTTTCTTGTTTTTCTTGCTTATTTGACAAAGCGGTCGATCGCCTTATTCAGCTCCTGAATCGCTTTTGTGTCCCCATGCTCGACTGCATCGACGATGCAATGTTCAATGTGATCCTCCAGGATAATTTTTCCTGTATTGTTAATGGCCGCCTTCACGGCAGACAGCTGGATCAGAACCTCAGTGCAGTCCCGGCCTTCCTCTACCATCCGCTTGATCGACTCCATGTGTCCGATCGCGCGGGAGAGGCGGTTTAAGACTGCTTTTGTATTTGTATGATGGTGCCCGTGGGCGTGATCGTGGGAATGCTCGATCACGGTGCCGTCTTCCAGCACATGCACATGCGTGTGTTTTTCTTCACTCATCGTTTTTTTCTCCGCTTTTCTGGTATTTTCTGCGCGATTCAGATTTCTGTAAACGTAAACCGCTGGCGGATGCCGGAGGTCTCAATGTCAAAGACCAGAGATCCGTCCGCTTCCACCGTTTTTTCATATTTTAAGTTTTTGTCCGGAAATTTCTGACGGATATACGCCTCCGGGTCATCCGTCTCGATCTCGTCGAAAAAGACGTCCCGCATCTGATTATTGGCACACTCATTAAAAATCTCCCAGACGGTCTCGTACTCTTTTTTCATCCTGTCACTCTCCGTTTCGTAAGACTTCTCCGCACTGGCTCCACTCGCCAAGCAGCCGCTCCACAGACCATGCGGCGTTCGCGGGACTCGTCGACGGAAGGCGAACCGCTTCCCGTCCCAGCTGCTTCTCCTGGTACTTCCGGTAATACTTCCACGCGGTCGCCCCGTTGCAGTAAATCTGCCGAATATCGGCGCATTCCAGAATGTCCTGCAGCGGATTCGGCACAACATCGCGGATGCTCGCATCGCTCGAGCCTGTGATGACGCAGGACGCGATCACATCCCAGACAGCGATATGATTCCGGAGCAGAAACGCCTTCTTCTCTTCCACGGTCTGCGGCACCTCTTCCCCGCACACGGCTGCCGTCACTTTCCAGAAACGGTTCTGCGGATGGCCGTAAAAAAATCCGGTCTCCCTGGATTTTACGGACGGAAAACTGCCGAGAATCAGAATCCGGGAATCGGCGCGGTAAACCGGCGGAATCGGATGCACCACCGGGTGCTCATTTTTGTTCTCGTCAGGTCGGCTCATCTTCATCAAACTCCACTACCGTATAGAATCCTCTCGGTGTCTCTTTTACTTCTTTTACGATTCCCTTCCGGGACTGCAGCCTCTCATACGCCTGATAATTCCTGCTCATGGCCACTGCCGGGGTAATCGTATAATAATAGGAGGTAGGCAGTGCGCTTTCTGTCACGTTGACTTCCTGGCCTTCCTCGAGAAGTCCCTGTCGCTCCATTTTAAATTCCATCTGCCGCATATTCCTCATCCTCCTTTTTGCAGCGGGCAAAAGATACGCCCATGGGGTATTTTATCACACTTTTCCGAAAAAGAACAGGGGTTTTCGACAGAAAAAGGGCGGTACCGCCCTCTTCCTGCTTATTTTTTATTCTTCAGAAAGTGCTACTCTCTCTTTGATGATACATGTGCGAAAAAAAGAAAGAATCCGGCCGCCCAGAGACCGGATTCTTTCTTCTTATATAAATATAAAACGCATTTCTTTTTAGTGATGGAACAGACGGATTCCTGTAAATGCCATCGCCATGTTGTACTTGTTGCAGCACTCGATGACAGCGTCATCACGAACCGATCCGCCCGGCTCTGCGATGTACTGGACGCCGCTCTTGTGTGCGCGCTCGATGTTGTCGCTGAACGGGAAGAAGGCATCGGAACCTAAGGTTACGCCCTTCATCTGGTCGAGCCATGCACGTTTCTCTTCTCTTGTGAAGACTTCCGGTTTTACTTTGAAGATCTTCTCCCATGCGCCGTCTGCGAGAACATCCATGTACTCCTCGCCGATGTAAACGTCGATCGCATTGTCACGGTCTGCGCGGCGGATGCCGTCTACGAACTGCAGATCCAGCACCTTCGGGCACTGACGCAGGAACCAGTTGTCGGCTTTCTGTCCGGCAAGACGGGTGCAGTGCACACGGGACTGCTGGCCTGCGCCGACACCGATGGCCTGACCGTCTTTGACGAAGCATACGGAGTTGGACTGGGTATATTTTAAGGTAATCAGTGCAATCTTCAGATCGCGTTTTGCTGCTTCCGGAATCTCTTTGTTCTCGGTTACCACGTTGGAGAGCAGCTCATCGTCGATCGGCAGCTCCTGGCGGCCCTGCTCAAAGGTAATGCCGAAGACCTGTTTGTGCTCGAGCGGAGCCGGACGGTAATTCTCGTCGATTTTGATGACGCAGTAGTTACCTTTTTTCTTTGCTTTCAAGATTTCCAGTGCTTCATCGGTAAATCCCGGAGCGATGACACCGTCAGAAACCTCACGTTTGATCAGAGATGCGGTGTCTTTGTCGCAGACATCAGAAAGTGCGATAAAGTCGCCGAAAGAAGACATACGGTCTGCGCCTCTGGCTCTTGCATAAGCGCATGCTAACGGAGAAAGCTCTCCCATATCGTCTACCCAGTAAATTTTACGCAGGGTCTCGTCCAGCGGAAGACCTACGGCTGCACCTGCTGGGGAAACGTGCTTGAAGGAAGTTGCTGCCGGAAGACCGGTGGCTGCTTTCAGCTCACGTACCAGCTGCCAGCCATTGAAGGCATCCAGAAAATTGATATAGCCCGGACGGCCGCTTAATACTTCGATCGGAAGATCCCTGTCATCATCCATGTAAATTCTGGAAGGTTTCTGGTTCGGGTTGCATCCGTATTTTAACGCTAATTCTTTCATGATTTTCTCCTTTCGCAAAACACTCGATTTCTTATTTATTTTTATTCACGATTCTTGTCTCATACTTGCCGGTTGCAATGTCGATATAGCGTGTGAAGAGGGACACCTTGTTGTCCTCGTTTAAGCTGCTCCAGAGCAGTTCGGTGAAAGCATCGATGTCATCCGGAATCTCGACCAGTTTTGGCTCACCCTCAAAGCTTGGCAGCGGATTGCCGTCGTGCATGTAGGTGTGGATGAAATGACCTTCCCCTGCTACACAGTTATCATAGGAGAAGGTGTAGCGGTTGCACTGGGACGGATCGCCGTTGTTGCTCTTTAAGATCGACATCTGGTAGCCGTACGTTCCGTTCTCTACGTGCATCACACCGGAAATACGAGGAGTGTAGTTCGGTGCATCCGGCTCAAACTCTCTGCTTCTAAGGGATACCTCAAACGTTTTTCCCTGCTCCAGTCCTTCATATACGGTATCGGTCTGGTCTCCGTTTGTTACGATCGTATCATTTCTCAGAACGCGTACCGGTGCGTAGATGATCAGGCTCGGATCTTCCAGCTTCGACGGATCAAACGCCTGTGTGCGGATTCCCTCACCCTCCTCAACAAAGACACGGTTGCGGCTGTTCTGGCTTCTGCCCATAATAAAGTATCCGGCAACGGCTTTTGTGCCGTCTTTGGATCTGCCGATCACAATTCCTCTTCCTGGATATGCATTTCCTTTTAATTCCTGTTCCAGTGATACTTTTTTCATCTTCTGATCTCCTTTTCAAGGTGGCTGGAATGGGATTTTCTGTTTTTGGATAAAAAAACAGACCCACTCCCCCAAGCATTCTTCTGCCCAGACGGTCGGCCTCTTCTCACGCTATACTCCCTGTGGTCATTTCCACTTCCGTCAGTCGTATAACTGCCTTTACCTTAACATGGAAAATCCCGCCTGTCAAGGGACACGGCGGGATTTTCTTAAAATAAAATTTTCAGAATGCACGAAGACAGCTCCGGTGGATTCTGCAAATGTGCGGGTGAACGTCAACTTAGAACCCCTCTCTGTGACGCTCTTTTCGCAGTTCATAGCGGCGTTTTCCGCCCTCCCACTCGGCCTCCTGCTCCGGGGATTCCAGAATCAGGCCCGGGACGGGAAGTGCGCGGCCGTTCTCGTCGATGGCCACCATCACCACGTAGGCACGGTTGATCATTTTCCGAATGCCGGTCGCAAGCTCTTCCACGTACGTGTCGACGCGCACCTCCATTGAGGTGCGTCCGACATACGTCACTCTTCCGACCAGTACGACGGTGTCGTTCAGAAAAGCAGGATGCTTGAAGTTCAGATTGTCGATGCACGCGGTGGTGATTTCGTGGCCGCAGTGGCGGCGTCCCACCAGACCGGCAAGCTCATCGATCCACGCGACCAGCTGGCCGCCGAACAGACGGCCATAGCCGTTGATATGGCGGTGCATCAGAAGATACGACTGCTCTGTCTCAGAATCTTTTACGCGTTTCTTTGCCATTTCTTCCATTTTACCAATACGCTCCTTTTCACATCCTGTTTTTTGTATCTTTATACGTTCGCAAGCGCCTGATCAAGGTCTGCAATGATATCGTTCACATCCTCAATGCCGACCGACAGACGGATCAGATCCGGCAGAACACCGGCTTCGATGAGCTGCTGATCGTTCAGCTGGCGGTGGGTATGGCTTGCCGGGTGCAGAACGCAGCTTCTTGCATCGGCAACGTGTGTTACAATTGCTACCATTTTCAGGCCGTTCGTAAAACGCATCGCACCGTCTCTTCCGCCCTTCGGTCCGAAGCAGAGAACGCCGCACGTTCCGTTCGGCATATATTTTTCTGCCAGTGCATGGTATTTGCTGTCTGCAAGGCCTGCGTACTCAACCCACGCTACCTTCGGATGATTTTTCAGGAACTCTGCCACTTTCTCGGCATTTCTGCAGTGGCGCTCCACGCGCAGGTGCAGGGTCTCCAGACCGACATTCGTCAGGAATGCATTCTGCGGGGACTGGCACGCTCCCATATCACGCATCAGCTGTGCGGTTGCTTTTGTGATATACGCTTTTTTACCGAATTTCTGCGTATAAATCACGCCGTGGTACGATTCGTCCGGTGTAGTAAGGCCCGGGAATTTGTCTGCATGCGCATCCCAGTCGAAGTTTCCGGAATCGACAATCGCTCCGCCGAGCGCCATTGCATGGCCGTCCATGTATTTTGTGGTGGAATGGGTGACAATATCTACACCGAACTCGAACGGACGGCAGTTGATCGGGGTTGCAAAGGTGTTGTCGCAGATCATCGGAACGCCGTGCTCATGTGCAAGTTTAACAAACTTGTCAATGTCAAGTACAACACCTGCCGGGTTGGAAATCGTCTCGGCAAAGACAGCTTTGGTGTTCGGCTGGAATGCTTTTTCCAGCTCCTCTGCCGGCGCATCCTGGTCCACGAGGGTAGTCTCGATGCCGAATCGTTTTAAGGTAACGGCGAGCAGGTTGGAGGTTCCTCCATAAACCTTTGCCGCGCAGACAACGTGGTCGCCTGCCTCACAGATGTTGGTAACAGCAAGCATCGTTGCCGCCTGGCCGGAAGATGTGAGCATGGCTGCCACGCCGCCCTCCAGATCGCAGATTTTCTGTGCTACGACGTCGTTCGTCGGGTTCTGCAGACGGGAATAGAAATATCCCTCTTCCTCCAGATCGAACAGTTTTCCCATTTCCTCGCTGGTTGCATATTTGAATGTTGTGCTCTGGTAAATCGGAAGTACACGCGGCTCACCGTTTTTCGGCTGCCATCCTCCCTGTACACAGATTGTGTCCTGGCTGTATCCCATAATTTTTCTCCCTTCTGTAAGTGAAACCGGTCCACCGGGCCGATTTCTGCTGTGCTCAGCGCCATAATAATACCCCCACCCGGGATGCCCGGGCGAGGGTATCACTTTTTCCTATTATAACTCTGTTTGTTCTTTCCTGCAACTATATGCGCACAGATTTAGGAGAGATATTCATCCACATATTTCTGGATATTGGAAGCATTCACAATCTTCTGCGCCTGGCCGTCCTCCACAACGAGAAGAGTCGGTGCCTGCATGATGCCGTACTGTGCGGCAAGATCCGGGTGACGCTCTGCGTCGATCACCTCATACTGCTCCTCGGCGAGCATTTCTTTTGCCATTTTGCAGTTCGGGCAGGTGCTTGTCGTGAACAGGTACATGCCGTCTTCCTCGATTTTATCTGCTGCTGCAGCGGCTTTCGGCTCTTCTTTTCCAGCGGCCTGCTCTGCCAGTTTCTCTGCTGCGCCGTACGATTTCATTTTCTGCTCCGGCGATTTGGAGTGGATGATATCATATACAGTTCTGTTCTTGTACTCCTGGCGTTTTCCGTCGTTCCAGTTCTTGACCGGACGGTAATATCCCGTGATACGGCTGTAAACCTCTGCCTCTTTTCCACAGATCGGACATGTAAAATGCTCGCCGGCGAGATAGCCGTCGTTCGCACAGACAGAATACGTCGGGGACAGCGTGTAGTACGGCAGTTTGTAGTTCTCTGCAATCTTCCGCACAAGGGAAGCTGCTGCTTTCCAGTCCGGCAGTTTTTCGCCAAGGAACGCATGGAATACAGTTCCCGAGGTGTACAGCGTCTGCAGATCATCCTGAATATCAAGCGCAGAGAAAATATCCTCGGTATAGTCCACCGGCAGATGGGAGCTGTTGGTGTAGTACGGGGTATCTCCCTCATGGCCTGCGGTCTTGATATCCGGCCATTTTGCACGGTCGTGTTTTGCCAGACGGTATGCGGTCGACTCCGCCGGAGTTGCCTCAAGGTTGTACAGATCGCCGTACTCCTCCTGGTAATCAGAAAGACGCTCTCTCATATGGTTCAGAACTTCTTTCGTAAACTGCTGTGTCTTCGGATCCTCCAGACCCTTTCCGAGCCATGCGGCATTTAAGCCGGCCTCGTTCATACCGATCAGACCGATGGTTGAGAAGTGGTTCTCAAACGTTCCAAGGTACCGTTTCGTATATGGATACAGTCCCTCGTCCAGGAGGCGGGTAATGACCTCACGTTTCGTCTTTAACGAACGTGCGGCAATATCCATCATATGATCGAGACGGCGGTAGAACTCTTTCTCATCTTTGGACTGATATGCGATACGCGGCATATTGATGGTGACAACGCCGACCGATCCGGTGCTCTCGCCGGAACCGAAGAATCCGCCGGTTTTCTTTCGAAGCTCACGCAGATCCAGGCGGAGACGGCAGCACATGGAGCGCACGTCGCTTGGTTTCATATCGCTGTTGATGTAGTTGGAGAAGTACGGGGTACCGTATTTTGCAGTCATTTCGAACAGCAGACGGTTATTCTCCGTATCGGACCAGTCAAAATCGGATGTGATGGAGTAGGTCGGGATCGGGTACTGGAAGCCTCTTCCGTTGGCATCTCCCTCGATCATCGTCTCGATGAACGCTTTGTTGACCATATCCATCTCTTTTTTACAGTCTTTGTACTTGAAGTCCATCTCCTTGCCGCCGACGATCGCCGGAAGCTCCGCGAGGTCATCCGGTACGGTCCAGTCGAGTGTGATGTTGGAGAACGGTGCCTGGCTTCCCCAGCGGCTCGGTGTGTTGACGCCGTAGATAAACGCCTCGATGCACTTCTTCACTTCGCCGTAGCTTAAGTTGTCCACTTTGACGAACGGCGCCAGATACGTATCAAACGAAGAAAATGCCTGCGCACCTGCCCACTCGTTCTGCATAATGCCGAGGAAGTTGACCATCTGGTTGCACAGAACCGAAAGATGTCTTGCCGGAGAAGAAGTAATCTTTCCGTTGATGCCGCCAAGTCCTTCTTTGATGAGCTGTTTTAACGACCATCCTGCACAGTAGCCGGTCAGCATCGACAGGTCGTGGATGTGAATATCCGCGTTGCGGTGTGCCTCGGCGATCTCGTCATCATAAATCTCTGATAACCAGTAGTTGGCTGTGATCGCGCCGGAATTGCTTAAGATCAGACCGCCGACAGAATACGTTACGGTCGAATTCTCTTTGACACGCCAGTCCTCTACTTTTACGTAGCTGTCCACGATCTCTTTGTAGTCTACGATCGTCGATTTCATGTTGCGGATTTTTTCCCTCTGCTTGCGGTACAGAATGTAAGCTTTTGCCACTTCTGCGTAGCCGCACTGGATCAGCACGTTCTCCACGCTGTCCTGAATTGCCTCCACTGAAATTTTTCCGTCTTTGATCTTGGACTGAAAGTCCGCTGTTACGCGCAATGCCAGCATCTGAAGCATGTCATCGCTGAACTGCATATCTTTTGCGCCGAATGCTTTTCCAATCGCATCGGTAATCTTTTTCATCTGGAACTCTGCAATCGTTCCGTCTCTCTTTTCTACCTGAAACATGGAATCCCTCCTGTTAATTCAACCGTTTCTGCAAGGCCTTTTTAAGGTTCCACTCTTTGCAGTGTCTGAACCATATGATAGCAGAGCATGTTTCTCCCGTCAATAGTAAAAAGTACCATATCTAGTGTGAAATTTTCTAACATCACTAGATATGGTACTTTTACTTGTGTTCTGTCCCTTCCATTTTTCGGCGCTGTACGGCGCTTAAAGGGATGTACTGCCGTTTTTAAGCCCGCTTGCCATACCTCTATACCCTCGGATAGATATCCTTCGGTACATAGGCTTTTACGCGGATGCCTTCCGGCAGATATTCTTCTTCGAGCAGAATTCCGTATCCGCGGATCAGTGAAATCGTTCCCGCCTTATCGTACGGATAGAGGCGCTCGATATAGATTTTTCCCTCCATCATCCACGAGGAGAGTAAATTTTTGAGGTCTTCGAGTCCCTGTCCTGTTTTGGCAGAGACCGCAAGGCTCGCGTCTGCCCGGAAATCTTTTACAACCATCGGGGCGAGAAGCTTATCCTGCTTGTTCAGCAGGGTGACGATCTTTTTGTCCTCAACTTTCAGTTCCCGCAGCGTATCGTACACGACCTGCATCTGCAGCTCCATCTGCGGATTTGACGTATCCACAACGTGGAGAATATAGTCGGCATACCGTGCTTCCTCCAGCGTACTGCGGAATGCATCGATCAGATGATGTGGCAGCTTATTGATAAATCCAACCGTATCGGTCAGCAGGATTTCCTGTCCATCCGGAAGGGTCAGTGACCGCGTCGTCGTATCCAGCGTGGAAAACAGCATTGCATCTGCCAGAATTTCCGATCCTGTCAGTGCATTTAAAAGACTGCTCTTTCCCGCTGACGTATAGCCTACGAGCGCCGCTACCGGGATTTTGGAACGTTTTCTGCCTTCACGAAGGAGCTCTCTGTGCTGGCGTACTTCCTCAAGCTCACGTTTTAACTGCGTAATACGCGTGCGGATCAGGCGCCGGTCGGTTTCCAGCTTTTTCTCTCCCGGTCCTCTCGTACCGATTCCGCCGCCAAGACGGGAAAGCGATGTGCCAAGGCCGGAAAGTCGGGACGCACGGTACTTTAACTGGGCCAGCTCAACCTGGATTTTACCCTCGCTGCTCACGGCGCGCGCCGCAAAGATATCCAGGATCAAAAGCGTACGGTCCATGATCTTGCATTCCAGTGCTTCCTCCAGCCCTTTTAACTGGATCGAGGAGAGCTCATCGTCGCAGATGATGCCCGTCGCATCGCAGGCGCGCACCAGAATTTTCAATTCCTCTAATTTTCCTTTTCCGATGTACGTTCCCGGATGAATGGCCTCCCGCACCTGCACCAGGCGGCCCTCCACCTTCGCACCGGCGGTGCTGGCCAGTTCCGCCAGCTCGTCGAGCGATTCTTCTGCTTTTGCGCCGCCGTTTTCCTGTACGCCGACCAGAATCACGCGCTCCTGTTCTTCTCTTAAATCAAACAATCCAACTTCCTCCGTCTGTTATCGGTTCTGGAGAAACGTATTTTCCCGCTGCGCCGCGGTGTTTTCTGGATATGCTGCCAGAAAATCCGCCATCAGCGACTTCGCGGTATCAAAATCCGCCCGTTTTTCATAGGATACAATCTGGTTGAACAGCAGATTTTCCCGGTCGGAATCCTCTGCCGTTTTGAGTCCTTCCTCGATATACGAGAGTGCACTGTCCGTGTCGTTTTCCGCAAGTGCGCAGAGCGCCAGCCCGTTGTTTGCTGCCGCCGCAAAGCCATCTGTCGAAAGATACGAAGAAAACAGTGCTTTCGCCTCATCGTTCTGACCATTGGAAAGGTAAACCTCGCCGAGCATTTCCATCGCCGCGCTGCTGCCGTCTTTCATTGCCTTCGAGAACGCTTTGACCGCCTCGTCCTGCTCCTCCAGATAGTAGTATGCGCAGCCGATGTTATAATAATCCTCGGTCGTTTTCGGCTCAATCTTCACTGCCGCTTCGAGGTAACGGTCTCCGTCCGCCTTCATGCTGCTCTCCTGATACAGCTCGTAAATGTCAAGGCAGAGCTGATAGCTCTCCTTCGTCTCCACTGCCGCATCAAAATCCACCTTCGCCTGCTCGTAATTCTTCTGCAGGAAGTACGCGCGTCCCCTAAGGAACAGCGCATCGGCATCTGCCTTTTCTTCCTGAATATTGGTGCAGATCTCAATGGCTCCATCCAGATCTCCGGCCTGTACGCAGGTTTCCGCCTCGTAATACATGACATCGCGCGAAAACTCCGCGTCTTTGTGCTTCATGCTCGAAAGACTGCTCTTGAAAGCCTCTTTTGCCTTGTCATACTCCTGGCTTTTCAGATAAGCGATGCCGAGCGACCGGTAGCTCTCCGCCAGTCGGTCGCCTGCCTTTACGGCTCCCTCCAGCATCGCAATCGACGTTACGTAGTCCTTCTGTTCGAGCGCCTCGATGCCCTTTTTATAAAGCTTTGAATTTTTATTTTCACAGCCGCCAAGCATCATTGCCGCCGCCAGAAAAAAGATTACCAGTCTTTTTTTCATTCTGTCACAAGTCCTTCTTTATGCATCACAGAAACAACCTGGTCTACGTATTTTGCACACGTTGCGTCGTCCGGTGCTTCCACCATGACACGGATCACCGGCTCGGTGCCGCTCTCTCTTACGAGGATGCGTCCGTCATCGCCCAGGGCCTCTGCTACGTCTTCTACTGCTTTCTGTACTGCCGGGTTGGCCTTTGCAGCTGCTTTGTTTGCCACGCGGACATTCTTTAAGAGCTGCGGGTAAATCACTACCTCGGCTGTCAGGGTGCTGAGCGGGAGTTTCTTATCTATCAGCACTTCCATCACCATCAGGGAGGTCAGGATTCCGTCACCGGTCGTCGCGTGCTTGCTGAAAATGATGTGGCCGGACTGCTCTCCGCCGAGAGAATAGCCGTTTGCCATCATGTTCTCGCACACGTATTTGTCGCCGACTGCCGTCTTCTCATACCGGATACCGGCGCGGTCACACGCTTTGTAAAGACCGAGGTTTGACATGATCGTGGTCACAATCGTATCTCCGTTTAACTGGCCTTTTTCTTTTAAGTATTTACCGCAGACATACATGATCAGGTCTCCGTCTACCACATTTCCCAGCTCATCGACAGCGATGCAGCGGTCTGCGTCTCCGTCGTAGGCAAATCCGACGTCGAGGTGTTTCTCTCTTACATATTTCTGAAGCTCTTCGATGTGGGTGGAACCACAGCCGCAGTTGATGTTTGTTCCGTCCGGCTCGTTGTGGATCACATATGTCTTGGCGCCGATGGCATCAAACACGCTCTTGGCTACGGAAGAGGCACTTCCGTTGGAGCAGTCGAGTCCGACTCTCATGTTTTTAAAGGATTTTGTCGGAATCGAGATCAGGTGTCCAATGTAGCGGTTCCTTCCGGCTGCAAAATCCACGGTGCGTCCGATGTCTTCTCTCGTTGCGAACGGGATCTTCGGTGTTCCGTCGTCGATGTAGGCTTCGATCTGCGCTTCGATGTCGGCTTCCAGTTTCTGTCCCAGGCCGTTGATGACTTTGATTCCGTTGTCATAGAACGGGTTGTGGCTGGCGGAGATCATAATTCCGCAGTCAAAGTTTTCAGTACGGACAACATAGGAAACGCTCGGGGTGGTCGTTACGTGCAGCAGATAAGCGTCTGCTCCCGATGCGGTCAGTCCTGCTACCAGCGAATATTCGAACATGTAGCTGGAGCGTCTGGTGTCTTTTCCAATGACGATCTGTGCTTTGTGGTCTTTTCCGAAATACCATCCGAGGAATCTTCCCACTTTATATGCATGCTCAACCGTCAGATCAATGTTTGCTTCTCCGCGAAATCCATCTGTTCCAAAATATTTACCCATGGTATGCTCCTTTCCCCTTTCGGGCAGAAAGCGTGTCTGAAATTTTTTGCAATCATTCAAACACGCTTTTTCTGGTTATTCACTCAAATAACAAAATACGTAATTAGTCGTACAGCTTCTCGCTGTATACGCCGTCCGCAATCAGTTTGCGGAATGCTTCTGTTACGGAAGCTTTGTCTTCCTGATACGTTACGCCGAACCACTCTGCGTCGGTCGGAAGAACTTTTACTTCTGCTTTTCCTGCGTGCAGCAGCTCGTCGATGTAGATCGGAAGGAGGTACTCGCCTTTTACATCTCCCTCTTTCTGTGCAGAAAGGAATTCAACAAAGCCTTTCTCCAGAAGATCAATGAACTCCGGCTGCAGTCCCCACATGTTCATGGAAACAAGGGAGTTTTTGTCGATCGGATCAACCGTTCCGTCTTCTTTTTCAACGCCTGCGCCCTCTGCGGTCTTTACGATGTTTTTCGTCTCGTTGACACCGGTCAGGTTTCCGTTTTCATCAACGACGCAGACACCTCTTGTAACACCGCCGTTGTCACTTAAGGTGTTTCCAAGCACGAATCCTGCCATGGAGATCGGCATAACTTCATCCACATCATGCTCCTGTACGAGGTAGTCGTGCAGTTTTACGAACGGATCTTTTCCGTAATAGTCATCAGCATTGATAACAGCAAACGGCTCTTTTACAAGACCTTTGCAGGCAAGAACGGCCTGGCCGGTTCCCCACGGTTTGGTACGGCCTTCCGGTTTTGCAAAGCCTGCCGGCAGATCATCGAGCTCCTGGAATGCATATTCCACCTCTGTGATTTTGCTGATGCGGTTGCCGATGACTTCCTTGAAATCTTTCTCCAGATCCTTGCGGATGATGAAGACTACTTTGTTGAAGCCGGCTTCCAGTGCATCGTGGATGGAATAATCCATGATGATCTCCCCGTTTGGTCCTACTGGCTCAAGCTGTTTGATTCCCTTTCCAAATCTGCTGCCGATTCCGGCTGCCATGATCACAAGTGCTGTTTTCTTCATAGCGTTTTCCCTTTCTCTTTTCCCCTTTTTTCTCTTGTTTATTCTATCAGCAATCGATCCTGTAGACCAATCGTGATTCGCAGCGTTTATTATTATGCTTCTTCCTGCATGCTGCTCAGCTTTGCGGCCTGATCGGCTGCAATCAGACTGTCGATGATTTCATCCAGATCGCCGTTCATGATGGCGTCCAGTTTGTATAAGGTCAGTTTGATTCTGTGATCCGTCACACGTCCCTGCGGGAAGTTGTACGTACGGATCTTCTCGGAGCGGTCTCCCGTTCCGACCTGGCTCTTTCGAAGCTCGGCCATCTCATCGTGCTGTTTCTGCTGCTCTAAGTCGTACAGACGGGCACGCAGAATCTTCAGTGCCTTGTCCTTATTCTTTAACTGTGATTTCTCATCCTGGCAGGAAATGACGATGCCGCTCGGGAAGTGGGTCAGACGGACTGCTGAGTCGGTCGTATTGACACACTGGCCGCCGTTTCCGGAAGCACGGAATACATCGAATTTGTAATCTTTCGGGTCGATCTGTACTTCGACGTCGTCCACCTCCGGCATGATCGCTACGGTCATGGTTGAGGTATGGATTCTTCCGCCGGACTCGGTTTCCGGCACACGCTGTACGCGGTGCGTGCCGCTCTCGTACTTCATCCGGGAGTACGCGCCTGCTCCGTTGATCAGAAGTGTTGCGTCTTTAAAGCCGCCGATTCCGTTTTCATCGGCGCTGGTCAGCTCGGTTTTCCAGCCGCGGCTCTCTGCGTATTTGATGTACATACGGCAGATTTCTGCGGTAAAGAGTGCCGCCTCGTCTCCGCCGGCACCTGCGCGGAACTCTACGATAACGTTCTTGTCATCGTTCGGGTCTTTCGGCAGAAGCAGGACTTTGAGTTCCTGCTCCAGCTCCTCTACGCGTTTTTTCGCATCGGAGAGCTCTTCTTTCAGCATTTCACGCATCTCTTCGTCGGATTCCTCCTCAAGAAGCATCAGGCTCTCTTCGATGGTCTGTTTCTGTGTTTTATAGTCCTTATATGCGTCTGCGATCGGCTGGAGTTCTGCCTGCTCCTTCATCAGCTTCTGGAACTTCGCCGCATCGGCAGCGACGTCCGGCTCGCTTAACTGATTCAGTACCTCCTCGAGACGCATGAGGATATCATCAAGTTTATCAAACATAAAATGACTGCTCCTTTTTGCTGTTTTCGTCTGTTTATGATGTCATTATGGTGTCAAAATTAAAATTCATTTCTGTCAGGGTTTTTTGTGCCAGATACCGGTCACCACGCGGTCCAGGCCTGCCAGATCTTTCAGAACCTGTACATCGGCAAAGCCGTGGGTTTCCATCAGCTCCCGCACTTCATCTCCCTGATCGTATCCAATTTCAAAACAGAGCTTTCCGCCCTCTTTTAAATAGCTTCCTGCCTGCTCTGTAATCTTCCGGTAAAAGACAAGACCGTCCGCACTGCCGTCGAGTGCCATCCGCGGCTCATGGTCGCGCACCTCCGGCATCAGCGTTTCAATCACATCCGTGCGGATATACGGCGGATTGCTTGCGATCACATCGAAGGTTCCCTCGATGTTTTCAAATAAGTTGCTCTCTACGAACGATGCCCGTCCGCCCGCCTGTGCGCCGTTCTTTTCCGCAACCTGTAAGGCTTTCTCGGAGAGATCCGCGCCGATTCCAGTGCAGTCCTCTCTCGTCACAAGAAGCGATATGAGAATGCATCCCGAACCGGTGCAGAGATCGAGAATCCGTGCATCTTTTGGAAGGCCGCGGAGCGCTTCCTCCACAAGAATCTCGGTGTCCTGCCGCGGAATCAGTACATGCTCATTCACAAAAAAAGGGATTCCGTAGAACCACGCCTCTCCGGTCAGCTGCTGCAGCGGAATGTGTTCGCCGCGCTTTCTGACCAGCGCTTCGTACTGCTCCTGCTGTTCTTTTGGCATTTCATCTTCACTGTGTACAAAGTAGGTGCTGTGGCTGATCCCGCAGACATGCTCCAGTAAAAGCCATGCGTCCTGCCGGGCTTCCTCCACCCCCTGCTTTTGTAAGTACAGAATAGCGGATTCCAGTGCAGATTTCAAGTTTTTTCTATCGTGCACACTCATCGGTCACGGCTCCTCATGTTCTTTCTTTTCGGTTTTGGCCGGGTACGTATAACCAAAGTTTTCGTTCAGGTACGCTCTCCAGTCAAACACAGCCTCCACAGCGGCGATCGCAACCTCTGCCATCTCGGCATCCGGCTCGCGCGTCGTCAGGTGCTGCAGCATCAGGCCCGGTTTACTGATCAGGTTGACCAGTTTATTGTCACTTTTTCCCGCCAGGCGGATAATTTCATACGAAATGCCCGCGATCACCGGAATGAGAAGCAGGCGGATCACGATTTTCAGCACCGGGGAATCGACCCGGATGAACATGAAAAAGATGATGCTGATGACGATGACGTACATAAGAAAGCTCGTTCCGCAGCGCTTGTGCTCCCGGGAACTCTTTAAGACGTTTTCCACGTTCAGTTCCAGACCGTGCTCAACACAGTTGATGCATTTATGCTCGGCGCCGTGGTACATGAACACGCGCTGAATGTCTTCCATACGGGAAATGGCTGCCAGATAGCCGAGGAACAGTGCCACACGCACAAAGGCCTCTGCCACCGCGGTCAGTGTCGTTCCGGCTCCCGCTTTGTGCAGCAGTTCGGACAGGAAGTACGGCACCATCAGAAAGAGAACGACGGCGATGACAACGGAAAATGTGACGGTTCCGTACATCATCAGCCTGTCTGTCTTTTCTTTTTTCGCTTTCTGCTGCTCCTCTTCCTCTTTCGTCGCCGGCTTTTTCTTTTCCTCCTCCTCGTCCTCATAGAACGAAGCGGAGTACATAAGGGAACTCATGCCGACGATCATCGAATCGGCAAAGCTGAAGACACCGCGCAGAATCGGAACTTTTAAAAGCCCCTTGTGCTTTGTCAGCGGCCTGTGCTGCTCTACTTTAACCTCAATCTCCCCGTCCGGCCGGCGTACTGCGACGGAATAGTGGTCCTTGTTCATCATCATGACGCCTTCCATCACGGCCTGGCCGCCAATATTGGATGATTTCATAATTTACGTTTACCTCCTCAAAGGGGATTTTCTGCATCCGTAACGCAAGAACGGGCTGAGATCTTCCAACCTCAGCCCGTTTTTCATCTTGCTTGATTCAATTCTTATTTCATGCCGTATTTCTTGTTGAACTTCTCGATACGTCCACGAGCTGCAGCAGCTTTCTGCTGGCCAGTGTAGAACGGATGGCATTTAGAACAGATCTCAACATGGATCTCTTTCTTGGTAGAACCTGTTACGAAAGTATTTCCGCAGTTGCAGGTAACAGTTGCCTGATGGTATTCTGGATGGATTCCTTCTCTCATTTTATTCACCTCTTCTTAATATTGTTATCTTCTCAGATTTACTCTGATGATTTCGTATTTCAGGCTGACAAAATCTCATCAACCTTGCACAGCTTTCTCATTGTATCACACAATTTTGAAAATTGCAAGCCTTATACTATTTTTTGTTTCTTTAAAATTTGAATCAGTTCGCCGTTGTTTCCGGTGCGGGCAAACATGTTCAGAATATTTTCCACGGCTTCCTCGGATTTCATGCCGTTTAATGCTTTCCGCATATTGTAAACGGCCTCCTGCTCATCCGGTGTCAGAAGCAGATCTTCTCTTCTTGTTCCCGATTTGGCTATGTCGATGGCCGGGAAGACGCGGCGTTCCTGCAGTTTCCGGTCGAGCACGAGTTCCATGTTTCCGGTGCCTTTGAATTCCTCGTAAACGACATCGTCCATCTTGCTTCCGGTGTCCACAAGCGCCGTTGCAAGAATCGTCAGGCTTCCGCCCTCGCGCATGTTTCTGGCCGCGCCGAAGAACCGTTTCGGCATGTAGAGTGCTGCCGGATCGAGACCGCCGGAAAGGGTACGGCCGCTCGGCGGAACGGTCAGGTTGTAAGCTCTGGCGAGACGTGTGATGCTGTCGATGAAGATCGTAACGTCTTTTTTACTCTCCACAAGACGTTTCGCGCGCTCAATGACCATCTCGGACACGCGTTTGTGGTGCTCCGGCTGCTCATCGAAGGTGGAATAGATGACTTCCACATTCGATCCCTGAATCGCTTCTTTAATGTCGGTGACCTCCTCCGGACGCTCGTCGATCAGAAGGATGATCAGATACATCTCCGGGTTGTTCCGCAGGATGGATTTTGCCGCATCCTTCAAAAGCGTCGTTTTTCCGGCTTTCGGCGGGGAAACGATCATGCCTCGCTGGCCTTTTCCGATCGGACTTACAAGATCCACGATCCGCATCGCCATGCTTCCGCCCGGGCGCTCAAGGCGCAGCCGCTCATCCGGGAAGACCGGTGTCATATCTTCGAAATTGCCGCGGCGCATGATCTGGTCGAGCGGCAGATTGTTGACGCTCTTTAAGTATAAAAGGGCGCTGAATTTTTCGGTTGCGGACTTTACTCTCGTGTTTCCGCGGATGATATCTCCCGTTTTCAGTCCGAAACGGCGGATTTGGGACGGAGAAACGTAGACATCGCTGTCGCCCGGCATATAGTTGTCGGAGCGGATAAATCCAAATCCGTCCGGCATGACCTCGAGGATGCCGCAGGCCTCCTGGCCGCTGTCGAGCGTGCTGGTTTCCTGACGCGGTTCCTGTCTCGTCTCTGGTCTTGCTTCCTGACGCAGCGGCTCCTGTCTCATTTCCTGCCCTGCTTCCTGACGCGGCTCCTGTCTTTGCTCTTCCTCACGGTTATTCTGATTATAATTCCGTGGTTCCTGAAATCTACGCTCATTGAAACGCGGCGCTCTTGGACGGTACTCCTGGCGCTCTCCGTTTTCACTGCGCTCTTCCCGGCGGACATACCGCGGTCTCTGGTACGGGCGCGCGGTGCCGTTTTCCGAGGTTTCCCGATTCTGGCGCTCCATACCGTCCTCCCGCTTTTCCTGCGGTTCCTGATTCTGATCCTGTACAGTTTCCGTCTTTTTTTCCTCTTTTAGAACCGCCGGCTCTTCCATGTTTTTCTGGTTTTCTTTCTGATCTTCTTCCAGCATCCGCTCAATCAGCGCTTCTTTCCGCAGGGTGGAAATCCCCTTCATGTTTCTGGATTTTGCCAGCGCTTTCAGCGTGCTCAAAGGCAATGACTCATACTTTTCTCTTGTCATACCATTTTTCCTCTATCTATTCTCTATTTGATTTTCGGTTCTGTTTGGAGTTTTTAAGATATTTGATGCGCGAATATTTTTGCTGCAATTATTTAGAATCTGATTTTTGTCATTTTACTGCTGTGGATTTTTCTGCGGTTAGTGGGACTCGAACCCACACGCCGAAAGGCACAGGAACCTAAATCCTGCACGTCTGCCAATTCCGTCATAACCGCATATTATTTTTTCGAGAAAAAGAAAAATCCCATAGAAAACCTCCATGGGCGTTTTCTACGGGTTATTTAGTGAAGCATCGGGGATTCGAACCCCGGACAACTTGATTAAAAGTCAAGTGCTCTACCGACTGAGCTAATGCTCCGTATACTTTTGCATCCAACTGGGCTAGCTGGATTCGAACCAGCGAATGCAGCAGTCAAAGTGCTGTGCCTTACCGCTTGGCGATAGCCCAATGTTTCGCCTTGCTGGCAGGGTGGATAAAGGGATTCGAACCCTTGGCCTCCAGAGCCACAATCTGGCGCGCTAACCAACTGCGCTATACCCACCATAATTACGACTTACAGTCTTTTTTCACTATTTAATTTTAGTGAAGCGTGCTTGGAGGGATTCGAACCCCCGACCCACGGCTTAGAAGGCCGTTGCTCTATCCAACTGAGCTACAAGCACACAGCTTCTACAAAATCGTAGCAGCAAGCGGGTGATGGGAATCGAACCCACGTATCCAGCTTGGAAGGCTGGTGTTCTACCATTGAACTACACCCGCACGACATCGGGGTGACAGGATTCGAACCTGCGACCTCCTGGTCCCAAACCAGGCGCTCTAGCCAAGCTGAGCCACACCCCGTAAACAAGGTTTCCCGATTTGCGTTTAACCCTTTCGCGCTCGACGCAAGATTTATTATATTACATTGTTTTCGGTTTGTCAACACTTTTTTTCATTTTTTTCAAAATGTTTTTGTGTTGTTTTGCTCTCACCGGACAACAAAGAGATCTTATCATATCTTTTCTCATCTGTCAACACCTAAATTGTATTTTTTTGACAAACTTTTTAAGGATTAGTCAGAACCTGCTCCGGTACTACCCTGTTTTCTTTGGAATAGTCATGTTAGTTGCGATAATTCATTTGATTTTGGGCTGTTCTCCGCCCTTTTTCGACCCGTTTTTTAATCCAGATACTTGATTTCCACCGAAAGCTCATGCTCTTCGTTGATCGTCAGCATGGCATAGCTTGGTTTTCTTCCCATCTGACGCGGATACGTGAGGCTGCCCGGATTGACAATCCAGAGATTTCCACGCTTTTCTGCGACCGGCCGGTGCGTATGGCCGAACAGTACGATATCCACACCCCTGGAAAGCGCCTCCGCATAGATTCCCTCCAGGCCGAGCGATACGCCATAGTTATGACCGTGTGTGATAAAGGCACGGTAATCATCAATGTTCACCTGAATCTCCGCCGGGAGGTTTGAAAACCAGTCATTATTTCCCATGACCATATAGCACGGGCCGTTTACCTTGGATTTGATCAGGTCATCCATCCCTTCCACGTCACCGCAGTGGATCATGCCGTCGAACTCCTCACGTTCCATGGCCTCCTCGAGGTTATACATCCGTCCATGGGTATCGCTCACTATCAGAAATTTCATACTCATTCTCTTCCCTCTTCTTATTTCAAATATGATGCAATCTGTTCTTTCATCGCCGCCAGTGCTTTTCCTCTGTGGCTGACTGCGTTTTTCTCTTCCGGAGAAAGTTCTGCGGTCGTGCGGCTCATATCCGGCAGATAGAAAATCGGGTCATAGCCAAAACCGTTCTCCCCGCGTTCCTCGTAACCGATTTTTCCCTCGATCGTTCCTTTGGTGGTATAGACTGTTCCATCCGGGAAGGCGGCTGCAATCACACAGACGAATCGTGCCGTTCTTTTTTCCACCGGCACGCCCTCCAGGCGGTCAACGAGGCTCTGATTTTTGATGCGGTAGGACGTATCCTCTCCCATATATCTTGCCGAATAGACACCAGGCTCGCCGTTTAAGGCATCCACTTCCAGACCGGAGTCATCCGCCAGCACGATCGTGCCGCCGTCTGTGCATCCGGCAACGGTCTGTGCTTTGATTTTTGCATTCTCCTCAAAGGTTTTGCCGTTCTCATCGATCTCGACCGAAATGCCGGCTTCTTTCATCGAATAAATTTCCACCGGCAGATCCGCAAGGATTTCACGGATTTCTTTCATTTTGCCGGCGTTTCCTGTTGCAAATACAATTTTTTTCATAACCGTTTTCCTTCTTTCACGCTGAAATAACTTGCGATCATTATACCGTATGTGTGACGCAAACACAAGAACCCTGTCACAAAAAAAGACCCCCGTTTTTATCCGGGAGCCTTTTTCTGTAATCACACATTATTTTGCTTTTTTCTGATTTGCCAGAGTCTTAAATCCATCGACAGCCAGGATCAGCGCCAGGATGACAAGCAGGCCTGCCAGCACGATACGTGCTACGCACCAGCCGATGCCAACGCCTGCGCCAAGGCCCTTGAAGTTTGCGATCAGGGTCTGTACAAGGGATGTGATGGTTACGATCAGCATGAATACCATCGGGAACAGGAACATTTTGTTGTTTTTGCCGACTTTTCCAAGCCAGGTGGCAACAGCAAGAAGTCCGATGGCTGCCAGCAGCTGGTTGGATGCACCGAACAGCGGCCAGATTTTGGAGTAACCGGTCAGGCCAAGGCCGATGCCGAGTACTACAGTGATAACGGTTGATACAACCGGATTGGTCAGAACGGCTTTGTAGCCGGTTGCCTCTTTGTAAGTCTGTCCCGGCTCAAGCCAGAACTCCTGGAACATGTATCTTGCCAGACGGGTTGCGGTATCCAGAGAAGTCAGGCAGAATACCGATACAGTCAGAACCAGCAGAGAGTACAGTACGTGGGTCGATCCGCCAAGTCCCGGAATGGTTGCTACCATCTCGGAGATACCGGTTGCAAATACAGCGGTCGGAACAACGGTGGTTCCGTCTGCGTATCTGGACCAGATGTAGCCGACTGCACACAGAGATACAATCGCAAGCGCACACTCAATCAGCATACCGCCGTATGCGATCGGGCGGGCATTTTTCTCGTTATCAAGCTGTTTCGATGTTGTTCCGGAACCAACAAGTGAGTGGAATCCGGAAATTGCACCGCAGGCAATCGTTACGAACAGTGCCGGGAACATAAATCCAAGAGAGCTTCCGGTCGGAGCCAGCGTATCTTTGAAACCGGTGAAAGCCGGGATATCCAGGGATGCATGGCCCATCAGGGCACTTCCGATGACACCGACAATGGCTACGATCATCATAAAGTACAGAAGGAAGGAGCTTAAGTAGTCACGCGGCTGAAGCAGAATCCAGACCGGCGCAACGGAAGCTACTGTGATATAGATACCAACAATCACCATCCATACTGTCTCGGAGAGATAGATCGGATGGAAGTTTAAGCCAACAACTACGCAGACAACGATTGCTGCAATGCCTGCGATGGTGGAAACGCCAAGAGATACATTTCTTCTGTATACCATGAAGCCGAACACAACGGCAAGTACGATAAACAGAATGGAAATCATAGCCGTTGTTGCATTGGCGGAGCTTGCTGCCACATCGACAGCGCCGCTCTCGGTATAGGTCGCTTTAAAGGTGTTTGCAACGATGGAACCGAATGCTGCGACAACGAGAATCAAGGTCAGGTAAGCAAATACGATAAAGAGCTTTTTCGCTTTGCTTCCCATCGTGTCTGCGATAACCTCACCGATAGACTGTCCTTTGTGGCGCAGGGACGCAAACAGTGCACCGTAATCGTGAACGCCTCCAAAGAAAATACCGCCGATGAGTACCCATAAAAGAACCGGAACCCATCCAAAGACAGCGGCCTGAATCGGTCCGTTGATCGGGCCTGCGCCTGCGATGGATGAGAAGTGATGTCCCATTAAGACAGGAGCTTTGGCAGGAACGTAGTCCACACCGTCCTCCTCGGTGAATGCAGGGGTTTTCCGTTTCGGATCAACGCCCCACTGCTCGGCAAGCCATTTTCCGTAGAATACGTATCCGGCGATCAGAATGCCGATTCCGACAACCAGTACAAGAATACTATTCATTTGTTTTTTCCTCCCTCTTTTTGGTAGAATAAATTTATAGATAACTAAGACCGGAACATCTTAGCATATCCCTTTACCAATTCCCAGGCCGCCCGGTTTCCAAACACTTTCTGTTCTGCCGTATCAAAGACGAGCAGCCGCACCTGACAGTAGCCTCTCAAAGAAAACCGGTAATTTTTATAATACTTATATTTTCGGATTCTCTTCTTTACGCTGTCCGCAACCGGTTTGTCCGCAAAAAAAATACCGGTGACCAGCGTGTACATGTGGTCGGTATCCGGTACTTCCTTCCCCTCGCGAACCACCTTTGGCTCTATCCATTCTGTCAGGTCCGTCAGAAATGTTTCGACGTCCTGGTCGTTCAGTTCTTCCACCGCTTTAAAATACGCATGCTCATGACAGCTGATCCTCCACAGCTCTGCTTTCTTTGAGAGCACGTATTTTGCGCCGCTCTCGTGGTAGCTTGCACAGGCATCGTATGTATGGCCGTTTACTTCGGACGGCTTTACGATATCGTAGCTCCTCTCGTAGGAATGCAGCAGCCTGTCTCTGATCTCCTGTCCGTTCATGGTTTCCTCCGCTTGATGAAAAAATTTCGCATGAGGACAGTTTAGCACAGTAGTGCAGTGATTTCAAGAAAATATTAAACTTTTCTAAAATTCTTCTTTTAATTTTTGTTATCAAAAAGGAGCAACGCCAAAAATCATTCGGCATTGCTCCTCCATTTGTATTATTTCTGTTCTTTTTCCCGGCGCGGCGGCTTCGGTCCCGCGTACTGGTAAAAGTAGGTTTTCAGCATTCCATTGTAAATTTTACGGTTTTTATCCGCCTTTTTGCCGAGATACCGCTCGGCATCCTCGTAGCTCGTGATCAGATACATCGACCAGGAATCGAGAACGCGGTACCGCTCTCCTAATGTCTGATACAGGGCCGGAAGATCTTTTTTGTCCTCCAGGCGCTCACCGTACGGCGGGTTGGTAATCAGAAAACCGTATTTTTTCGGGTGCGACAGCTCGGCAACCGGACGCTGCTGGAAATGGATCAGGTGATCCACACCGGCCAGCTTTGCGTTCTCTCTGGCACTCTTGATGACATCTCCGTCGATATCAAAGCCCTGAATATCTGTCTCAATATCGTTCCGGATCCGGTAGCGTGCATCCTCCGCCGCATCCATCCAGCATTTTTTCGGCACGAGGTGCGTCCATTGCTCCGCAAGGAAAGAACGGTTGAGACCCGGTGCAATATCGGCCGCCATCATGGCCGCCTCAATCGGAAATGTACCGCTTCCGCAGAACGGATCGACAAGAATCCGGTCACCCTTCCACGGAGTCAGCATGATAAGTGCTGCGGCAAGGGTCTCGGTGATCGGCGCTTTCGCGGTCAGCTTGCGGTAGCCTCTCTTATGAAGGGAAACGCCGGAGGTATCGAGTCCGATCGTAACCTCGTCTTTTAAAATCGAAACACGGATCGGGTACTGTGCACCGTCCTCCGGGAACCACTCCATGTGGTAGACCTGTTTCAATCGCTCGACAATCGCTTTTTTCATGATCGACTGGATATCGGACGGGCTGAAGAGCTTACTCTTGATGGAGTTTGCCTTCGTTACCCAGAACTTTCCGTTTTTCGGGATAAATTTCTCCCACGGGAGCGCTTTTGTCGCTTCAAAGAGTTCATCGTACGTTTCGGCGTGGACCTGTCCTACTTTGAGCAGGATACGCTCGGTCGTGCGAAGGAACAGGTTGGCGTAGGCGATTCCCTCTGCATCTGCAAGAAACGTTACTTTTCCATCCTCCACGCGCTCGATTTCGTAGCCGAGGTCGAGGATTTCACGTTTCATCACCGCCTCCAGGCCGAAGTGGCACGGGGCGATCAGTTCATATAATTCCATACTCTCCCGTCCCCTCTTATAATGTGAGCTGTTTTACGACGGTGCCGTCAAAGCCTTTGATCGTAAATACGCCGTCCTCGAGGATTGCATAGGTCGGGATATTGCCCTCTTTCGGCAGAGATACAGAACCCGGGTTCAGGAAGGTGTGTGCGCCTTTTTTCTCGGCACGCAGGACGTGGGTATGGCCGTACAGGAAGATATCTCCATCCATCAGCGGCGGCAGATTCTGCTCATTGTAGATGTGGCCATGGCTCATATAGAAGGTATGGCCTCCCTCGATCAGGATGCCGTAATCTGCCAGCACCGGGAACTCCAGTACCATCTGATCTACTTCTGCGTCGCAGTTTCCGCGCACGTTGGTGAGGTACTGTTTTTTCTCATTCAGCATGGCGATGACCTGTTTCGGTGCGTATTCTTTTGGAAGATCGTTTCTCGGGCCGTGATAGAGAAGGTCGCCTAACAGAAACAGGCGGCCTGCGCCCTCTGCTTCGAAGGCTTCCAGCATTTTTCTGCAGTAATAGGCAGAACCGTGAATATCAGATGCAAACATGTATTTCATATCGTGATCTCTCTTTCGTTTTGTGGTTTGGTTTTGTATTGTTTTCTGTTTCATCTTACCGTATCTTTTCCCGCTTGACAAGAAGAAATGTTGGATTGCCGCCCCATTACAGCTCTTCTCCCGCCACCAGATATCGTCCGCGGTATGCATGCATTCCGCCGATGACCGTTTTGACCTCGTATCCGTTCTCCGCCAGCCGCTTTCCCTCCGCCATGCTCGCGGCACCCCGCTCACAGCAGATCACAAGAATTTTGTCCCGCGGCAGACAGACCCGTTCGAGCAGATGGTCATAGGGAAGATTCACCGCTCCTTTCACATGCCCTTTTTCGTATTCCCGCCGGTTCCGCACATCGATGATCATCGCCCACGGTTTTCCCACGTACCAGTCCAGCTGGTCTGCCGCCAGCAGTGTCATGCCTGCCATATCCTGGTCCCCCTCTCCGGATCTGACTTTCTCTCCTGTTTTATATGTATGCAGAAACCGGCGGCAGAGTCCGTATGGGACCCTCCGCCGGCTTTTTCTGCCGGAATCCCAAGGTTTACTTAGTATTTTTCATACTCATCCTTCTCGTCCTGCTCCCGGTTCTGCTGACCGTAGGATGACATCTCACGGTCTTTCACATGATTGCAGTCTCTGCTGTTCTTCTGGTTTTTGCTGTATTCGCTTTTCTCGTATCCGTTTTTGCTGTACTCGTTTTTGCTGTATTCATTTTTGCTGTTTCTGGTCATAATCTTGTTTCCTCCTGAATGTTTTTTTGTCCTGCGACATCCTTTAGTATCGCTTTTTCCGCGCAGATTATGCATCCAGAACCCTGTTTTTCCACGGTATCTGTTCCAAAGTGGGGAATGCAAGCCCAAAAATACAGTGTTTTTCCTGCTTTCGGACCACTGCTTTCCAAATTGTGGTAATTTTTTCCAACTTTTGAATTTCGATGTTGCTTTTTCCCGTTATCTGTATTATAATCAATTTTGTAAAAGAATTTACCCTTCATAAATTTTTTTACAATTAATAACCCCTTATTAATTATTTATACTCCCCTTGAAAGACCGGTAGCTCCCCTGCCGGTCTTTCTTTTTGCAATTATTCAGAGCCATCTCGAGATGCAGCGCAGCGGAATCGAGATGTGGCTCTGAATAATTGCAAAAAGAAAGTCTGCATCAGCAGACTTTCCTCCTTTTTCCCGTTCTGTATATATGATTAGAATTCTACTTTTTCACCTTTTGCCGCTTTTGCTACGGTTCCTGCGAGGACGATCAACGCCATGAGGTTTGGAATTACCATCAGGCCGTTAAAGAGGTCTGACAGGTTCCATACGAGATCCACTTTCAGCAGAGAGCCGAGGAAAACGAACACAACGACGATCAGCGAGAACGGAACGACTGCTTTCTTTCCGAACAGATACTGTACGTTCTGTCTTGCAAAAAAGTACCATCCGACGATGGTCGAGAATGCAAAGAACAGAAGACAGATCGCTACGAACGCCGGTCCGAAGCCTTTGAGGCCGGTTCGGAATGCCGCCTGTGCGACCGGGGTTCCTTTAACACCGGTACTCATCATCTCTTCCAGAACGCCGGAAGAAAGAATAACGAGAGCGGTCATGGTCAGGACAACGAAGGTATCAATAAAGACACCGATCATCGCTACTTCACCCTGATCCTCCGGGTTCTCGACATCGGCAATCGCATGGGCATGCGGGGTGGAACCCATACCGGCTTCATTAGAGAAGAGGCCTCGGGCAACACCGTAACGCATGGCTTTCCGCACGGTAATACCGGCTGCTGCACCAAATACGGCGTCCGGACGGAATGCACAGATAAAGATCGAAGCAATCGCTGACGGCACATGCTGGATGTTGATCAGAATAACAACAAGGGCTCCGACGAGATACAGTGCTGCCATCACCGGAACAACTTTTTCGGTGAAGGATGCGATACGGGAGATACCTCCGATGAAAATGAATGCGGCGAGAACGGCTACAATCACACCCATCACCCATTTCGGTACGGAAAATGCGGTGTAGAACGCATCACTGATGGAGTTCGACTGTACCATATTTCCCATAAAGCCAAGTGCCAGAATAACGGCTACGGCAAAGAAGCCTGCCAGTGCTTTTCCAAACGTTCCCTTGAATGCGTGGGTAATGTAGTAAACCGGTCCTCCGATGACTTCTCCGCTCTCATCGCGGCGTTTGGAGATCTGCGCGAGATACGCCTCGCCGTAGATCGTTGCCATGCCGAAGAACGCAGCAAGCCACATCCAGAAGATGGCTCCCGGGCCGCCGGATACGAGTGCGGTCGCACATCCTGCGATGTTTCCGGTTCCGACCTGTGCGGCGATCGCTGTTGCAAGTGCCTGGAAGGAAGTCATGCCGTCTTTTCCGGCCTTCTTACCCTTTAACGAGAAACCGCCGAAGACGCGGTTCCACGCGGTCTTAAACTTTCTTACCTGTACAAAGCGGGTCCGAACAGAGAAATAAACTCCCGTACCTACCAGCAGAAACAGCAGTACGCTGTTCCAGAGCACATCACTGATCTGCGCAATTGCCTGATTCAATGCATCCATTTTCTTTTCTCCCTTTCCATTCGACGTATGGTCTGAACGATCCGGATCACACATCCGCACCGTTTTGAGAAAAAAAATACCATCTTCCGCGGGATATCCTGCAGAACATGGCTCTGATTGAAAAATACAGCAAAAACTGCGCTTCCGAAAACTTTTTTTCGTTCCTGCGCACCGCTTTTCTTGTTCCGCGGCTGTTTTTCTTCTGTATCTTTTTTTGACTCTGTCCTTTTGCCTGAGAGATTCTGCATCGCTGCATTGCACCTTCGGCACTCTTTTCAAGAGCTTCTCCAGAGACCACTCCGTTTTTAGTCCTCGCCGTTTCCTCCCATTCTTGTTTTAAGAAGAGAACCGGCACCTGAAAGTTTTACTTCTTCGGTCGTGCACCTTTCAAAAATTAAATTTCCAAAGGCTCTCCGCACATTTTCTAAAAACTTCTACGTCTTTTTTTATTTTTGTAAAACTATAGCACCTGTGATACGATTCGTCAATACCCCCTGCCGTATTTTTTTCGAAATATTGGAAAAATATCTAAGAAAGAATCCTGCTTTGCAGGATTCTCCGCCTGCGGCGGGTCGCTTTAGCGACATAATTCCTCTCCGCCGCAGTGCGATCCTGCCCGGAGGGCTTTTTTATATAACGGGGAATTTCAACGAAATTTCCCGTTATATAAAAAAAGCAGCAGATCTACCGCACACACGCCTCAAAATCGTATGTACGGCATAGATCTGCTGTTCTCTTTCTCAAAGGATATTCCTCTGGAAAGCAGGGGACTTTCTCGATTTGGTTAAACCATATTTTATGACGCCTGGAACTGGCTGTTGTACAGATTGTAGTAGAAGCCTTTCTTCTCGAGCAGCTCCTCGTGGCGTCCCTGCTCGATGATCTTTCCGTCTTTCATGACAAGAATCAGGGAAGCATTGCGAATGGTTGACAGGCGGTGTGCAACCACAAAGCTCGTTCTGCCCTGCATCAGCTTGTCAAACGCCTCCTGAACCTGCAGTTCGGTACGGGTATCGATGCTGGAGGTTGCCTCGTCGAGAATCAGCATCGGCGGCAGGCAGAGCATCACACGGGTGATGCAGAGAAGCTGCTTCTGTCCCTGGCTGATGCTGTCTTCACTCAGAACCGTATCAAGTCCCTTCGGCAGACGTTTGATGAACTCCCAGCTGTGTGCCTCTTTTGCCGCACGAATGATCTCCTCCTCGGTCGCATCCGGCTTTCCGAAGCTGATATTGTCGCGCACAGTTCCCTGCTTGATCCACGTATCCTGCAGCACCATACCAAAGCAGCTGCGGAGTGCATGGCGGGACAGCCCGTCGATCGGCTTTCCGTCGATGCAGATCTTTCCGGCATCTACGTCATAGAAACGCATCAGCAGGTTGATAAATGTGGTCTTTCCGCATCCGGTCGGACCGACAATCGCAACACGCATGCCCGGCTGTACGTCGAGATTAAAGTTTTCAATCAGCTTTTTGTCTTTGTCATAACTGAACGCTACCTCGTCAATGGTCACATTTCCCGTCACCTGATCGATCGTTCCGGTCGGATCAGCGCTCTCCTCTTTTTCTTCCAGAAGGGCAAAGATACGGCCTGCACACGCAAGTGCGTTCTGCATTTCTGTGATAACGGAGCTGATATCATTGAACGGTTTCATATACTGGTTTGCATACGACAGCAGAACGGAAAGTCCGCCGACGGTCAGCGCGCCGCCCGGTATCATAAACGCTCCCACAAGGGCAACTCCGGCATAGATGACATTGTTGACAAAACGGGTAGACGGGTTGGTCAGCGAGCTGTAGAATACGGCCTGCTGACTGTATTTCTGCAGATCTTTGTTAATCTCTGCAAAGCGCTCGGAAGCTTTTTCCTCATAACCGAAGGCTTTGACTACTTTCTGGTTTCCAATCATCTCATCGATGAGTGCGGTCTGTTTTCCTCTCGTCTCACTCTGTTTCTGGAACATTTTGAACGAACGGCCGGAAATAAATTTTGCCACGAAGAAGCTCAGCGGCGTCAGACAGATCACAAGGAGTGTGATCCATACATTCTTTGAGAACATGAAAAACAGTGTCACAATAATGGTTACCACACCGGAGAAGAGCTGTGTAAAGCCAAGCAGCAGACCGTCCGATAAGATATCGGTATCTGTGATGACACGGCTTACAATGTCTCCGGAGCTGTGCTGATCCAGATAGGACAGTGGAAGCACCTGGATATGGCGGATCGCCTGGGAACGCAGGTCGCGCACAATGCGGTACGTCATACGGTTGTTAATCAGGTTCATCACCCACGCAGAGAGGGCGGAAACGAGGGTAAAGAATACGATTCGTTTCAGATAGAACCACATTTCCGGGAAATTGACCTGATGGGCTGCTACAACTTCATCGATCGCATCACCGAAAAGGATTGGGATATACAGCTGTAAAATAACGGTAATCGCAGCCAGCACAATACTGAAGGCCAGGAAAATCTTGTAATTTCCAATAAACGCCATCAGTTTTTTCATCACCTGCATGCCGCTCTTTCCGGACTTGTTTTCTGTCTTTTTCATGCGATCACCCCGCTTTCGTTATGATAGGATGCACGCTCTTCCGGGAACTGAGAGAAGTAAATCTCGCGGTAAACCTCACACGTTTTCATCAGTTCCTCGTGTGTGCCGTTTCCTTCAAGCGTACCATTTCCAAGTACCAGGATTTGATCTGCCTGACGGATGCCGGCGATTCTCTGGGATACGAGGAATGTGGTGGTAGTTCCTTCAAGATTGTGGATGGCCTTGCGGAGTTTTGCATCCGTTGCAAAGTCAAGCGCACTCGAGCTGTCGTCCAGAATCAGGATTTCCGGTTTCTTTACCAGCGCACGCGCGATGGAAAGACGCTGTTTCTGTCCGCCGGAGAGATTCTTTCCGTTCTGCTCCAGCATAAAATCGAGCTGATCCGGTTTTCCTTCCACCACTTCTTTTGCCTGGGCTGTGGTGAGTGCCTCCCAGATTTCTGCATCGGTGGCATCCTCCTTGCCCCATTTCATGTTGTCGCGGATGCTTCCCTTAAAGAGCACAGCTCTCTGCTGTACGACGCCAACCTTACGGCAAAGTTCTTCTTTGGTGTAATCTTTCACGTTTTCACCGTCAAGGAATACTTCACCGCCTGTCGCATCGTAAAAACGGGAAATCAGGCTGACCAGAGTCGATTTTCCGCTTCCGGTACCGCCGATGATTCCGATGGTCTGACCGCGTTTTGCAGTAAAACTGATATCCGACAGACTCTCTGCGCCGGCTCCCTCGTAGGTGAAGCTGACATTTTGAAACGTAACAGCAGCATCTCCGCTGACTTTCTTTGCAGCGCCGCTCTTTGCCGGGTAAGCCATGCTGGTCGGAACGGCCAGTATACCGGAAACACGTTCTGCACAGGCAACGGATTTGTTTAAGGTGATGATCAGGGAAGCCAGTTTAATCAGCTCCACAATGATCTGCAGCATGTAGTTGTAAAGTGCGACGACCTGTCCCTGCTGCATACTGCCGATGTTGACCTGAAGACCTGCCTGCCAGATCAGGACAACGGCTGCGATGTTGATAAGAACATAAGTCAGCGGGTTTAACAGTGCGGAAATTTTTCCGACAAATTCGTTCAGACGGGTCAGCTCGTCGTTGCTCTTCTCAAAATCGGCAACGGACTGCTCCTCACGGCAGAATGCACGAATGACGCGGACGCCGGTCAGGTTCTCTCTTGTCATTCCGGTGACGCGGTCAAGCGCTGACTGTACTTTTTTGAACAGCGGAATGCTGACCAGCATGATGCCAAAAACGGCAACGAACAGAATCGGAATGGTTACCAGGAATACAATGGCACATTTTACATTGACGGTAAATGCCATCACAACGGAACCAAATACGATAAACGGGCTTCGCAGCAGCAGACGCAGACCCATGTTAATTCCATTCTGCACCTGGTTGATATCGTTGATCAGACGGGTAATCAGCGTATCGGTTCCAATCGTATCCAGCTCGGTAAAGGACAGAGCCTGGATATGGTCAAATACTGCCTGGCGAAGTTCTGTCGCACAGCCGACGCTGGCTTTTGCCGCAAAGTACTGTGCGGTGAAACTGCAGCAAAGTCCGACTGCCGCCATCAGAACCAGGATTCCAAAACGGCTGACGATGTACGGACGGTTATTGCCGGCGATACCCACATCGATGATCTGGGCAACAACCATCGGCACCAGAAGGTCGAATACGACTTCCAGAAGCTTGAACAAAGGAGCAATGATGCTCTCTTTTTTGTAGTGCTTCAAGTAGACTCCAAGACTTTTCATCTTCTTTTTCACTCTCCATTTCTTTGTTTCTTCAATGCCATAACGGATCGCTCCGTATTTTGTACTCCGCAATCCTGGCACCTTGACATTGACAGTATAATCTCATATGATTAATACGACTAGTATTGTTTTTATCGCTTAGTGATATAATTTTTATATCATAGAATTTTTTACGAAAGGAGCTTCCCCTATGGAACTGCGTCAGCTCGAATACTTCCGTGTCATCGCGGAAACCGAAAGCATCCATGAGGCCGCCCGCCGCCTCAACATGTCCCAGCCGCCGCTCAGCTACCAGTTAAAACAGCTCGAAACGGAACTGAACGTCATCCTGTTTGAGCGCACCCGCCAGGGTGTCCGTCTGACGGAGGCCGGAAAACTGCTGTACGACCGCTCCGCCAACCTGCTCGAGTACGTGAAATCGACGGAGCTTGAGGTCGCAAAGGTCGGCAAAAAGCGGGTTCTCCGACTTGGCATCACACCGACCACAGTTGCGACAATCATGCCGTGTGTCTCGCTTTTTTCCCGCCGCAATCCCGACGTCAACTTCGAAGTGCATGACGGCATCACCTACACCCTGTACCGCTATCTGATGGACGGCATCATTGATATTTCCATTGCCCGCACGCCGCTGCGGCTCGATGATGTCGACTATAAAATTTTAAGCTCTGAACCTATGATTGCCGTTTCTTCCAAAGATATGCTTCCCGAGAAGAACGGAGCGCTAAAACTTTCGGATCTTTTAAATATTCCACTTATCATCTACCGCCGGTACGAGTCACTCATCATGGATGCATTCCACTCGCGCGGCATGGAACCCGATCTCTTCTGTGTCTGCGACGATCCCCGCGGCGCGATGCTCTGGGCAAAGGAAGGCCTTGCTACCGCCATTTTCCCGCAGTCCATGAGTTCTCTCTGTCAGGGTCTTCGCATCCAGCCGCTCTTAGAAAGTGACCTTGAAACACAGATCGCCGTAATCTGGAAAAAGGGCCGAAATCTTTCCCCTCTTCTGCAGGACTTTGTCGATGCCTGCATGGAGAGCATATTATAATAGAAGAACTCCGCACGCCGGTACCTTTTCCAGGTGCCGGCGGCGGAGTTCTTCCCGTTTTTGTTTCTTTTACTGCAAAAACAGCAGCGCAAGATTCAGCAACGTCACAATCGCCGCAATGCCAAATAAGACAAATTTCAGCCGCAGACTGTTTGCATATTTTCCCATGACTTTTTTCGACGAAGTCAGATAGAGCTGTGTAAACACCGTGATCGGAAGCTGCATTCCCAGGAACATCTGTGAATAGAGAAGCCCCTGGAACGGGGAATCAATCAGGAGAATCACCGCGGCCGCCGGGATCATGGTCAGCAGGATTCCCCCGCGTGTCTCCTGACTTTTCATCTCATACGGCTTGTTAAAAATTCCCGAAAAAATCGTTCCGCCCGCCATTCCCGCGGTAATGCTCGACGAAATTCCAGCAAGGAGAAGTGCAGCGCCAAAAATCACAGAAGCGGCATTTCCAAGGAGCGGCGTCAGCATCCTTCCCGCTGTTGCGAGATCATCCACCTGTTTTGCATTCTGCGGCTGAAAAAAGGTTGCGGCCGCCATCAGAATCATCGCACTGTTGATGGCCCAGCCGATCATCATAGAAAACAGGGTATCTTTGAACTCATATTTCAGCTGGCGCGCGATCACCGCACCATCCTCGAGATTCCACTGGCGGCTCTGAATAATTTCCGAGTGAAGAAACAGGTTGTGCGGCATCACAACCGCGCCGAGGACACTTAAGATAACCGGCATCGAATGCTTTGGAAACGACGGTTTCACCCAGCCGACGGCCGCCCTCGCCCAGTCAATATCGGCAATCCAGACCTCAAAGAGGAACGAAAAACCGATCAGCGACACAAACACAATAATCAGTTTTTCAATCCGTTTGTAGGCACTTGTAAATTCACAGATCAGAACCAGCACGAGAATCATCATGCTCCCAAGCCTGACCGGAATGCCAAACAGCATCTGAAGTGCAATCGCACCGCCTAAAATTTCCGCCATTGCAGTCGCCACTGCTGCCATCATCGCCGTCGCGAGAATCGTGTTTTTCAGCCAGGATGGCAGATAGACGCTTGCCGCCTCGGAGAGGCATTTTCCTGTGACAATGCCAAGATGTGCCGCATTGTGCTGCAGAAAAATCAGCATGATCGTGGACAGCGTAACCATCCACAGAAGCTCATAGCCGTAGCCCGATCCTGCGGCAATGTTGGATGCCCAGTTTCCTGGATCGATAAAGCCGACCGTGACAAGAAGCCCCGGTCCGAGATAGCGAAGAAAATTCATACCCGCCGTCTCATTTTGTTTTTTACTTTGTTTCATATTCTTTCCTTTCTGCTGTTCTGATACGGAACCGGCTGATGGATAACCTGAAATTACCTTTTTGCTTTTTAGTTAGTCTCAACTAACTTCATTGTACATAGGATTTTTTGAAAAGTCAAATCCTGTTTTCTCTTTCTTGTGCTTCCCCATTCACTGTGTTACAATAAAACTGCTGATTTCGAACCAAAAGGAGGAATTTTATCATGATACGACCTGCCGTCCAAAATGATTTTTCATCGATCATGGCAATCTATGCATACGCCCGCTCTTTTATGCAGGAAACCGGAAATCCGAATCAATGGGGAAATCATTTTCCGCCGGAAGCGCTGATTCGCAACCGCATCCGTGACCGTCAGCTCTTTGTCCTCGAAGAAGGCGGCGTACTGCACGGCGTCTTTGCCTTCATCATCGGTGAAGATCCGACGTATCTGCAGATCGACGACGGCTCCTGGCTTTCCGATGCGCCATACGGCACCATCCACCAGGTTGCCTCGGATGGAACGATCCATGGATTTTTCTCGCAGATCGTTGCTTACTGTCAGGCACAGATCCCGCATCTGCGTATCGATACACATGCAGACAACAAAATCATGCAGCATCTGATCCGGAAAAACGGATTTGAACAGTGCGGCATCATCTACGTCCTGAATCACTCCCCACGGATCGCGTTTGAACGGATAAAATAGTCTGAAAAGAAAAAAAGATCTGTATTTTCAGAACCTGTCATTTTTCATAACAGGTTCTGAAAATACAGATCTTTTTCTTTTTGCTTTTTATGCGTGGATTCCTCTGTTCTCGTCTCCGGTCTCGTTTACGCCGAATTCGTAATCGTTGCCCGGAAGAATCATATTCAGCAGAATTCCTGCGATCGCTGCAATTGCAAGTGCAGTCAGGGTGATGGTCGTTCCGCCAATGGTAAAGGAAAGGCCGTCACTGAACCCAAGTCCGCAGACAAAGATTACACCCGCAATAATCAGGTTTCTTGATTTCGTCAGGTCTACCTTGTTCTCAACGACGTTACGCACACCGATGGCAGAAATCATACCGTACAGCATAAAGCTGACGCCTCCGATGATGGAGGACGGCATGGTGCTGATGAGTGCCGATACCTTCGGAATGAAGCTGACAATGATGGCAAAAACTGCAGCAATGCGGATGACTCTCGGGTCATGAACACGGCTCAGTTCCAGAACGCCGGTGTTCTCACCGTACGTTGTGTTTGCCGGTCCGCCAATGAGACCTGCCATTGCCGTTGCAAGACCGTCGCCAAGCAGCGTTCTGTGCAGTCCCGGATCGGAGAGGAAGTTCTCTCCTACCGTTGCAGAGATTGCGGACATATCGCCGACATGCTCCATCATGGTAGCAATCGCGATCGGCGCCATAATCATGATACTCGTCAGATCAAATTTGCAGAACTGCAGCGGCGGAAGTCCGACGATGCCTGCCTGCGCAACCGGTGCGAAGTTGATGATGACGGATCCGTCCGGGTTTTTGATCCCGAGTGCGTTTAAGATCACGGCCACGGCATAGGCAATCACAACACCCATCAGAATCGGAATAATTTTGAACATTCCTTTTCCCCAGATATTGAAAATGATGATGACAGCCAGTGCCACCAGTGCCAGGAACCAGTTGGTCGAAGCATTTCCAATGGCGGAACCTGCAAGGCTCAGGCCGATGCAGATGATGACCGGACCTGTGACAACCGGCGGCAGGTAACGCATCACGCGTTTTACGCCGACCAGGCGGATGATAAGGGCAAAGATCAGGTACAGAATACCTGCTACCACAATACCTCCGCAGGCATAGGCTGCCTTGTCGTTGACACTCATATTGGCATATTTTCCCGTGTTCAGATTTGCAACAGCGGCAAAACCGCTTAAGAATGCAAACGAGGAACCAAGGAATGCCGGAACTTTAAATTTCGCGCACAGATGGAACAGCAGAGTTCCAAAACCGGCACAGAACAGTGTGACGGATACGGTAAGGCCTCTCGACGGACCCTCGCCGCATGCATCCACAAAGTAGCTGTTTACCAGAATCGGCACCAGAATGGTTGCGCCGAACATGGCAAACATGTGCTGCAATCCGAGAATCAGCATTTTGGGAATGCCGAGTTTTCTCGCATCACGAATGACTCCATTAGATTCGTTCATACGTCTTTCCCTCTCTTTTGTTTTTCTTTTCTATTATAGGCAATGCCCGTCAAAAACACAAGGGAAAGATAAAGAAGATAAAAGCTTAAAAATTTTAAGCTTTTATCTTTTAATTTTCAAACGGTCTTACCCGCAGCGTAACGCCAAGGGAATCGCAGATTTCCCGACATTTTTGGATTTTTTCTTCCGGCATAACTTTTTCCACCACGGTCATGACAACATTTGGCACATACCGTTTCGCAAGGACAGCAAACTCCTTGAGCGCCTCATATGACTGAAGCCCAAAGCGGGAGCGTGTCAGCTCCAGGAACTCTTTTTCATCCGGTGCATTTAAAGAGATCGAAACGGTGTCGAATCTTCCCTTTAATTCCGGCGTGACATCTCTTCCATAAATCAGATTTGCAAGTCCGATCGTGTTCAGGCGTACTTTCAGGGACGGATACTGCTTTTTCAGCGCATCAATCACCTGACAGACATCAGAAAGGCGCTCCAGCGGTTCGCCGAAGCCGCAGAATACAAGCTCGTTGATTACGCTCAGATCGTACTTTGCAAACAGCGACAGCATCGTCTCAACGGACGGCTCGCCCTCTTTTAACCACAGTGTATTTCCCTCCTGCTGCTGTTTCGTCTGGCGCAGGCAGAACACACAGCTGCACGGACATTTGTTCGTCATGTTGACATAGACATTTTTTCCGGTTAAATCGCCGCTTTTTGCAAGGTCGAGGTATCCCTCCTCGCCGACGGCTCCGGTTACGGTATATAAATACATCAGTTTTCCTCCGTCAGATCTTTCATAAACATTTCAAAACTAAGTCCCCAGTAACTCGGCACTTCGTTCTCTTCACAGTAGCGGATGCATTTCGATACATAGTCTGCCGCCTTTTTCACGGATTCGTAAAGACTGTGGCCGTTCAGATACATTCCCGCAATGATCGCCGCGATCACATCTCCCGTCCCACTCCGGTCGCCGCCGATCCGGTCTACCATGACAATCTGGAAATCTTCTCCTTTATTATAGATAAAGTTTGCAATCTGTGTCTGATTGAAATGGATACCCGTCACCACAATGTGCTTCGGCCCCCGCTCTGCCAGTCTGGAGCACATTTCTTTCAGCTCCTCAATGGATGCCCCGTTTTCCGGGTACGGCATATCGAGCAGTGTGCACAGCTCTGTCAGATTCGGTGTAATGATGTCCGCATAGTGAACCAGTTCTTTCATCTTGTCGCACATCTCTTTTGTGTAGGTTCGATACAGCTTTCCATAATCTCCCATTACCGGATCAACGATGACGAAATTGTTGTCCGTCTTAAAATGGCAGATAAAATCAAGCACAATGTTTACCTGCTGCTCCGATCCCAGAAAACCGGTTGAAATCGCGTCGAAATCGAGCTTCAGATCCTTATATGTCTGAATGTAATCCTTCATCCGGTCCGTATAATCGTCAAAGTAATACGTCGGGAACTGCGTATGTGCGGAAAGAATCGCGGTCGGAACTACCACCGCCTGAATCTTCATCGCTGACACAAGCGGCGCCATCACGGCTGTGGAACACCGGCCAAAGCCGGTCAAATCGTTAATCAGCGCTATCTTTTTCTGTTTTTCCATGGTCTTCTCCTCTTTTCCAGAATGCCGCCGCACCTGTTTTACGTCTATTTTGGCACAATCGGAATGGATGCTTTTCGTTGGTCGGAAATGTTCCGGATCTGTCTTGTCGCTCGGTGCCTGACGCTTATGCGCACATTGTACCATAAATCCGTTGATTTTTCCACGTTTTACTTTCATTCCTTTGTTCTCTTTTGGAAACCAAATCGGATCGTTCAGGCCAATTCCTGCTATTTCGAGCACACCGGCAGGACCTGCCACGGGCAGCTCTCTTGGGATGCCAAGCAATCCGGAAATGCCTCTCCTTTTCTCTGGATCACACGGCGGGTTTGCGGTATAATGTGGGTAATCTTTGACTTGGAGGTTATCATATGCGTGTACTTATCACAGGAACCAGTTCCGGAATCGGGAAAGCGATTGCGGAAAAATTTCTAAAAGAAGGATTTGACGTTACCGGCTTTGACCGGAAAGCAGCTTCGATTGTGCAGGAGCATTATACCCACTTCTGTCTCGATATCCGCGATAAAAAGCAGTATCCGTCTCTTGCGCCGTTTGATATTGTTATCAACAACGCCGGCGTGCAGAATGAAGATGATATTGATATCAATCTGAAGGGAACCATTGCGATCACGGAATCCTACGGGATTCATGATGGAATCCGCGCCGTTCTTATGATCGGATCGGCCAGCGGCCACACCGGTGCAGAATTTCCGGAGTATACGGCAAGTAAAGGCGGCGTGCTCGCTTATACGAAAAATGTGGCACTCCGCATTGCACCGTACGGCGGAACGTGCAACAGCCTTGACTTTGGCGGCGTACTGACGGAGCTGAATCTGCCGGTCATGGAGGACAAAAAGCTCTGGGATCAGATTATGGATCTGACACCGCTGAAGAGGTGGATGACCGTCAAGGAGGCTGCCGACTGGGCGTATTTCATGACCGTGACGAACCGGTTCTGCACCGGGCAGAATATTCTGATTGACGGGCTCGAAGCAGGGAACGCACACTTTGTGTGGCCGGACTAAAATTGTTCTGTCGGACTACCCGCTCTGTCATGTACAAAAACGACGCAAGTCATAGTTTTCGTCTATGACTTGCGTCGTTCCTTTTACTGTGGCAGTTCATACGCTACATCCACACCAGATTCCGTCTTTTTCCAGGAAACTTTCACCATTCCCTTTTTCGTAATAACCTCACCTTTCGCCCATTCAAGATAGCCCGGATTTGGCTCTACGGCAATCTTTTCATAGCCCGGTGCTGCCGGATGAACGCCTAGGACAACCGCCGGAAGCTCAAACAGGATCAGCGATCCCCACGCATGGCAGTCGCTTCTGCCGTTTACGCCGTCTTCCACGCAGGTGGTCAGATTGTCTTTTACCATTTTTTTCCAGAGATCCCAGCACTTTTCCGTCTCTGCGTACATACCGGCTTTTTCCAGTGCTCGGTACAGATAATACGCCATTGCCACGGAACACTGTGCATAAGTTTCCGGATCTTCCATGGATTTCTTCAGGTTCTCTGCGCCTTTCTGTGGATCTACACAGCCCGCCAGTAATGCAAATACCTGACAATGCTGGCTGTACTGTTTTACGCCAGGTCCATCGATGTATACGCCATTTTCGTCCACACACCAGCGGTTCACCGCATCGCGGACTTTCGCGGCACGCTCCCGGTATTCTTCTGCCACACTGTTTCTTCCCAGATATTCGAGAACTTTTGCAGCATATTCCAAACCCAGGATATACAGAAGGCTTTCCATCGTAATCGGCCCTTCCAGTCCGGCACGCGGCATTCCGCTTGTCTCATCCCACTGTTTTGTCCAGTCGATGAAAGACCAGTATTTTGCTCTGCCGTTGATGCCTCCGACTTTTCCTACCAGACCCCGCTCATCCAGATTTCTCCGGAAGAACTCCAGAATTCCATCCACAGCTCCCATGTGCTGCCGTAAAAATTCCGGATCACCAAAGTACATCATGTGATCGTACAGCATCAAAATATAATAAATAGAAAATCCCGGAATAACATTCGGTCCCCAGGTCGGGTATGAGCAGTTAATCATCCCATCATAGCGCTGGGAGCGCCGGAAATCGTCCATACAGTTTCTGGCTAGACGGTCATCTCCCGATACCATATAGGTATAAAGAATCTGGCTTCTCGAATCCATCGCATACTGCAGCTGCTCATAGAACGGACAGTCCTCGTACGTTTCATGCATGCATCTCTTTAAAGTCCGAAGGCTGATATCCCACACGCCTTTCAGGCTTTCATCGGACGTTTCCACTTTGGTTTTCACTTCCAGTGGATATCCGGTTTCCATATAATCAAAGCCTGTAACGACAAGCGGTTCTTCCGCTGTCCTGATTTCCAGCCGGACAAAACGGAAGGTCCGGAACCAGAATGGTTCATAGATCTCTTCCTGTTCGGCATCGCCATATCCCGCTACGTGATACGTGTCGGTATAACCGTTCAGCTCTCCATTTTCCCAGTCACAGCGGTCTCCCTTTTTCGGCAGCCGCATCGGATGGTCGGATTCACCTTTCTCTTTTTCTACATAACACTCGGAAGTCAGAATTTTTACTTCTGCTCCTGCTCCCTGCTTTAGCTGTAAAGAAAGAAATCCCGTCATTTCTTCGCCTGCATTGATTTCCACGCATACGGTACAGCCTGCCGGAATCGTAATGGTTCCTTTCTTATGCAGCACATCATTCCAAGCTTCCCGGGTTGAAGCTTCTGCCTCATATTTTCCATGGACACCAGGAAATTCTGCCGGGATTTTTTTCATATACGGAATCGGACGCGGGAACAGATTTCCCGGAGAAACTGCTTTTGGCATCTCGAACTCATTATATACTTTTACCGTTTCCCATTTGCTGTCATCGTAAGTGCTGTATTTCCATCCCGCCGTTTCGCCGTCTCCGCTGCGCTCCTCCAGAATCTGGAGCGGTGCAAAAAACGGATTCTCTGAGACAATATGAAACTCTTTTTCCCTCCAGCATTTCCAGGTAGCATCTGCATTCAGTCCAAGAGAAACCTTTCCTGGTTTTTCTTTCACATACAAGCCCGGTGTCTCTGTACGGAAAACACCATAATTACCTTTCCGGCTGTTCATCGGATACCGCAGAACTTCTACGGCAATGCTGTTTTCTCCTTCTTTCAGGAACGGACCAAGATCGACGGTATCGTAATACCATTTCATCCGGTCTCCCTTGCTTGGACCAAGTTCTGCTAATACTCCGTTGACATACAGTTTATATCTGGAATCTGCCGAGATTTCAATCTCGCACGCTTCTTCCGGAACGGCGTCTAGCTTCACATTCTTTTTAAAATAAGCCAGCGCACATTCCTCCTGGTCGTCCGGCCCCCACACCGGAAGCCAGATCCAGTTCGTATATGGGATCTGAAACTCCATTTTGCTACACCTCCATGTTTTGATACCTTCTGTTTTTCATGCTTTCGGTTTCCTGTTTTCTGCTATATCAGCCTTTTACCGCTCCAATTGTAATTCCCTTTACAAAGTATTTCTGGAAGAATGGATACAGGATCATAATCGGCAGAATTCCAACAACGGAAATTGCCATACGGATGCTGACAGACGGCATGGTTGTCTGCGCTGCTGCGCCTCCGGCTGCCTGCGACAAGGTGCTGGAGCTTAAGAACTGCACATCCTGTAAAATACGATTCAACAGATTCTGCAGACTGAAAAGCGAAGTATCTGTAATGTAGTATAAACCATTTGTCCAGTCATTCCAATAACCAATTCCGACAAAGAGGCCTACGGTTGCCATAATCGGAAGAGACAGCGGAAGTACCATTTTAAAGAAAATGCAGAACTCTCCGGCTCCATCCACTTTCATTGCTTCAATCAGTTCCGGCGGAATATTCTGTGCAAAGTAGTTCTTCATCAGAATAACATTAAATCCATTCATCAGAAGACCTGGTACAATCAGTGCCCAGATTGTATTTTTCATATGAAAAATCTGCGTCCACATGATGTAAGACGGTACGATACCACCATTAAACAGCATCGTAAAAAAGACCAGAAAAGCGAAAATGTTTCTTGCTTTAAAGTCTTTTCTGGACAGCGGATACGCAAGAAGCGGTGTCATCAGAAGACTCACTGCCGTTCCGAATATCGTGATAAAAATGGTGATACCATAAGCACGCAGGATATCGGCTCCTTTATAAAACAGATATTTATAGGCGTCCAGGCTCAGTGTTTTCGGTATAAATGAATAGCCGCTTAAAATCAGTTCCTGTTCTCCGGTGATCGAACCGGCAACCAGAATCCAGATCGGTAAAACTGCACAGAGTGCCAGCAGGATCAAAAAGATATGGATAATGACCTGAAAAATCTTTTCTCCTTTTCCTAATACATTTGCCATTTTTCTTTTCCCCCTTTTTAGAACATTGCATCATCCGGACTGAGTTTGCGGACAATCATGTTTGCGGACAGTACTAAGATAAATCCAACGATTGACTGATAGAAACCGGCTGCAGAAGACATTCCTACATCGTTCTGCTGCATCAGTGCACGGTATACATACGTATCAATTGTCTGCGTGGTCGAGAAAATACTTCCGGAGTTCATCGGGATCTGATAGAACAGACCGAAATCGGAATAGAACATACGGCCAATGCTCATAATCAGCATCATGATTACGGTGGATTTCAATAACGGCAGGGTAATCTTGACGATCTGCTGCCATTTGCTGGCTCCGTCTACCATGGCCGATTCATACAAAGATCGGTCAATACCGATAATTGTGGACATATAAACAATGGAACCATAACCGATGCCTTTCCACAAATTGACAAAAGTAAGAATAAACGGCCACTTTCCGGCATCGTTATACCAGTCTATCTTCGCCATGCCAAGACTGCTCAGTACGCCATTGATCAGACCAGTTTCTTTACTCATAAAGGCATATCCGATATACGCACAGATAACCCAGGAAAGAAGATATGGAAGAAGAATTAATGTCTGGAATATTTTTGTCTCCCATTTATGCCGCAGTTCGCTGAGCATAATGCCGACTGCGATTCCGAGAACTGTACCAAGAACGATAAATACCAGATTGTAAAGAATCGTGTTTCTTGTGATCTGAAAAGCTGCTTTTGTTTTAAATAAATAGGTAAAGTTTTTCAGTCCCACCCATGGGCTCTTCCAGACACCTAATGAATAATCGATTTTCTTAAACGCGATAAACAGTCCCGCCATAGGTCCATAATTATTAATCAGAAGATACAACATTCCAGGAAGTACCATCAAATAAAACGGCCACTGTTTTCTCAGGCCTTTTTTCTTTTTATTCGTCATATTTCTTGCCACTCCATTTTTACACTTTGTATCAGTTTGTCTGTCATCAAAACAGGCTGCTGCACCCGTGCAGCAGCCTGCGTTTTTCTTTACTGACTATTTCTCTGTTTACTGATTGTTTGCTTTCCACTCATCCAGCTGTTTCTGTTTTTCTTCGATTACAACATTGATACCTGCGTCATCGAGTGCCTGTAAAAATTCCGGAATGGTCTCAGACGGATTCAGGGAACCGCACTGTAAGCCTGGCAGATACTGATTTGTTACATTGGAAATTGCTGCAATTTCTGTGGATACCGGCTCACTGTTATAAGAGAATCCCATAACCGGTGTGAACTGTGCATTTTTGTTGTTTGCTTCCAGTCTCTCATAGATGGTAGTATCTCTTCCTTTACCCCAGATTTTGCTTAAGAACTGATTTCCAAAGAACCAGTCCATGTTCAGACCATACGTTGTATTGCTGGCATCCACCCCTTCCGGAAAATCAACCGTTCCATCGTCCTGGACTTCATAATGAACGCCCTCAATTCCCCAGTCTAACAGGTTGACCAGATCTGCATTACTGTACATTTCGTTCAGGAATTTCATGGCCGCTTCTGGATGCTTACTGGTAGAAGAAATACCAAATCCAATACCATTTACAGAGGCTGTCGTAATATAAGGTTCTACTAATTTAATAGATTCTACGTCAACACCCGTCGCTGTTGTAATCTGTTCTGCCTGACCTTCTTCTCCTGTAATAAAGAATGTAGCAGCACGATTATTTTGCATATAAGTATTATTTGTTTCTTGTGTTGTTGTCGCGTCTTCCAGAACATATCCTGACTGATTCCAATCGTATGCATACTCACAAAGTTTTTCAAACTCTGATGTTGCATAAATATTTTCGAGTTTGGAATCCTCACCTGGCATCAGTACACCAAGCGAGTCGTTTAAACCATCCACAAAAGGCACTCCTGTAATCATAAATCCATTCGGATTTGTCTGACTTGGAACTACACATGCCATTTCTGGATGTGCTTCATGAATTTTGGCATACATTTCTGTGATCAAATCCAAATTCTTGCAGTAGCCGTCAAAATCTGCTGCCTGAGTCAGCTGATCTACCGGAAGATTCAGTTCTTCTACCAGATCTTTTCGAATAACCAGATTTAAAACAGCTGCTTTTCCATTGTTAACCGGAAGTCCATAAAGATCTCCGTTGCTGGTTGTGGACTTTAAGAATTCTTCTCCAAGTACCTCTTTTGCATCTGCACCGTACTGATCAATCAGGTCCGTCATCGGCATCAGCTGTTTTTTCGCAATCAGTGAGCTGTATGTACCAATCCAGCTCACAATATCAATCTGCTCACCGCCGGACATCATCAGTCCAACCTGATTGCTGTAGTTCGCCATGGAAATTCCTTCGATTTTTACATGAACATTCAGCTTGTTTTCCGTGATCTTGTTTACTTCATCCTCAATTGGGGACATATCAACGGTCTTACTTAACGGTATTGCAAATACAATATCCTCAGCTTCTCCACTGTCGGATGTTGCCTGTGCACTTCCACTTTCCGCTGTTTTTTCTGCCGAGCTGCTGCTTGATGAACCACCGCTGCTGCCACATCCGGCCAGCATGGAGAGTGCCGTTACGGCTGCCATTCCCATTGCTGCAACTTTCTTCATTTTCATAGATCACAAATCCTCCCTTGTCTGATTTTCAGATCGTTTTGAGAGCTTTTTTCTATGCTCTCTTTCCCTCTTTCTGTAATTCTATTTTACGATTTGTGAACAGTTTTTTCTAACTGCCTTCTGTGCCAGATTATCTTTTTTCCGCGCTGTTTTCTTTCCATCTATCCCCAAAAAGATATTATTTTTCATTTCCTGATTTCCCATTTATCGTTTTTGCGACATTTTACCACAATTCCGTTCTCTTGGCTTCTTCTGCTTTTTGTCTGTTCATCCGCTATTCTTCTGTTTCCCCTGTATTTCTGCTCTTTTTCCTGTATTCTCTCGGCAGACATCCCGTGTTTCTTTTAAAAATATCAGAGAAGTACGAGAAGCTGCTGTATCCCAGCCTTACGGCTATATTGCCGATGGAATCTTTATCTTCTTCAATCAGTTTCTTCGCATAGGCAATTTTTTCCTGTGTGATATATTCATTTAAGGAAATTCCGGTCTCCTTTTTGAAAATTTTGGACAGGTAGTCTTCGGAAAAATGAACTTTCTCCGCGATTTGCTCTCTTGTAATACGGTTTTCCAAATTCTCCTGCACATACTTCTTAATTTCTCCCAGAAGATCGCTTTCCTGTTCTTTTTCTGTCAGAAGCGTTCTGGTTCGTTTCAACACACACAATGCATATTCCAGATATCGATTCTGCGACCGGTAAATTCCCTCTGATTTTTCGATCAATTCATCTGTCCAGAATTCTTCGATACTAATTTGATTTTCTCGCGCGAAAAGCTGCAATTCAAATTTTACTTTTTCTCCTTCCAGAAAAAGTTCTTTTTGTCCCGCATATTTTTTCCCTTTGGCATATGTAATAAAAAGCTGTTCCAGACCATCAAAATCTTTCTTTTTAATCATCTCTCTGACTTTTTTTAAATAGGTAGCCTTTTCATCACTTGATTTTCTCCGCACCTCTTCATCGACAATTCCATGTTCCACCGATACATTCTGCTCATTCTGTTCTTCCAGTCTCTGCAATACATTCTGCAGTTCTTCTCCAAATTCATTTTCCGAAAGATAAGCCGTCATGTTCAACTGCATCACTCGTTCCAGTTCGCTCAAAAAATGCTCAATTTTTCCATAAAGATCTTCCGTTTCTTTCTCTGAAAAAAGCATCCACATAGTTTCCCCTTTCCATCCTGCTTTTTCCAGTTCCTTTTCCCCATTCAGAATATCTTTTGCAATATTCTCCACAATCGACTTCATGAGTACTGCATCTTCTTTCCACTCCTGACGCCTCTCATTCGTATTCCGAATACAAAACAAACCCATACGGTATTGTTCATTGATATCATAAGCAATGCCGCATCTCTCCGCCTTCTTCTGAATTCTGTCCGGTTCTTCTCCAAGCGCTCCCGTCACAAGATCCTGCCAGAAATCTCTCTGTACTCTTTTTCGGCTTTCTTCCCAGAATTTTCCCTCTGCGCTTTTCTGTCGCACTCTGCGTTCTTTTTCAATTTCGTGAACAGCTTTTTTCACACAGTTCACCAGTTCTTCCCGGTTCACCGGCTTTACCAGATACTCCATCACACCAAGTCCCAGCGCTTTTTTCGCATAATCAAATTCCGCATGACAGGTCATGCAGATTGCTTTATACTCTTTTCCCTGTTCTTTCATCCACTCCAAAAATTCCAGCCCGGACTCTCTTGGCATCTCAATATCGGTAAGCAGCACATCGACCTGGTTCTGAGATACGATCTCTCTTGCTTTTTCTGTATTAAATGCAATCTCTACCGTATCAATTCCCGCCGCTTTCCAGTCCACACTTTTTTGTAAGGCCCGGACCGTATAAATTTCATCGTCCAAAATCAGTAAGTTCATGCTTTTTTCTCCTCTGTTTCTTCTATTATAATTGTTGTAACGGCACCCTGTGGTTCCTGATTCGATAACAGGAATTTCGATGTATTGGGATATAGATGCTGCAACCGCATTTTTGCATTCCACAAACCAATATGGGTTCCCTCCATTGGAATTTCTTCTTCAAAACGCGAGATAATCTCCTGCGGATAGCCTTTTCCATTATCGGAAACCTGAATCACCACATAATTCTTTTCTCCCGTCTCTTCCCGGATTTCTACTTTAATTCTGGTATCACCATAAACATCAAATGCATATTTCATGGAATTTTCCACCATCGTCTGGATCAGAAGCGGCGGGATCAGGAAAGAATATAGTGATTCATCCACCTTCTCTTCATACTGAAAGCACTCTCCGAACCGGATCATCATAATATTCATATAATGACCGATGTGCTCCAGTTCCTGACCAATTGTCACTTTCTTATTTCTGGAACTGGTAATATAGCGAAAATACAACGAAAGATTTTCCGTCATTTTCTCGATCAGTTCCGTGTCCTGCATCTGCGCCATTGTATTGATCAGGTTTAATGCATTCAGATAAAAATGCGGTTCTATCTGAAGCGACATATAATCCAGCATCAGCTTCTGATATTCCATCTTTTCCTCGTAATTGCGAATCTTTAATTCTCCGATCTGCCCTACCATGTTGTTAAAAGATGTAATCAGATGTTTCATTTCTGTACTGCTTTCATCCGCTGGAATTTTTACAGATAAATCACCTTGTTCCACCTCACGGATTCCCTTTTCCAACAGGTCAATCGGATGAAAAATATATTTTTGCAATGTAACAAACAAGTGAGGGAGCATTAGAAATGCAAATACCACCATAATCGCTACATTCAGCAAACGAATCGTCCACAACGCTCCCAGCAGATCTCGCCGGTTCACAATTCTGACCATCTGCATATCGCTGCACGAAGATTCTTCCCGAATAATCAGATACTTGTCGTACTCTCCGGAAAAATAATATCCGTCTTTGTCTCTTGTAAAATCCAGATCATGCATCTCTTTCGGAAGATCCGTGTACACTTCTCCATCCTTTGATGTAATACAGTAGGAACTGCCCTTTGTTTTTTTCCAGTTTTTCGTAAGCGTCATCATGGAATCATACGTAGTCCATGCACACAAGATGACATCCTCATTCCCCCAGCTGCACATCAGAAGATTGGTATCATGAATCTTTCGGTTTTTCCAGTAGTCCCCGGTTCCGTAAAATTCTTTCGGATTTTCTTTAATCTCTTTCTTGACTGCTTCACGTAAATTGAAATCCCCGCTGTTTTCTGTAAAACGACAAATACTTTTTCCCGTTTTAGGTAAATAGCATATGTAGTTATCCACATAGCGAAAACGCAGAATAATATCCTCCATTTTTTGAAAAGAACTGACCTCACTTTTATACTCTTCCCACTGATTTCCAGAAAGAAATCCTTCCATTTCCGGTGACACTCCATTATCTTCTTTCAGATAGGAGGACACCTTCTGCAATTCTTCATCCATCATCTGCACATTCATGCTCAGCATTTCCCGGCTGTCTTCCGCAATTTTTTCCTGTATCAGAAAAATCGATACATTCACAATGAAAAACAGGGCAAGAAAAACAGGAACACACACAACACACGCGGTATAAATCAGATGGAATTTTAATGATTTCTGCACCTTTCTTTTCCGTTCACTTTTCTGTTTCCGCACTCTTTTAACCTCCCTTCGCTCCTGCTTCTGTACCTTAAAATCTCTGATTTTATTTTACATCTGCTCACATATTTTCTCAATTGAATTCCTGTATTGAAAAACAGTTTGTTCTGCTCTTATGCCCCAAAAAAGTTTTACAAATATTTTCTCGCACGTAAAAACGCCAGGTTTTCATCTCCTGGCGCTTTTACGTACACTCTAAATCATATAATGTCAATACAATTTTTTCAGCAATCACTCACAACTTGTCTGCTAAAACAATTCTTTCCGGTTTATTTCTCGTAAAGAAACTCCTCCGGCAGTGTAACGCCAAAATCTTTTGCCAGATGCCGGAAATCATCCGGTGTGATGGTCTGGCGTTTCTTTGGCCGCATGGAGAGCATTTTTACGAGAATCTCTGCCGATTTTTCTGCGGTATGCATGAGGCCGAAGGTCAGATCGAAATCAAATCCGGCTGCAAACATACCGTGATGTGCCCAGATGGCAAGATCATATTTTTTCATCAGTTCACTGGTGGCAACGGCGATTTCTCTGCCGCCTGGAACCATCCACGGAACAACGCCGATGCCGGCCGGGAATACAACCGGACACTCGGTTGCCATCTCCCACAGTTCTCTTGTAAATACTTTATCTTCGAGAGGAAGAACGAAAGTCAGGGCAATGATATTTGTTGTGTGTGCGTGATAAACAACCCGATAACGCTCATCCTGCAGCTTCTTTACTTCCAGGTTCATCAGATGGCTTGGCAGTTCGGAAGTCGGTCTTCCGCCGTTTACCAGCCCCCAGACGATACGGTAATTTTCACCTTTCTCATCCAGCTCGATCATGCAGATGCTGTCTTCCGGTTTGATGATGACATTGCGGAAATATTTGCCGCTTCCGGTTACCAGGAAATACTCTCCTGCCAGTGCCGGAACGCTTGTGCCAATCGGCTGCCATTCTTTTGCTTCAAAGTTTCCTTTTACACTTTCTACTTCTTCCGGTTTTACACGATAGGACAGGTTTCCACCATTTCTTTCATGCCATCCCTGCTCCCATCCATCGTTTGCCATGCGGATAAATCCCTGTACGAATTCTGCGTCTAAAAATTTCATTTTTTTGTTTCCTTTCTGTTCTGTATACTTTTATAGTAATTTGTAAAGGTTACAGATTACAGATTGTCTGTAAAACTGTGGCCTCGCAAATTTATTGTTATTTGATTGCATTTTACCGGCAAATCACATCTACCGGCACATCCAGAATCTTCGCCACTTTCAGAATGGTGTCAATATGACGTCCCACTGCTGCTGCCATATGGTGCGTCGGGCCTGCCTCGCTCCAGCGGTTGCAGAATTCTCTTGCTCCGATGGAGAAGCGGGTTCTCATATTGGTATCACCGAAGGTAAAGATTGGGCCGTCTTCGTTTACGCCCTCTGCAACAACAAATTTGAAGTGGCCGTCTTTATCCTGGGTAATGCCAAGATAGGTCACATCGCCAACTGGCGGATAGAACTGGGTCAGATATCCGCCGCCGGTCTTGCCGTGGAAGACATCTACGATCTTCATGGTCGGTTTCTTTGCCTGGGAAATATCGGCATCACCGGATCCGGAATGACCGATAATACAAATATCCTCGTTGAAGTCGATGGAATACATCTCGGAAAGCTGGCCGGTTCCTGCAATCGTTTTCAGGATACTCATCGCCATGGCAACTTTGATGTCGCCTTCTACGGCGCAGGCGGTTCCCTGCTTAATCAGCATGGAAAATGCCGGGATCAGCATGCTGTCCAGTTTTCCAGCAATTCCCTGGGCGAATCCGTCGTAATGGGACGCGATCATGCCGAGGTCTTCTTCTTTTACCCACTCTTCAAAAGCAACGACATATTTTGCCATATCCCATACGGTTTCCACCGTTGCACCGCCTTCGATATCAAAAGTATTCAAAATATCCTCTGCTTTCGCACGGATCGCGTCTTCATCTGTGATATGATCGGCAATGGCCCACATTTTCTCCCAGTCGAACTGTTTGGTATAGAGGCCCATACGGTTGTAGAGGTTTGTCTCATCGATATACAGATCCATCATGCCCGGATACGGACGGCCAATCTGTGCGATATTGGTATAGCGGAATCTTCTGCGGACCTGTGCTGCGCGGCACCACTCTGCAATCTCTTTTGCCACGTAATCATCACCGCCTTCTACCACACCAGTGATAACAGCATGACGTTTTCCGGCACGCTCCAGGTCTGCTACCATCTCACCGACTGCGCCACACGCATACAGCTCGCCGAGCCATTTCGGGGTATCGGTATTTGCATAGTCCGGCGCTTTCAGTTTCTGTACATTGACCAGGACAACCGGTACGTTTAAGTCACGGATGGCCGGAAGCATGTTGTAGCTGGTCGCATACGTTAAAAGCTGTAAGATGACAAGGTCTACATCTGCGGCGCGGAATTTATCTCCTGCCTGCATGGATAATTCTTTTGTGGTAACAATGCCTCCGTCGATCAGTTCCACGGTATCCGGGATAGTTTTTTTGAATGCCTCATACTGTGCTTCAAACTCTGGAACCAGGCTTGGAAACTGCGGAAGATACGCACCAAGTGCGATGGAAAATACACCCACCTTTGCTTTTGTTTCAACTAACATGTTGCTCTCCTTTCTGTAAACTGGCAGACTGCCTTGCAGCAATCCTGCCATAAACATAAATAGAATTTGATTTCTATTTTTTCTCTCATACTGTTTATTGCTTTTCGCAATGGAAGCAGGATACTTCCTTAATTTTGTTAAACAGCCGGGTACTGCTTAATCGCAAACGACTGGAAAATGCAGCTGCGCGCATCCTGCAGATCCGCAAGTTCTTCTCCTGCCATCATCTGTACGGCCAGGTTTCCGATTGCGGTTGCCTCGGTCGGACCTGCCAGTACGGTTTTTCCCGTATATTTTGCCGTCAGCTGATTCAGGTAATCAGCATTGGCGCCGCCGCCTACGACATGGATGTTGTCGTAACGGCATCCCGTCTGCTCCTCGAGTTCCTGTAATGTTGCCGCATAGCATTTTGCAAGACTGTTGTAAATTACAGCTGCCACTTCGGCGATTCCCTGCGGTACCTGCTGACCGGTTTCTTCGCATGCTTTCTGCACTTCTGCGGTCATGTTTTCCGGCGCCAGGAAACGGTCATCGTTTGCATCCACGATGGACGGAATCGTACATTTTGATGCACTCTCGCAGATTTCGCCAAAGCTCTGGTCTGCCGCAATTTCTTTCCGCACCGACTGAATCATCCACAGTCCCATGATATTTTTCAGGAAACGGTATCTTCTGTTGTAGCCGCCCTCGTTTGTGAAGTTCCGCTGCATCGCTTCTTTTCCGCAATCCGCTTCCAGAAGTTCCGTTCCCATCAGGGACCAGGTTCCGGAACTGATGTAAAGAACGTTTTTGTCATTGCTCGGTACGGCAACCACTGCAGATCCGGTATCGTGTGTTGCCGGAAGCACTACGTTACAGTCAAACCCAACTTCTTTCTGGATTTCTTCTTTTAAATGTCCGATCGCGGTACCAGGCTCCTGAATCGGTAAAAACATTTCGACCGGATAACCCAGCTTTTCGATTCTTTCTCTGTCCCAGTCTCCGGTTTTTGGATTCACCAGCTGGGTTGTTGTTGCATTCGTATATTCCTGCGCTTTTACGCCGGAAAGCAGAAAATGCAGATAATCAGGAATCATCAGGAATGTCCTGGCTTTTGTCAGAAGTTCCGGCTTTTTCTCTTTTAAGGCCATCAGCTGATAGATGCTGTTGAAGATCTGCTTCTGAATACCGGTTGTCGCATACAGTTCGTCCTCGGCTACCGTCTCATAAACTTTCGCATCCATACCTTTGGTGCGGTCATCGCGATACGCTACGGCATTTCCCAGTCTCTTATCGTTTTCATCCAGAAGTACAAAGTCTACTGCCCATGTATCAATGCCGACACTGACCGGTATTTTTCCCAGTTCTCTGCACTTTTTCATTCCATTTACAACTTCTCCAAAAACAGCCTCAATGTCCCATATTTTTTCTCCGTTTACCGGCTTCATGCCGTTCGGAAAGCGATAGATCTCTTCCAGAACCATCTTTCCATTTTCCAGATGTCCCAAAATATGTCTTCCGCTTGACGCCCCAATGTCTACTGCTAAATAATATTTACTCATATCTTTCCTCCAGATTCCCCCACATAGAAAATGAAATATCTGCTGTGCACCCGCCGAAGCAAGTATTTCATCATCACTGTACTGACATCATTATAGAAAGTTTTCAGGAATAAAAAAAGAACACCTTTTGTTTAAAAAAAGTGTCCTTATTTGCAAAAAGCCTTGTAAATATTTGCATTTCTGGCAACGAAACCATTTTTTCTGACACAAAAATGACACATTCGAAGCTCCTGTCAATTGTACTCCACTAATTCATGAACCTCTGCTAATCAATGATATACATACCTTATAATCGTTTTTATAACCTCATCAATCACAATCGGCTTTGACAAATGTGCGTTCATTCCTGCATCCAGTGATGCCTGAACATCTTCTGCAAATGAATTAGCTGTCATTGCTATAATAGGAATGTTTTTTCCATCCGGTCTGTCATTCATTGCCCTGATTGCTTTTGCTGCTTCATAACCATTCATTTCAGGCATCATGATATCCATCAGGATTACATCAAATGTGCCTTCCGGATGATTTCTGAAAATCTCAACAGCATTCTTTCCATCCACAACTCTTTCTACATTCATCCCGAACTCTTCCAACTGCACGGCAGCAATCTCTGCATTCAGTTCATTATCCTCTGCAAGAAGGACATTCACACCTGTAAGATTCACCTTTTCAGAAATACCTGTGTCTGACTTATTACATTCCTTATCTGTAATTTCCAAAGGAATATCCACAGTAAATGTGGTTCCCTCATGCTTTTTACTCTGCACGGAAATGGTTCCACCCATCATATCTACATACTTCTTTACGATAGCCATCCCCAGTCCAACTCCATGGTACTGCGTTCTCACATCGGAATCTTCCTGTGCAAATTCCTCAAAAACTTCTTTTGTAAATTCCTCACTCATGCCAATACCAGTATCCGAAATGCGGTAACGCATATTTATATATCCATCCCCGCCCTTTTCCTGACACCGGGCTTCAAAGGTAATCGTTCCTCCATCCGGAGTGTATTTTACGGCATTGCTCAGAATATTGACCAGCACATCGCGCAGGCGTGCAGGATCCGCAAGTACATTCGGAATCTTTGCATCTTCACGCTGAATCTTAAAGTTGATATCCCTGTTCGTAAGAAAGCCTTTTATAATATCCAATGCAGAATCTGTAATGTTTTTCACATCCGCCGGTACCGGATTGTATTTCACTTTTCCACTTTCGATGTGGGTCAGATCTAATACATCATTGATCAGCGACAGTAAATACTCTGAGCTTTCGTCAATCTTTTCCAGACAATTTTTCACTTCGTCTGACGGATTGTTTTTCATTGCAATACTGGTAAATCCTATGATTGCATTCATCGGTGTCCTCATATCATGGGACATATGTGACAAAAATGCTGTTTTTGCCTTGTTTGCAGCCTGTGCATGCTCTGCCAGTTCCGCCATTTCCTCAGCTTTCTCCTGGGCCGCCTTCTGAGCTTTTTTTCTTGCACTGAGATGCACCATTATCACAGCCATAGCAGTCAGCAGCCATCCAAAAATAAGTAGAACCAAAACAGTAACAACAGGATGCAGACGGATCCAGTCAACAAATGTCAGCTCTGTTGCTTTGTATGTGGTATACTGTGCTGCAAGATCTTCAACAAGATTTTGGGGCATGGCATACATTGCTTTCGTCAGAATACCAGCCAGCGCATGGTTCTCAGTTGATGAAATTACCATGCGGTAGGTGAATGTAGGCTGTTCCAGCAGAGTATATGTCATGGTGCCCGTAGTGTCACTGTTCACAAACGCCTGTGCCATGTAATAGTAGACGAAGGCAGCATCTGCTTTACCCTCACGGACAGCTTCCATCATTTCCTGTCGGGTACTGCACATCAGTTTTTCTGCACCGGGCGCCATTGCATCTTCAATGGAATTTGATGCTGTCTGGTCAACAGTAGTAACAACATTAATTTTTCCATCAAAGTCACGCCGTGTCACCCTTGCCAGCTGCATCGTAATGAAAGGTGCAGTAATCCCCCATTTTTTCGTCTCAGCATAGTTATCTGTTTCCAGGCGCGCATCGATGCTCATATCTGTGGTTTCCTTATTTTTCTGATAAGCAATATACTCATCTCTGGTGGCAGGTGTAAGAAACTCATAGGAAATCCCGGCATAGTCTGCAATTTTCCGGAAGTAATCCGGGATAATACCCTTCATCTCACCATTTTCATTATAAGAATATGGATAACGGGTCGGATCACACAGAACATGAAGCGGGTTGTCCTTGGAATACTGTGAAATAATACTTTTTTCTTTCTCCGTATATTCCAGATTCTTAGTTTCGATGCTTTCATAATTTTTATTATAAAGTGTCGTTTTCCAGTCACCCTCAACTGCATTCATCTGGTCGATTGCATAATTGATCTCATTCAGCAATTCTGTATTACCTTTTTTAACAATGACATAGAAATCGCCGCTGTCAAATTTATCCAAGATACGCTCATTATTTGTTTTTCTCATAGAAGTGGCAGCAATAGCATCAACATTTCCGCTCTGAAGAGCTTCCTCCATCTCTTCTGTCGTATCAAAATAAAATGAATCATATGTAAATCCTTTATTGCCTGCAAAATCCGCAAACTCTTTATCTCGTGTGCTTCCGTTCAAAAGTGCCACACGCATACCGTTGTAAGTACTGTAATTGCCATCCACAATCGTGCTGTTGTCACTGCGGACGGTCAGAATCCCATTATTGGTTCCGATCGGACGTGAAAAATCAAACTTTTCTTCTCTTTCCGGTGTTTTGCGGGGAGATGTTACCATATCAATCTCGCCATCTTCAAGCATCTGCTGCATATCATCCCAGCTCTTATCATATCCGACATATTCGTAATCTACATCCCAATAACGGGCCATCAGCCGAAGAAAATCATAGCCATACCCGCTGCGGTTGCCTTCTTCATCCATCACATGATAACCATCCATGGCAAAGAAACCGACTTTGACAGTTTCATGCTGCGAACTGTCCTCGGCTGCATATGCAGTCTGGGGAGAAAATATCATACACACGCATACAAAAGCCAGTAATACTGCCACATATTTCTTTGCTCTCGAAATCATATTAAATCTCCTGTCTGTCTGTCTGTCTGTCTGTCTGTCTGTCTGTCTGTCTGTCAAATATATTTCTCTATACATCTCCTTGTCAACCTCCTGGTTTAACAAAATTGCACTGCCGCATCAATATCTTCATCTGAATCTGCCGCCCTGACCGGGGCTGCCAGAAACACAACACAAAGAATTTTCTTACT